>CAZETW010000190.1:0-1508 GCA_964515295.1 uncultured bacterium | reverse complement strand
GACCAATCATTATTTCTGGTCATAGCGTTTTCAACCAGATGTTGCCATTCAGTCTTTGATTTGAATTTCTCTGTAGCAGTTTCAACTGCTTTTACCATTATTCTGGTTCCTGATAATATCTGTTTTCTGTCCAAAGGTTCATGAAAATTCCAGTTAAATATAAAACCCTCATTTTTTGTTACTGTATCTGCCAGTCCTCCGGTTTTTCGAACTATGGGTATTGTTCCGTATCGCATGGCTTCCATATGTGCCAGACCGCATGGTTCATATAACGACGGCATGAGAAACATATCACTTCCTGCATTCTGGATTTGTGACTTACGAAATTTTTTAACTTTAAAGGCTATACGTTTGGGGAAAGCAGAAGCCCATCCTCTGAGTTCATACCAGTATCCGATATATCCAGTATCGCTATACTGCTGACTGGCAATAATCACAAATTGAACATATTTATGAAGCTGATACTGACTAAAAGCATTGAGAATAAGTTCCATACCTTTTTGATATGACCATCTTGATCGGACTGCTATAATAGGATCACTACAAACCTTAAGTCCCAGCTGCTTTTGTAAAACTTTTTTACAATTCTCTTTATTTTTAATATTTTCAGAGGAAAAAGCCAGGCTGTCTCCCAGATTCTCAGGATTCCATATCTCATTATCAATTCCATTAACAATACCGCACAATTTCCCCCGAGAATGTAGTACAGTCAAAATACCCTCCAGCCCTTTACCATGTTCTTTAGTTTGGATCTCCCTGGCATATGTCTTGCTTACAGTGGTTATCATGTCCGCATAACACAGTGCCCCTTTCAAAAGATTGATGTTACCATAAAATTCCATACTTGATAAATCCGGAGCATATTCTCCTAATTTCTTGGGTAGGCCGCCATATTCAAGCATATTTTTTGACGTAATTCCCTGAAAACCAAGGTTATGGATTGTAAAGACAGTACCGATTCTCTGTGATTTGATTTTACCCTGAAATAATGTGTTTAAATATACCGGCAGTAATCCAGAATGGTAATCATGACAATGAATAATATCCGGACACCATTTTTCAATATTTTCGGAAAGAAATTTCAATACAGCTGCTGAAAAGAAAAAATAAGGTTCAGTATTTGATTCCTGAGAGTATAATTGATTCTCCTTGTTTACTTCTGTATACCGTATATGTCCTTCAATCAGATAGACAGGAATTTTTTGTTTTTTATTATTAAATACAGTTTTATATACAGTAGTTTTAGGTAATACACCAATATTTAATTCTCCTTTCCATTCCTGTTTAGTACTTTCAAATATACTCTTTTTTCTTTTAAGGAATCTGTAATAAGGTATTGCTATCCGCACATCATGTCCTGAATTAATTAAAGCGTTTGAAAGTGCTGAAACAACCTCTCCCAGACCACCAGTAGATATCATTCCTCTCATCTCTGTTGACATAAATAAAATATTCATTTTTTTGTGTCTGATGATCCTTCTTTTAAAATCGATTTTATACCATTTATA
>CAZETW010000189.1:0-1602 GCA_964515295.1 uncultured bacterium | reverse complement strand
TTAGTTATTAAAAGATCATTTATAAAAAATCTAGAAACAGATACTGATGTTAAAAGAAATTATAGTATATTTAAAAAAAATGTAAGAAATATTGCATCAAGAATTGAAGAAAGAGAAAAAATTGTAAATATATTGAAGAAAAATAATAAAAATGTAAGTTTAGAAGATATCTACATAAATTATCCTCCAATACCATCAATCGAAGAAGCAACTTCCGCACCTGTTATAACCCTTAATGGTGAGTCAGAGCCAATGTCAAAAAATTTTGACCTTCAAGGCTGGCAAAACACATATGATATTAAAAAACTATGTGGTTTTATTTTTGCTTCAGGTCATATACTCGAAAAAGCTTCAGAATCTGCTAAAGAATATCTTAAAAATGAATATGATATTGATTTAAAAGATGAATCATTCAAATGTATAGATAAATAATTTGTTACAAATAAGTAATTTTTAATTTCAATTTCGACCATTTATTTTTCGTTTTCATCTTTAATAAAACTGTCAAAAATTTTTTTATTGTATCTACTTAAATTATATACATATTCTTATAGAGTTAAAGTTATTTACTCTAATTATTAATCTATCTTTTTAAAAATTCAATCCTATTTATTTCACTGCAGCTCCCGGGCATACTGCTCCAGCCTCTGTTCCACCTCCTGTCTGTCATTCAATTGAAATATTTCCTGTTTGATCCCATGACTGTTCGGTATTCCCCGTAAATACCAGTTAATATATTTACGCATTTCTTTTACACATTTTAATTCATCCTGATAAACATTGAAAGCCAGGCGGTAGTGCTGCAGGCAGTATTCAATCTGTTGAGTATAGTCAGGTTCCGGCAGCCGGTTTCCTGTTTCCAGCAGATGGTTGATCTGTCTGAAGATCCAGGGTCTTCCCAGACTTCCCCGTCCTATCATTATTAGGTCACACCTGGTTTCTTTCAGCATCTTAAGAGCATGTTGAGGTGTAACAATATCACCGCTTCCAATAACCGGGATACTCACAGTATCTTTTATCATACTTATTAAATCCCAGTCGGCCTTTCCTGTGAATCCTTCAGATCTGGTCCTGGGGTGGATGGTAATTACACTGACTCCTTCCTGCTCCAGAATATGAGCTATTTCAATACAGTTGACATTTTTTTTGTTCCAGCCGGATCGGATTTTGGCACTGACAGGAAGGGAAACAGCTGAAACTACAGCATGAACGATTTCAGCAATGAGTTGCGGTTCTTTCATTAATGCTGCCCCTGCCCCTCTTTTAATAACTTTTTTAACCGGGCATCCGAGATTTATATCAATTAAATCAGGCTGATGTTGTTCAACTATAGCAGCAGCTTTTCCCATTATAGAGGGATCATCACCAAATATCTGAATTCCTAGGGGACGTTCCTGATCTGTGAATCTCATATACTGTTTTGTTTTTCTGTCATTATAGACCAGACCGTCTGCGCTCACCATTTCTGAGAATACCAGAGAAGCACCATTCTCTACTGCCATAAGGCGGAATGGAATATTGGAAATACCGGACAGCGGAGCCAGTACGGTTTTCCCTTTTATGTTGATTTGTTTGGTCATAATCTTTCAATTCTTTCCTCAA
>CAZETW010000188.1:0-1737 GCA_964515295.1 uncultured bacterium | reverse complement strand
AAATGAAGATTTATGGATTGGGTAATGTAATTAACATAATCAGCTGATCTATTAGAATAACTGGCCCCAAATTCATTGGAGGTGAGATTTCTTCTTTCTAAATTCAGCTGCATGAAAACACCTAAACGTTCATTGAAAAATCTGCCCTCAATACTGGGAACTATTTTATAATTATCATACTTATTATTTGCGTTCGACAGACCAGTATACCCCCCTTGTGCCAGAACATGAAAACCTAATCCTTGTTTGCCTCCCTTTGCCTCTCTCATCTTAAAGTTAACTGTTCCTCCCAATACATCAGCATCCTGATCAACAGTAACAGTTTTCGAGACTTCTATTCCTTCCAGCATAGTAGAGGAGATCATACTCAGATCTGCACTCCTGTCTTCAGCATTTGATGATGCCATCCGGATACCATCAATACTAATAGTATTATACTTCGGTGCCAGACCACGTATAACCACCTTGGTTCCTTCACCGCCGACTCTGGTAATTGAAACCCCCGGAAGCCTTCCGATTGATTCTGCTGCATTTGCATCAGGAAGCTCCTGGATTCGGTCTGACGAAACAACATTTTTTATCTGCTTGGCAGATAACTGCTGATTGATAGCATCAACCTGACCCCGTGCCTGGGCTGTTATAATTACTGTTTCCCCCTCAACAGTTCCTTCATATTCAAGCTCAAAATTCTGATCAATTTTTTCTCCGATATTAACCTCAATTGACACTTCCTGTGTAATATATCCAAGATAAGTACAGCGTAGAATATAGGAGCCGGGAGGCACTCCGGTTATTGTATACATGCCGTCATTATCAGTTGCAGATCCCATACTGGTACCAACAATATATACATTTGCCCCGACCAGAGGATCTCCGCTTTGTGCTGAAACTACTATTCCACTTATTTTACTATCAGCTGCATAGATAAAGCTTGCATGTAAATAAATTATTAAGAGACACAATAATGTTTGGATTTTTTTGAATGACATTATTAAAGTCCTCCATTATTATTTAATTATTATCATTTTTTTTGTTTTAAGCTGTTGAGATGTAGCTAAGCGATAAATATACTCACCAGAAGCATAAGATTGAGCGTTAAATATTTTTTTATGCCACCCACTGTTCTTAGTGGCTTTAATTAATGTTTCAATTTTCTTTCCGGAAACAGAAAAAATTTCTAATGTGACCTTTCCTGTCTGAGGGACAAAATAAGAAATAACTGTAGAATTATTGAATGGATTCGGATAATTTTCCAACTTAATTAATGCCTCAATATCTTCTGACTGAGAAATATCAACAACATGTGTTGGCAGTAATCCCATTGATTTACCAACTGTTTCCAGCAAAGGTTGACTGTCTGCCACTATATCTTTACTGATTTCCCATATCATGACTCCGGCAACTTCCTTGTCAGCAGCATATTCACATTTCAATTGTACAGAAGTTGTATCATCAAAAGTAATAAATTTTGTTTTATTATCATTTAAAAGATAGGGAACTTTACTCACATCATCCCAATGATAATTCCACCCATTGTCTATCAAGGAGACAATATCACTGTAACTGTACCAGCCAATATAATCTGTATTTAATTCAAATAAACCTTTAGCATAACAGGCATGACCATAAAAAGGTATTCCCAGCACTATTTGTTCTTTTGGTACTCCCCGGACAGAATGAACATAGTATAAACCGGAATCAACACTGCCATTATCATATTGCTGCTGTTCAGGTGAA
>CAZETW010000187.1:0-1909 GCA_964515295.1 uncultured bacterium | reverse complement strand
CCTGTAAAAAAATACCTGTGAATTTACCTCCTCAGTCAACCATTGCTGCCTGGGGGTCACCTTCCTGGTTCAGAGACAGCAGAAGTCTCTATTTACAGCAGTATGAACGGGGATATCAGGAACTGAACCTGCAGGATATCGATCCGGAAACCGGTTCAGTACGTACTGTTATAACAGAAACTTCGGAAACTCAGGTGGATGTGGATAAACGTGATTTTCAAATTCTGGAAAAAAGGGCAGAGGTGGTGTGGATGTCAGAACGTTCTGGCTGGAGTATGCTGTATCGGTATGACTGGAATACAGGGGAGTTAAAAAATGCGATTACTTCAGGTGAATATGTTATCCGTTCAATAGAACATATCGATGAGGAGGAGGGAGTGATATTTTTTTCTGCTGGTGGCAGAGAAGCAGGACGTGATCCCTATTATCAGCATTTTTACCGCATAGGTCTGAACGGCATAGGATTAACACTATTAACACCGGAAGATGCTGAACATTCGGTCAAAATCTCTCCGGATAAAAATTATTTTGTTGATTCGTATTCCCGGGTTGACCAGCCTCCGGTACATACACTTCGTTGTTTAAAAGACGGTACCCTGATTCGTATTCTTGAACAGGGTGATGCTGAGGATCTGCTAAATACAGGATGGCAGTATCCGGAGCCTTTCAGGGTCAAGGCACGGGACGGAAAAACTGATATTTACGGGGTAATATTCCGTCCTTCCAATTTTGATCCGCATAAAAAATACCCTGTTATTGATGCAACCTATTCAGGTCCGCATGCAGTAAACACTCCCAAGAGTTTTCACCAGGGATGCCGTAATAGTGAGGTACCTATCGCAGAACTGGGTTTTATTGTTATTACAGTTGACGGACTAGGCACAGCTCATCGCAGCAAGGCTTTCCATGATTTCTCCTATAAGAATCTGGGAGATATCGGTGCTGATGATCATATTGCTGCTATGAAACAGCTGGCAGATAGATATCCATATATAAACCTTGAAAGAGTGGGTATTTATGGCCATTCGGCCGGTGGATATGATGCAGCCCGTGCACTTTTGATCCGTCCGGAATTTTATGATGTGGCAGTGTCCTCAGCCGGCAATCATGACCATCGTATGGCCAAAGCCTGGTGGCCGGAGCACTGGATGGGGTTTCTCCAAGGAGAGCATTATGAAGAACAGTCCAACCTGACTATAGCCGGAAATTTAAAAGGCAAACTGCTTTTAGTGCACGGGGATATGGATAATAATGTCAATCCGGCCTGCACACTGGGTCTGGTAAATGAACTGATCAAGGCAAACAAGGATTTTGATCTGCTGATCATACCCAATTATGATCATAATCTGAGCGAAAATACTTATTTTATGCGCAGGCGCTGGGATTATTTTGTTAAACATCTTTATGGTACAGAACCGCCTCGGGAATATACAATCGGTAAATAACCTATTATCAAAGATTATAAAAAATATCAGCTCCATCATTACTTATTCAAAGGACAATAAGTATGGATAAAAGAAGGTGGGAATTTTTAAAACAAATCAGTGAAGATGAAGCTGCTTTGTCTATTCCCAAATTTTTTCAAACATTACAGATCAGATTACCTTTCTCATCCTGTTTCACCAGGCCGGATGAAAAAAACTGGTTGCCAATGTAGATTATGCCGCTGTTACTCTCCTGGGAGTTGATAAGAAGCTGAAATGGGAGATTAATGGAAATGGATTCAAAGTCATTGTCCCTGAAGAGACCAGGAATAATCCGCCCTGCAGTTTTGTATGGACTATAAAAGTTTCACGGATTTTCAGTAATCCCAATAAAAAAATGAAAAGATATTTAATAGTAATTATTTTAGTGTGTTTTTTTTGAATAAAAAAAATTGTATATTATACGATATTACAAGAATAGAATA
>CAZETW010000186.1:0-1961 GCA_964515295.1 uncultured bacterium | reverse complement strand
TCTCCATATAAAAAGGGAATACTGAACGTACCGGGCAGGTCATTTTCAAACTCATACACTCTGCTTATATAACTGTCAGTTTTACATTGTATCCAGCGAAATCTTATACTAAAGGGATTGAAGCAGTCAAGGTCTATATCCTGAAAAAATAAGATACCAGTTTCATCTGTATTTGTATACCTCCATTCTGTTTCAATATCTGTGTCATATATATGATTAAATTCAACTCTGGTTTTAAATGACAACTGATTAAAATCTGATAAAAACTCAAGACGCAGACTTGTCTGTCTCTGGGTTTTTAGTATTTGTGAAGAAATACCCTCACGGAAAGTATACTCATCATATTTCTCTTTTGTCCTGAATTTCAATTTGCATTTTATTTTAAAATGGGAACTGATTCTTTTACTGATCCACATATACAGATCATCACCTCTGACCGGTACCGGAGTTCTGAATGCTCTCCAGGGTTTATGATAAAAATCAAACATTAAATTAATTTTACATTTAAAAATTTTTGTAGATAAACCAATATTTACTCCTCGTTCATTTGTAACTGAGGAAGATCCGAACCCATGACCATGAGGACTGTAAAAACGGGGAGAAAAATTTCTGTAGAGAATTACTCCTTTTATTCTGTCAGCATCATACACACAACCTGTGAGTAAAGCTATATTATTTTTTCTGCATTGCGCAATCTCTCCAAAAAAATTAATCCCGCTGAAACAAAGATCAAAATCCACACTAATGAGCTGATTACGGATTCCGCTAAAGTAAAAGAGGTTTTTACTCCCTGCATCTCTTTTTACCGAATGAGAATATTTTGTTGATACACAGATTGCTCCCAGCTTTCCCCAGGAAGTATTAATTTCAGCCCGTATTCCTGCAGAATATTCTCTAACCCTATCCTTGCTTTTTTTTTCATACTCAGTACGGTGATACCCTGAAACAGGGAAACTTTTAACAGTTCCGTCAGAGCTCAAGGAAGCATCCAGACGTGTCCCTGAACTGAATAATAATATTTGAAACAAGCCGTAATTAACCTCAACTGCTGCTCCGGTAAAAAAATTGTTCTCATCCGCCGAAGTATATCCTCTCACAGCAGCTGAGTTCCTTTTCACTGATGAAACCGGATACACTCCTTTAGAAAAACCATACGGGCTCCACATTACCAGTCCCTGACCGGAGGTAATATAATAATTACCTATTATTACCCTGATGTTTTTATACACATTTTTTATATCAATATAACCAACCAGATGATCAGCAAGATGGCTCTCTCCTGCATCTTTTTCTACCAGCAAAGCACTTTTGAAAGCATTTTCCCGGGACAGGGAGATCCGCTGATATATTTTCCAGGCCGAACCAGGATAAGCAGCATTATGACTCAGCTGACCGAAGCCCATATTTTGAAATCGGGAACGGATGGTAACCGATATATCCTTGAATGTATTGTTTTTTAGAGTAAGATACGCTTTTATCGTATTCCACAATTCAACTTCAATTTGTAACCGTTCTCTGAAATCTTCCAGAGACTGGAATGATCCATTATCTTCTCTTTCAGTGATAATAGTATGTATGAACACCTGCGTTATGAAGGGAATTTTTTCAAACCCATCAATACCTGCCTTATTAATATTAACCGGATTTTCCCGTAAATCCTGCAGTTCTTCCAGTATTTCTGATGACTGTCCTTCTGAAAGAGACTCTAACAGTTCCTCTTCAGATTCCGTCTGTGCCTGAACAGGTTGTACAATCACAACCGATAAGATCATAATCCACAGCAGGCATCTTCTGATTTCAATTCTTTTCAATCCTTGATTATTCATATGCTGACTGTTTATCAATAATAGTTGATGGAAACTCACCCCCTTTATCCCCCTCTCTTTTGAAAAAGAGAGGGGGAAATTTTAATTCCGCATAAAATACTCTTCTCCTTTTATCTTCTGCTCCTCCTTTAAGCC
>CAZETW010000185.1:0-2014 GCA_964515295.1 uncultured bacterium | reverse complement strand
GTGCATAACGATAGTAAGGAAAACTGCCGTCCGGGCGAACTGTAATCCAGGTTGTTGGATCTTCCGAAGGTTTGGGGCCTATATAATCTTCAAATATTTCCCAGCGGTTATTATAAAAATCCAGCATATGAATCTGATTTTTTCTGGGTTCTGAGGTAGGAGTCTCACTCTCACCGTTAAGAGAAGTGGAAAGATACCGCAGCACTATATATCCGCTGTCATGATATGTTTTATTGTATTGTTTTGCTTCTTCCATTTCCTTTTCAAAGTCTTCCCGACTCACATATTCAAAATTAGGGGCACCACTGCCGAAAGTCACAGTAAATCTATTTTTACCCAGAAAGTCAAAACCTGAACGATGTCCAAGTCTCCAGTGACCCCAGTCAGTATTTGGTTTCCAGGAAGTATCGGTCAATATTCCACAGGAAATAACCAAAATGATAATTCCAAAAGAACATAATGAAATTGCTGTTTTTATAATACGTTTCATATAAACCTCCTAACTAATATAATTATTGATTATGATAATCATACAATTTCTTTACCATCGCTTTCGGGATCTGATTCGATTGCGATTGCGATACCGATGCCGATACCGACGTTAGTTACAAAAAATTTCTAAGAACACAACAACATTATTAAATATATTATTTAATCTCCATTTCAGGCAGTGACTGTACAGCTTTTTGAGCTAAGTCCTTGGCTTTTACTGCAGCAGTTGCAACAAACATTTTACGAGAAGAATGCGGCATGAATCCTCGTCCGTCACTGTTCTCTGCCAGCATTAACTGATGACAGGCTTCTTCTAATAACGATCGTGACTCTGAGACATTCAATCCCATTTTCTCAGCAAAATCCACAATATAAGTTGCCATAGCAATTTCATCATTGGCCTGTTCAGTAAGTACATTAAGACGTTCCCGTCCCTCGCCCCTCAGCCATGTATCAAAATCAGCATGTCCGGAAATATTTTCAGCATATATCATCTTCTGCGGAGGATGTTTTTTAATATACTCTCCCATTGTCATAAATTTTGCATAAGGAAGATTTTCCAGCATGGTAAGCTTTTCGTCCATCCATGTTACTGCCGGAAGACTGGGAAGCGAATCTCCCCAGGAATAAGCAGCTGGTTCGGGCAGATGTTCACCCCAGGTTATTTCGGTTCCTGCACGTTCATTCAGAACATCGAAAGAGTGAAGGTAGATAACTTCAGCATCATCTTTAAAGGCTACCAGAAATTCATCAATATTTTCCTGTTTCAGTTTCTGATACAGATTATCCAGACGTTTTTTTAATTGTTCTACACTTCCCTGATCCAGCGATCTGGTACAAAGCACAACCTTTGCTTTAGTATTATTAATTCCCTCCACATACGCAGTAGGAGGATATAAAAGTTTATCCTGATATTCCGGTACTATTTCTTTATATATCGAAACCCATTCTATACCGACTTCATTCATGATCTGAGGTAGACAGACATCCCAGGATACTTCCGGAAGAAACAGTCCTTGGGGACGGATACCCCATACTTTTTGATCAGATTCAAGTCCTTTCTTAAGCTGCTGAATGACATTATCATAAGGAATAAGAGAAAGAACCGGATGAGTATACGTATACGTACCTATATTATACTTATCCTGTCTATAATTCTTTTTTACCCTTTCAACAAAATCCGGAAAATGTTCCTGCAGATATTCACTTGTATATCCACTGAAGAAAAAGTCAGCTTTTACCTCCTTATGTTTATCAAAAATATCAAGAAGCGGAATGTGCCCCTGAGTAACCAGAATATCAGTTTTATCTACAGGAATTTCAGCAAAATTTAAGTTGAAATTAAAATTGTAGGTAAAATAAATCACCGGATCACCACTATAAACAAGAGAAACTGGCCCTGTCATAATAAATATTACAACTATACTTATAATTAATTTACACTGTTTCATATATATTCTCCTTATAAATGATTTCACAATCCTGGTATCCACTTTTCAGCATTATATCTGAAAATCTTTGC
>CAZETW010000184.1:0-2267 GCA_964515295.1 uncultured bacterium | reverse complement strand
ACTACCAGATGAAGCCTGGGAAGAGCCCGGACTGATTTCGGAATGTCCTCTCTGTCATCAGCCTCTGAAGTTTAATCCTTTTGTTGTGGATAATCAGCATACATTATAAAGTGTTTAAATAAAAAATGAATGACTTTTTAGCAAAAATATCTGTTCTGGAAACCTTCAACCGATCCCTGGACCAGTCCGCATTCGTGTTAAAAGAAGATCCCGAACTCACCTTCCCTCAGATATACAACCGGACACAGTGGAAAGCAAAAAAAAACGAACTCTTAAAAAAGAAACTTGAAACTGAAGAAAAAAATTTCAAAAAACCCTGGATAAAACTTCAATCAAGGCCTCTGGAAAATTCGGCTCTTATCAGAACTCTTACTGGGCATACATCATATGTTCTTTGCTGTGCGTTCAGTCCGAATGGAGAATGCATCGTATCTGGTGGTTACGATAAAACAATCAAAATATGGTCCGCTGATACAGGAAAGGAGATTAATTCTATATCAACCCCTGAACCAGCATGGTTATGTGCGTTCAGCCCGGATGGGAAATACATTATATCCGGAAATAGAAGAAAAAAATTGTGGTTATGGAATGTAGAGTCAGGAAAGGAAATAACATATATTTCAGATAATGAAGAACCAGAATGGATGTGTAACCTTGGTTTAAAGGGTGAGGGCTGGCAGTCTGAAAGTTGGGAGGAGGCTCTTTCTAAATGGAATTCGGGGGCAAATCGAGGTATAAGAAATTATGTTAATAATAATGATCTAATGTTATTTTATAAAGATATTGCCCTTAGTCCGGATAAAAAAAAAGTTATTACAGGCACAAAAGGCATAAAAAATAAAATACTCAAACTATGGGATACTGAGACTAAAGAATTATTTCATATACTACCCGGGCACAAAGAAGGCCCTGTATACGCGTGTGGATTCAGCCCGAGTGGTGAGAAAATAATATCATGCAGTGAGGATAAAACTTTGATACTTTGGGATGCAAACACGGGTAAGCAAATCAATACTTATACAGGTCATACCAGCCGTGTATCATCCTGTCATTTCAATCCCAATGGAAAAACCTTTGTTTCTGGAAGTTGGGATTTTACTCTTAAAATCTGGGATGCGGAAGTGAGAGATGATGATTCAGTAATCAAAGGGCATGCTGATCAGGTTTATGTATGCAAATACAGTCCGGATGAGAAAAAAATAATTACTGCCTGTAGAGATGGAACAATTAAAATATGGAATGCTAAAACCAGAAAAGTAATTAACACCTTAACTGGGTATTCTTCTATGATAAGCGCCTGCGAATTCAGTCCTGATGGAAAATGGATCATTACAAAAGCCAATTATGAAAGCCTTAAAATTTGGAATACCCATACAGGTGTTGAGATTGCCACACTTGTAGATATCCCGGAAGTTATAAAATCACATGGTTGGAGTATACTGCCTTTTGATTTCAGTCCTGACAGCAGAATACTCGCATATGCAACTTTAGATAATGATCTTATATTCTGGGATACAGAAAAGCACGAAATATTTAATACGCTCTCTGGTCATGAACAAAAGATTAATACGATTAAGTTCAGTCTTGATAGTAAAATAATTGTTACTGGAAGTGAAGATGGAATAATAAAAATATGGAATGTTCAGACAGGTGCATTAGTAAGAACTCTCCATGCACATAAAAACACTGTTAATACATGTACATTTAGTTCAAACGGTGATAAATTTATTACCGGCAGTAAAGACGGAACTGTGAAAATCTGGAATATAAGGGATGGATTTGAAATTTTTAATCTTAATATTTCCAAGAAAAATGTTATCTTTAGTATGTTTTTGCAAGATGGTAAGAAAATAATTACTACAGTTTCTGGGATGTATGATACATTCAGTATATGGGATATTGATAGTAGAAAAGAACTAATATGCATAGAAGACTTACTCACTAGTTATGATGCTGTCGGATATACACTGAGTAATGACGAAAAAATTATAGTTTCAGGAAGTAAGGAGAAGACACTAAAAGTGTGGGATACAAATACAGGAAATGAAATTGCGCCTCTTAAAGGGCTTACTGGATATATAAATGCGTGTGACTTAAATAAGAACGGAAAGCAGATAATTTTCGGTGATTCACTTGGAATGTTGCTGTTCGCTACCATTGAAAATATAGAGTAAAGAATCATATTATATTTATTTTTAATTGGAGAAAATACATGATCATATCCCGCTGGAAAGGATTTGAAATCGATTCCTCTGAAGGCTATTATG
>CAZETW010000183.1:0-2392 GCA_964515295.1 uncultured bacterium | reverse complement strand
TAAATATTTGACATATTAATTTCAAGAAAAAATAATACCTGCTTGACATTCTTCTGATATTTCTTATACTTACATTAATACTTAAAGCCCTTATTATTACTAAAATTTTACTGATTATTGAATACATAATATCACAATTTTTCCGATAAGCTTTTTTCAGAATCTCAGCTTAAAATTTATTAAAAAAGTTTTTATATAATCAGATAGGTATACAATGAGTTACAGTGAACAAAAAAAAGTGTTAGAGGAATTCAAGAGAGTTGTAGGCCAGGAGCTCCATAACCTGAAGGAATGGCCCGAGATTCTCTGGCAGCAGATGTACAACCGGTTGCAGTGGGTGGATAATAAAGAAAATGGACCTGTATCGAAAGTGATAAATCCTGAATTAGAAAAAAGAATAACACCCGGTACAAAACCCTGGTTAAAGTTAAAGAATATATTATTCGAATCCAGCAAAACAATTTTACTGACACTTAAGGGACATGGAGACAGTATCAATGCATGTGCTTTTTCTCCGGATAATAATTCTATTTTATCTGCAGGCGCAGATAGAACTCTAAGACTCTGGGATCTGGATACAGGAAAAGAATTAAAAACATTCAAATATCATGATGATGAAGTGACTTGTTGTGCATTCTCCCCTGACGGAAAATATATAGTATCCGGAAGCAAAGATGAAACTCTTAAGCTTTGGAATGCTGATACCTGTGAAGAAACAGCAAGACTTGAAGGGCACCAGGACGCAGTCAACTCCTGTGCATTCAGTCCGGACGGAACAATAATAGTGTCCGGGAGTGATGATGGTTCTGTAATATTCTGGGATACCAGAACAAAACAGGAACTGGAAAAAATTGACATTAGTCATCGTCCGGTCACCTGCTGTACTTTCAGCCCTGACGGAGATATTGTAGCTGCTGCTTCTGAGGATGGCATGCTGACATTAATAGATTCAGAAAATTTTGAAGAACTGAGCTTTACCTCAGCCATGAAAAGTCTTAACTGCTGCGCATTTGGACCGGATGGAGAAGTTATTGTTACTGGTGGTTATACGGGTAATCACTATAATGAACCGGTAATATTCTACAGAACCGAAGACGATGAACCAGAACCTGAAGAACCTTTTGAGTATACCATTGACGAAGAACGACACGCTGAGGATATTACTGCATGTGGGTTCAGCCCTGACGGTTCATTAGTTGTAACCGGAGGAGTGGATAACTATTTAATGCTTTGGGATGCTGTAGGTTTTGAGTTTTCAGCAAAATTAGCAGGGCATAGTGCCGAGATAACTTCATGTATATTCAGTCCGGATGGAAAAATGATTGCATCAACCAGCAAAGACTGCACCATCAAAATCTGGAATACTGAAAATGCCCAAAATGAATCTGCATATGAAGATGTTTTTAGTGACAGCATTTCCTGCTGTGCGTTCAGCCCAGACGGTTCAAAAGTAGTTGCCGGAAGCCTGGACAGAAGTCTTATAGTATATAATGTTTCCAATGGTAACTTTATATCTGAAATAAAAGGGATGGATGTTCCGGTGACATCCTGTACGATAAGTCCTGATGGGAATATTCTCGCAATTGGAGACAGTCATTCAAAACTTTTCCTGTGGAATATAACAAACAACAGACAGATACTATGCAGATCAGAAACATTCTCGGTATCTGAAGAAGCTGCAATAAACTGCTGTGCATTCAGTCCGGATAGCAGTAAAGTTGTTACTGCCTCCGGGATAGATCCGGATGCTGGTGAAGGCAGTGTCATAGTATGGGATCTTCACAATACTGGTAAATATGAGATCCTGGCTCAGAATGCAGCCTGGTCTGCATGTGATTTCAGCCCGGACGGTAAAAAGATTATTTTTGGAGGGGATAATATTAATGTATGGGAAATCGAAAGGCAAGATATAGCAAAAATCATAAGAAATCTTGAAAGCTGGGTAATCTATTGTGCTTTTTCAGCTGATGGAGAAAAAATTATCTCTGTAGATGCACATGGAATCGTACAGTTGTGGGATACAGAAACATATGAAGAATTAAGTACTGTCAATTGTAATATCAGAAATATGTCTTCCTGTGCATTTAGTTATGCTGAACGATTCATCGCTCTGGCTGATTTTGACGGTAAACTTGAAATCAGAGCTGTTGAAAATAATAGAATAACAGCAATCTATCCTGCTATCGGCCCCCTCACCTGCTGTGATTTTAATTCCAGAGGTTTTGACGTATGCTGCGGTGACAAAGCCGGTAACTTTTATCTTTTCAGTTTGATAGGTGTTGATTCAGATATTTCAAATAAAAATCATATAAATTATTAATTAATAAAATTTATTACCAGAAACTATGAATGACCTGCAAAATAAATTCAACCAACTCAAAGAAGAACTTGC
>CAZETW010000182.1:0-2415 GCA_964515295.1 uncultured bacterium | reverse complement strand
GTCAGGGTGAATTATGTTCAAACAACCTGAGGTTTTGCATTTATAACGGTTAGAGGCAGTCTAATTAACTGTTTTTGCACCACTCGTACGATTATCTACGGACACGGCTTCACTGCTCTGTTTGCTGTTCTGTATTCTTTCTTCGGCAGCCTGCAGAATTTTGTATAACATCTGTGGATACGATATTTCTGCAAGTTTTGCCATTTTGGCCAAATGTCCGTCCCAGCACCATCCGGGATTCGGATTCACTTCCAGTAATCTGGGAGTCCCATTTTTATCCAGACGCCAGTCAAATCTGGCATAATCCCTGCATCCCAGTCGGTCAAAAAGCTTAAGACAACTGGCTGTCAGAAAACGATTTGTATCCTCGGGTAATTCAGCCGGGATAGAAGTAATCTTCCAGTAGGGAGAATCGGGATTCCATTTTGCTTCATAACCACAGATTCTCGGAAGTCCGGGGGGAAGAACGGAATAATCTTCTTCAATAATGGGCAGAACCAAATACGATTCCGGCGGATTTCCAATAATCCCCACACTTATATCTTTTCCGGTAAGAAACTGTTCTGCAATAATAGGTTTATTATATCCAAATTTTTCTCTTACAAAGGAGATGGCATTTTCCAGCTCTTCCACCTTATTGCATACACTCTTTTTGGTAATACCGAAACTTGAATCTCCGAAATTCGGTTTTACGATGACCGGAAATGCAATTTGCAGTTCAATATAAGTAACATCTTCAGGTTCGATAATAAAAGCTTCCGGCACCGGGATATCCATTTCCTTGGCTATTCCTCTCACTAAAGATTTATCATAACAGTAAGCTAAACACTGCGGGTTTCCTCCGGTATAGGGGATGCGGAAGATTTCCAGCAGGCTGGGAACATGCAGTTCCTTGGTAGGGTCGTTATTCAATCCTTCATCACATAGGTTAAAGACAAAATCAATTTTATTTTTTTTATTTTGCAGGTCATGTATATAAGTATTATGAGAATTCATATACATAAAATCATATTCTTCTAATTCTGTAAGAGCTTTTTTCAGTTCACTGATAGTATAAAAATCATCTTCATCAAATACTGCATTGGGTTTGGTTATATCTGTTATATTCGGATCACCCAGAAGCACTGCCACAGTTTTGGTTGTCGGTTTCGTTTTTCTTTTTACTGTCCATTCTTTTTTAATGCAGGAACTGACCAGAATTCGTTGAGCCATCATTCCCAGATCCTGATTCCTCTGCGAGTCAGGTTTTAATTCCTGATGAAATTTAATATCGCTGAATCCGATGGTATTCAACAGATCTTCAATACTTTTCTTTGTATACAGTCTTTCTGCATAAAACTGGTCAGCAATGACACCTTTCTTGACATGGCTTATCACTTCTCTGGAAATGAGTCTTTTCTGATCTTCTGACAGGGAACGTTCTCTGCAGACAAAATAATTTTTGTCAATCCATTCCCAGCTTCTGGGCTGATAGTGCTTGCTCATATAGGTGCCGTCTGTAAGATCAATTAACACTTTCCCGTAGGGACGAAGAACTCGTTTAATTTCCTCCAGTACTTGTTTATCATCATTTACAGATTCAAAATAACCAAAACTGTTTCCAGCCATGATTATATAATCGAATGTATCAGCTGCAAATGAGAGTTTTCTGGCATCACCTTCTCTGAAACTGACATTCAAACCTTCTTTTTTATTTATAGATTTTGCTCTGTTTATGAGATAATGTGATCTGTCCAGTCCGGATACATCGGAGTAACCTCTTCTTGCCAGTTCCAGGGTATGTCTGCCCTGACCGCAGCACAGATCTAAAATAGTATTATCATGGTTAAGATTCAATATATCAATAAACAGGTCTACTTCCTGTTGGGTAATGGATAGATCTTCAACTACATCTCCGTCTGTTCTTAAATAGTTGGCATTAAAAATCTCCTTCCACCAGTCTGCCTTCACATAACTTTCCAAATTCTCAACCGGCCCTAAAACCTGTGTATAAGTCGGTTTTTTAGCTTTCCTGCTTTGACTTTTGATCTTTTCATTGTTCATGGATTTTTCCTCCTATTATTAAATCAAAAGACAATTTTTTTCGAAGGTTGATAAAATAAACAGAATAATTTAACCAGATAATAATAATACATTTTACATAAAAGTCAAGTAAATAATTAATGGGTGGAAGATATTTCCGGTTTAATATAAAATTTTAATACCTTAATGGAGGTGAATTATATTTTCCGGAAGGTTCTATCCCCGAGAGTATCACACTTGATATTGAAATTCCGGACTTTGCCCAGATCGTTGCAAATGCAGTGGACTTTGGTGACAGTATTGCAAGTGCAGTGCGTTTTACGGTAAGCCGTAATGATACGGTACTCAGCCCCTATAACTTTGATGTTCCGGTTGAATTAACTCTTCCTATTC
>CAZETW010000181.1:0-2615 GCA_964515295.1 uncultured bacterium | reverse complement strand
TAAGGGCGAAACTTCCTTACGGACAGGGTATATGGCCTGCCATCTGGATGCTCCCCACTGACTGGGTCTACGGCGGCTGGGCAGCGAGCGGAGAAATTGATATTATGGAATTGTTAGGACAGGAACCAGATAAAATTTACGGAACCATTCATTATGGAGGCTCTTATCCCCGTAATAAACATAAAGGCGTTTTTTATACATATCCAAATTCATTTAATGATGATTTCCATGTATTTTCCCTGGAATGGGATACTACAGAAATTCGATGGTATGTTGATGATATTCATTATGCTACCCAAACGGAATGGTATTCTGAGAACGGTCCCTACCCGGCTCCTTTTGATCAGCATTTTCACATATTATTAAATGTGGCAGTAGGGGGAAATTGGCCGGGTGATCCAGACAATACAACTCAATTTCCTCAGAAAATGATAGTAGATTATGTGCGTGTATTTCAAAGAAAACCACAGTAATCATATCTCTTGATAGATATTTATAATCATCACAAAGTAACAGAATAATAATTATTATTCTTGATAAAATTCTTCTTTTTTATTAATTTTAATCATTCTATATATTAAGAGATTACTCCTATGAAAGAAACTGGAAAAATCATTGCAATTAATAAAAATATCTGTTCCATTGAAATTGATGCAAACAGTGGTTGTCATACATGTACTCTGAAGTCAAAATGTCATGCCAGCAGCAGAGGAAAAAGAACCATTGATCTGAAAGTAAACAACCTACATTTCAATGTCGGAGATAAAGTGGAACTTGAGAGCCAGCCCAAAAGTGTTATTACTGCATCATTTCTGGTATTCATACTCCCCTTGATAATTTCAATTGCTGCTTATTTTATCGCCACTTCTCTGTTTTCAGTTGATAGTTACGGACCTCTTATTTTTTTTATTTTCTTTATTCTGGCAGAACTGCTGATCTTTTTTATTGATAAAAAAATCGGTACCCATTCATTTTTTGGTCCTGAGATTGTACGTAAATTATAATCCTGATAAGAAAAATACAAAATAATAATTATTGATCTCATTAATTACATACAATAAAATAGCAGGTAAAACGTTCATTACAGTAAAACGGATTATTACTGTTGAGATCTGGTTCAATTGAGTTTCCTATAGCAATAATTATAATAAATTAAGGAGAATCACATGAAAAAAATGTTACTGTTTCCAATTATTTTACTCATGGTTATTCTTATCAACTGTTCCACAGTAAGAGTGAGTGTAAATTATGATGAATCTGTGAATTTCAGCAGTTTTAAAACCTATTCACTGGTTAAAGCCCCTCCGGGTAAAGAAAGCAGAAAGGGATCTATAAGAAGTCCCCTACTAAAAAAAGATATTCTGAATCAGATAAAATCCATATTCGATGAGAAAGGGTATACTGAAGCTCCATCCAGAGAAAATGCTGATTTTCTGGTAATTTTTTATACAAATATTCAAAACAGAAAAAATTGGGTCCCCCCTACTTACAGAACAGGTCGCTGGGGCAAGGTCTGGCGGGCCAGACCCGGACGTGTTGTCCGCTATAAAGAGGGAACTCTGGTTATAGATATTGTGGATAATAAACAGAAAGAACTGGCATGGCAGGGAGTTGGGAAAGATGTTCTGGATCGTGCTCATCCGGAAAAGAATTTTGTGAATTCAGTAAGAGAAATCCTGGAAGCTTTTCCTCCGGAAGGATAACATATTTAAAATAAGAATAATATGGTCAGGACTGACCACTCAGTAAAGGAACTGTAAGGGTGGCATTCATTAACATTAATACTTTTCCATCTAATTTCATATTGATTGCTTCTTCTAAAGCCTCCTGTACAGTTTTAAAGGGTCTCATGAATATTGATCTGATCACAACTGGATCAATATCAGTTACCCCCCAGAGTTGAGTTTGTTTACTTAATTCTGTAAATTTTACAGCTGTCTGGGTGCCGAGTTCAAAATTCTTATCAGCGTATTTCAATAATTGCTCTTTTGTCTCATAAGACCGTAATACTTGTGAAAATACCTCATTTCCCATCCCATCCGGACAGGGTGAAACCAATATGATGATGCCATCCGGTTTAAGAGCTAATCTGGCATGCTGCATTGCTTTATGAGACTGATATAAATTAATATCCATGGGAGGAGTTACAGCAGCTATAACAATATCTGCTTTTTCGTGTAGTGGCACAGAATATACATCCAGACATTTTTCAGCAGCAGCAATAAAAGATTTTTCTATATCCCCGGCAGCGGCAAAATATATTTTATCTTCACGATTCAGTACAGTCTGTATGGAAAAAATTTTCCTTGTATCCAGTAATCTGACTGCTTGCTGCATATCTTCATGCACAGGATTACCTTCAAGTTTTAGAATTTTGGAAGATGGTTCCAAAGCCAGTTTATGATTCATCTCAGTACTATCAAAAGAAGTAATGCCAGGAAAAAAAGATTTTCTCCCTCCTGTGAAACCTGCAAAATAATGTGGTTCTACTGAACTTATAGAAATTATCCGATCAAAATCATAAATAATTTTATTGAAGTATACTTCTGTACCCAGATCAGTGATCCCTGCTTTTACCATTTCACTGTTTTCTGCATCATGTACTATAATATTAG
>CAZETW010000180.1:0-2631 GCA_964515295.1 uncultured bacterium | reverse complement strand
TAATTACCTGCCATAAAAATATCAATCCGATCAGTTGGTGATACACTAAATCGTATATTCCCGGTCAGGTCCGGAGTTCTCAAAAATTTTCTGGTACCAAAATTTTCATGGGGACTGTCAAATCTGCATCTTTGATATGTAATGCCTCCTCTGATTTCTGTGCCAATAATAGGACGAATACCAAGGTCCAGTTCTATTCCCCGGGCTTCTGCCCCGTCGCTGTTCACTCGTTCCCATTGTTCTGTAACACCCTGTTTAGAAACAAATTCTTCTGTAAATGAATCATTGATCCTGGTTCTGAATATAGTAAAAGAAAACATGGTTGGAATTTTGTACAAATATCCCTGATATTCCAATCCGGTACTGACAGTATGGCTTTTTTCTTCTTTCAGATCCTCTGCATTCCGGATGATACGCTGATCTCCTTCAATACCGCATAAATGCAGATCTTCATCATAGATCTGGGGCGGTTTAAATCCTGTAGTATAAGCACCACGGAACTTAAATCCGCTTCCGATATCAAATTTTGCATTGAACCGTGGACTGATAATCCAATCGGCTAATGCAGAATGATTATCAAATCGGACTCCGACAACAAACTCGATCTCCTCTTCTCTGCCAAAATGAAAATTATCCTGCAAAAAAATTCCTGTATTGGTATACACCTCATCAATATAGTAGGCAGTTTCTGCAGCTGTCTGATCATTCAGTTTATTCCGGGTATACTGTAGACCGGAAGTAATAAGTTGACAGCCTATCCTGTAATTGACTTGTAATCCGCCTATGTGAAGCGGATTTTCTGTTCTTCCGTAAAAAGCAAGTGCAGCAAGCTGTTCTTCAGGAGTATCTCCGCTTCTTCCCCCGTAATATGATTGTCTGTTTTCATCAGAAAAGGAATAGTAGAGTTTATAATCGAAAATGGGACTGGGCCGGTGAATCCAGCGGACGGTTCCTCCTGACCGCCAGTGTTCTATCCATTCTGCAATCTCAGCTTCATGAACCGGAAGGTCAAATTTATTTCCGCCCCGCCGTTCTTCATGTATGCGATGGAACGATGTCAGCAACTCGCCGTTTTCAATCGGTTTATAATACCATTTGAAACCGATGGATTCATTTTTCAGTTCACCAAGTTCACTGTATCCGTCACCGTTATGATCATAAGGATTTCGTTTCCTGAAGGATCCGAATACATAGGCACCAGAAGTACCGGTCTTGTTTACTGTCTCTGCCACTGCACCAATATGCTGCTCATTTGAATTATTCATAAAATGAGTAAGGTATTTTATCCGAACCTGATTGGTCAAAGGCTTTCGGGTAATCATGTTGATCACACCAGCAACAGCTCCGCCACCATACAATGAAGAACCACCGCCTTTGACAATCTCAATCTGATCAACCATTTCTTCAGGAAAATGCTCAAGGCCGTAAACGCCGGCCAGACTGCTGATCACCGGATCACCGTCAATCAGAATTTGAGAATATTTACCAGGTAATCCAAGAATACGTACCTGTGAGAAGTTGCAATTCTGACAATTATTTTCTACCCGGATTCCGGTCTGAAATTTGAGAGCTTCGGCTAAATTGACAGCCTGTTTTTGTTCAATAATTTTTCTGGGGATAACTTCTGTTCGCACCGGCATGTCTTCTACAAGATGCGGAGTTGAGGTTCCGGTAACAACAACAGCGCCCAATTCAAGTATGGCTGATTCTAATTCAAAATTCACAGTAACGGTTTGTTCTTGCCCGACATATGCAACCTCATGACCTCTTTCATATCCCATCATGGTTGCCACAAGATGAACTTCTCCTGCCGGCACATTAGTAATCTGGTAAAATCCATATTCATCCGCAGCTGTGCCAATGGTAGTATGTGCGATCATGATATTTGCATAGGCCAGTGGTTTTTTTGATTGAGAATCGATAACCTGACCCTGTACAGTTGCGTTTTTCAATTCGGCATATAATGCTGATGTCAGAAAAACTGATACTATTAAAATTATACTTTTTAATTGACATTTGATATAATACATATGTACTCCTTGTAATTCTTCACTCTACTCACCAATGTTTTATAATGGTCATCTTATTTAATCAGCTTATATTTTATATCAATAATTAGATATAAATATAAAAGTCATATAATTATAAGCTATAAATGATTGCACAGCATTATAATTATGAAGTATTCATATATAATTGTATTGATAACGAAAAAATATTTTAACAACTAAAATTTAATGAAGTGCAGCAAAAAAAGGAGGGGCTCTGATCGATATGATATTTATAATTATTGAATTGAGAGCAGCAGATGTATAAATAAAAAAACATTTACAGAAATGAATCATAAAAGTTAAGAGAAATAAGAAAACTAATATAAGAAAAAGGATTCTATAAATCTGATACAGTACAAATAATTCATTTCTGGTATGACGGTGGTCTGGAATATTCTGGTTGTTTGTATTCCTTTGAAATGGATGTGCATGTGAAATTATACGCCCATCATCAATAACATGATAATGTGCATTATAAAATGTATTATAATTAATCCAGAGAATTAAAAGGAGTGCTAAAGATATAAATAATTTATTATATTTTCTAAATGTTTTCATTTGTGACCAGTATAGAATTTTT
>CAZETW010000179.1:0-2635 GCA_964515295.1 uncultured bacterium | reverse complement strand
TATTTGATTAAAATATTTGTTGTTCGGTTCGTTTAATTATTTCTTCCTGCAGTGCTGCTCCCAGATCTACAAAGTAATCACTGTACCCTGCTACTCTGACAATTAAATCCCGGTATTGCTCAGGATCTTTCTGAGCTTTTCGCAGGGTTTCTGCAGTCACGACATTAAACTGTATATGATGTCCATCCATCCTGAAGTAGGAACGGATGAGATGAACCATTTTATCCAGATCCTGTTCATTGTCAAGAAGCTGGGGAGTGAACTTCTGGTTCAGTAAGGTGCCGCCGGTGCGAACATGGTCAATTTTAGCTGCTGACTTTAACACAGCGGTAGGTCCGTTCCGGTCAGCACCCTGAACCGGAGAAATACCTTCAGAAACCGGAAGACCGGCCTTTCTGCCGTCAGGAGTGGCACCAATAACACTGCCGAAATAAACATGACAGGTAGTGGGGAGCAGGTTGATTCTGAATTGTCCTCCCTTGGTGGTGGGCCGTCCCTCCACTGATCGATAGAATTCATCAAATACCTGTTTCAGGTGTTTATCTGCAGTATCATCATCATTGCCGTACTTGGGAGTGTAGGAAATGAATTTTTCTCTTATCTCCTCAGATCCTTCAAAATTATTGTCCAGAACTTTTAATAATTCTTTCATAGAAAGAGTTTTATGATCAAATACATGGTATTCTAGAGAAGTCAGACAATCAGTAATAGTGCCCATACCCACTCCCTGAATATAGGCTGTATTGTATCTGGCCCCTCCGGCATTGTAATCTTTGCCGTTTTCTATACAATCATCGATAATAACTGACAGGAAAGGAGCAGGCAGAACAGTTGCCCACATTCGTTCGATTATTATATTTCCCTTTATTTTAATATCAATAAAATAATTAAGTTGTTTTCGGAAAGCATCGAACAATTCAGTATAGGTAGTGAAAGTGGTGGAATCTCCGGTTTCAATGCCTATCTGTTTTCCAGTACGCGGATCTGTTCCATTGTGTAAGGTTATTTCCAGCACCTTAACCAGATTAAAATACCCGGTAAGAATATAGCTTTCCTTGCCAAAGGCACCGGTTTCCACACATCCGGAGGAGCCGCCGTTTCTGGCATCAATGATGGATTTACCCTGTCTGGTCAATTCCTGAATGATCTCATCTGTGTTGAATATAGAAGGCTGTCCGAATCCGGTTTTTACAATTTTTAAAGCTCTTTTTAAAAAACGGTCCGGATTCTTTTTGCTTATCTGCACCATGGAACTGGGCTGAAGAATCCGCATTTCTTCTATAACATCCAGAATCAGATAACTGAGTTCATTCACCGCATCAGACCCGTCTTCTTTAACTCCACCCAGATTTATCAGACAGAAATCAGTATAGGTGGCACTTTCCTGAGCTGTGACCCCCACTTTAGGGGGAGCAGGCTGATTATTAAATTTGATCCAGAATGCCCCCAGCAATTCCTTGGCTTTTTCATTGCTCAGAGTCCCGTGTTCTGTTTCTTTCTTGTAAAAAGGATAGAGATGCTGATCCAGACGGCCGGGATTAAAAGAATCCCAGGTGTTCAGTTCTGTGGTCACTCCCAGATGGATAAACCAGTAGTGCTGCAGTGCCTGCCGGAATGTTTTGGGAGCATTTTCCGGAACAGTTCTGCAGATTTCAGCAATTTCTTCCAGTTCTTTTTTTCTTACTTCATCTGATTCTTTTTTTGCTAAAGCATCAGCTTTATCGGCATAGCGATGCGCATAGGCAATCAACGCCTCACAGGCGATGTGCATCGCTTTTAATTGTTCCTGTTTGTCATACGCGTCCGGATCTCTATAAAAATCCAGATCATTAATCGATTCCCGGATTTCCTGAATAAAATCAGTCATTCCTTTCTGAAAAATATTCTGACCAGCTACTGTATGCCCTGGTGCTCGTTGTTCCTGAAATTCAGTGTATACACCTGCTTCATAGGCATCAATCCACTCCTTATCCATTTTCTGAAAAATCCTGTCCCGTATTGCTCTGGATTTCCAGAAGGGAATAATTTCCTCAGAATACAGTTTCTTTGTTTCATCAGATACGGTAAAAGATATTTTTTCTCTGGTATCAAGCGTCTCCAGATCATCGATGCTGTGTACACAGATTTCCGGATAGGTGGGGGTGGCTTTGGGTTCAGGCCCTTTTTCACCGACAAACAGTTCATGATCATTAATGGGGAGTTCTTTGTTTTCCAGTATGTATCTAAATGCCAGGGCCCGGGCGACAGGAGTGGAGACTGTATCAGGTAGGTTTGATGTATAAAATTCAGTAATCAGCCGGGCTCGTTCCGGAGAAATTTTCTCTGTGGCATTTATACTCTGTTCTCTGAGCTTTTTAATACGATCGTTCATACTGTTATCCTCCAATTTCGGTGATAAAACCACTGTCTTGAAATTGTTGTTGTATCGCTTTTATTCTTTGATCAGAAGGAGGGGGGATATCTTTCATTGTATTCTTTCTGCCTAAATCATCATATTTTTTTTCTCCTAAGTGATTCAGGGGTAAAAGACTTACTTTTATGATATTCTCATATTGAGAAATAAAGTGTATCATCTGCTCCAAATTTGTTTTAGTATCAGTAATGCCAGATATAACCGGTATTCGGATATTTATTA
>CAZETW010000178.1:1336-2663 GCA_964515295.1 uncultured bacterium | reverse complement strand
CTATCAACTAATTTCTTACTGCTGATGGCTAACCGGCTAATTGCTAATTAGCTAATTGGCTAACAGCTAACTGCTAAGGGCTAATCGGCTAATTGCCAACTGCTAAGTGCTAAATAGCTAAGTGCTAACTGGCTAATTGCTAAAGGCTAATCAGCCAACTTCACTTCTGGCATTCCGGACAAAAATACGTGGACCTTCCCGCCATTTTTATCTTTTTTATGTTAGTACCACACCTGCAATGTTCCTTGTGGTATACTCTTAAGAAATTCTGGAATTCTCCCTTTTGATCTTCTATACTGCGGTAGTCGGAAATAGAAGTGCCATTATGGACTATGGCTTCATTTAATACTATCTTGGTCTGTTTCACGATTTCTTTTATTTCTTTCTCACTGAGAACGCCTGATTCTTTCCGGGGATCAATATGAGATCTATGCAGAATTTCCATCGCATATATATTTCCTAAACCGGCGACAATATACTGATTCATCAGCATATTTTTAATTGGTGCTTTTCGGTGTTTAAGTTTCTTTGATAAATATTCAGCATTTAAAGAATCAGAAAGAGGTTCAACACCCATGTTTTTAAAACTAAGCACCTGATCATCAACCCTGAATAGGTGAATTTTACCAAAAGTGCGGACATCATCAAAAAATATTCTCGATCTGTCTGAAAAAACAATTTCTGCTCTGCAGTGAGAGGGACTCTTTTCATGCCGCTTCTTAAAAATTAATTTACCGGTCATACCCAGATGAATAATAATTTTGACTGCTTGAGAAGTGTGGAGTATTATATATTTTCCTCGCCGGTCTAATGATGTAACTTTACCAAATTCATTGATTTCACAGTGAGGAACAATTGTACCTTTTCTGTATTCATTGATCTTTCTGATTTGTTTTTCTTTAATATGTGACTGCAACCCATTCACAATGGTCTGCACCTCTGGCAGTTCCGGCATCTACTTTTCCCTTTTATGTAAACAATGCTTACAAATACCTTTTAAAATAACCTGGTGATCTAACACTTGATGTCCCTGAATTATTTCGTCTTTTAAGCATTTGTATTTTTTATCAATATCATACACTTTTCTACATTCAATACATTTAAAATGAATATGCTGATCCTGATTATACTCATAGCGAATTTCATTTTCATATAAACTTAATTCTGTTAAAACATCATGTTCAACCAATTTTTTAAGGGTATTATATACCGTGGTTTTGGAAAGCGTAGGCATATCCTTTTTTAAGGCCTGATAAATAGTATCTGCACTGGGATGAATTCTATTTCTATCCAGATATTCCAGTATCTTTATTCGTTGCATAGATGG
>CAZETW010000178.1:0-1236 GCA_964515295.1 uncultured bacterium | reverse complement strand
CTATACTTTTTTTCCTGGACTCTTCATCCGGATTCCATAATACTTTAAGGCCATCATTGATAACCTCAAATCCACTCTCTTTCAATTCACCACTAAGAATTTTTACTGATTCTCCGCTCCATCCATAGGTGCCAAAAGCAGCAGCCTTTTTATTTTTAAATCCCAGTCCTTTAACTTCTTCCATGAGAGCTGCCATAGCAGTAAGAATACCTCTGTTTATAGTAGGTGATCCTGTGAGTATAGCCTTTGATTTGAATATTTCAGTAATAATATCGTTTTTATCCTGTTTGGCAGCATTATACAGTTTCACTGTTATTTCAGGATTTGCTTTGCGAATACCCTGGGCAATATGTTCTGCCATGATTCTGGTTCCGTTCCACATGGTATCATATACCAGCGTAACCTGATTTTCCTGATAGGCGTCTGCCCACTGCATATACTTTTCTACTATTTGAGCTGGATTATCCCGCCAGATCACTCCATGACTGGTGCAGATCATATCCAAAGGAAGGGAAAGCTCCAGAAACTGATTGATTTTTTTTGTGACCAGAGAACTAAAAGGGGTGAGTATATTGGCATAATACTTTATGCACTCCCTGAACAGTTCATCCTGATCCACCAGATCATTGTACATAAACTCTGATGCGTAATGCTGACCAAAAGCATCGTTACTGAACAGTATATTATCTTCAGTAAGATATTCAAACATACTGTCCGGCCAGTGCAGCATTTTTGCTTCCACAAAAATCAACTTTTTCCCATTGCCCAGATCCAGAGTGTCACCGGTCTTAACCGGTTTGAAATTCCAGTCCTGATGAAAATGTCCCTTTAAGGATTTTATACCATTCTCTGTGCAGATTACCGGCGTTTCCGGAATCTCCCGCATAAGTTCAGGCAGAGCTCCGCTGTGATCGATCTCAGCATGGTTGGCAATAACGTAATCAATCTTTTTCAGATCAATGTCCTTTTTCAGGTTTTCCACAAACTCCTTGGCAAAAGGTTTCCAGACCGTATCGATAAGGACTGTCTTTTTTTCTCTTATTAAATAGGAATTATAGGTTGACCCCTTGTGAGTAGAATATTCATTACCATGGAACTTGTTCAGTTCCCAGTCTTTTTTCCCTACCCAGGTTACATTATTTTTTACTTTAAAACTCATGACTTCTCCTTTCATTTGTGTTTATAAACTATACTTTGATATTCATCGCTCATACAATTGCCACGGATTGACAATAG
>CAZETW010000177.1:0-2676 GCA_964515295.1 uncultured bacterium | reverse complement strand
GAACGAGAATGTAAGTCTCGAGTTCAGAGGAGCGGAGCGACGCTGGACTTGAGACCCCAGATCGCCCTGGGGCTGTGCCCCTGGGCGGACTAAGACCAGGGCTATGCCCTGGTTAACCTACTAGTTCTTTATTAATTCCAATAATACTGTCATCATTGTTGAACCAATTTCTTGCACTGCTGTATTTCCAACATTCAGGTAGTTCAACAAATCCTTTTCGAACTGGATTATTATGCAGATAGTTCATTTTCTGATTAAACCACTTTTCAGATGTTAATGCTACCGGATGATAATCATCCTGCCAAACCTTATATTGCTGCTTTGGTAAGTTCTTAGCTGCTTTCTTGAAAATATTCAAAAATGCAAACAATTCATCATGTTCAAGTTGTTTACGAATTTTTTTGGAAGTATAATTTTTAAAATCCCTCATAATCTCTGAATAATAATATGAAGTCGTTTCTGAATATATTTTATATTTTTTCATATGTAGATTTCATTATTAATGAATGGATTTATTATTGGGGCAAAGCCCCAATTGTACTGCGCCCAGGGGCACAGCCCCAGGGCGATCAAGCCGAGGAAGAGGGGTGTCTTCTCTATGTTGTTATGCTCCCATTGTGTCTACTACAAAATCAAGTAACCGTTCTCTTAAATCTATTTCATATCTTTTTTGATTATCATATACAACCAATCTCTGATCATCAACTTTAATCTGATATTCCACTTACCCTCTCTTTTTCACTATGATTCAACCCACCCTACCAATTATCTACCCTCTTGATTCTTGTTTCTTGCCTCTTGCTCCTTGTTTCTTGCTCCTTGCTCCTTGATTCTTGCTTCTTGATTCTTGATTCTTATTTCTTGCCTCTTGCCTCTTTGTAACTTGTTGTCACTGCATGATTAACATGTCAAAATGTGAACCCATATTCATAATACAATTTCAGCTGAACCAAAAATCGATACCATGATTCATCCTGACCTGCATACCGCTCCTTACAGTGATCATATAATACCTTTAGTTCCATAGAGGGGCGGAAGGAATACAGCATTTCAAAAGAAAACATCTGTTTCTGAGTCACCTCACCGCTGGGAAAATCAGTTTTTATGAATTCAGTATAAGGATCAAACAGGTGATCCAGTACATTATTTTCACCCTGTTCAAGTAAATTATACGTTGCACTGAATACCATACGAAAGGGGGTAATCCACTTTAATCCTGCAGTCAATCTGTAAAAATCACTTCCAAAAGGAATACCCAGAGGCAGATCTCTGGATACAAATGAAGTATAGGGATTTTCATGACGAAAGGTATAGGTGCCAACATGATCATACCCGCCGTTAATAATAACAGCTGACTTTTTACCGACAAAGGATTTTGAAAGATGCAGATTATAAGCTAAGGCATCAGTACGCCCCTGTTCTCTGTCTTTCTGATCAAACTGAATTTCATCAATCAGAAAACTGCCGGAGATACGGAACCGGTAGGGCAGCAGCCAGTCAGTACTCAGTATCCAAACGGAATTTGCATAATTTTTATCTGAATAGGGACAATTTCCCCGGTCATTCAGCTCTACCTCCAGGTGAGGCAGAAGAGGATTTAAATAAGCCAGATCCAAAGAACGGTCAGGACCATAATAGACGGTGATTTCTGAAAGGGACAGTAAAAAATTACTTTTATGGGAATACTGAATGCCATGACCAACAATATATCGGTTCTGAAACTGAAAACCATCATATACTGATTCCAGAAATCCGGTAAAAAAGGTACCCTGAAATTGTTTGTACCGGACACCGGCCATAAAATGATCATAGGCAGCGCTTCGGGATGTTAAAATTATATTATTCTGATAATCCGGTCCCCAGATCTGCCGCCCTCTGCCAAACTGCAAAGTCAGCCAGTTATTCCGGTACTGTAAAACCGCCTGATCGAATTCACCGGAATTCATTCCCAGCCGCTGTACATCCCGGGAATGAGGGGTAAACCCGGGCAAAACCTTCGGATCACTTGCACTTCTGAAATAAACACTGGCATTAAAATTCTTATATCTGATATGATTATAGGAATACAACGAACCCCAGTTACTATTTTCATCCTTCTGTTCAGATATCCCTGATTGACCTCTGACACCTGTCCAGCCGTATATCAGAATGTTATCTTTCTCATCCTTTTCCTGTTTCTGCAATTGCTGCGCATATCTATAGAGATCATTCATAATCCATTGAGAAGGAGCTGTATCATATGTCTGAGACCAGTTAATTACATCATGCAGATCTATAGGTTTAAACAGATTATTGATCACCCATCCTTCTCCGCTTTCCAGCATGTACATATAATTTCGCGCTACCCAACTGTCTGAAGGGAGAGGCTGGGCTGAGATCTGACTCATTAGGAGAAAACATGTGAGATAAATTATTTTTTTATACATAGGTTTGAAAGATTTAAAATCAGTTATTTTATTTTCTCCACCATTTCTTAATTAAAAACCATTCAGTATTTAAATGAAAATGTATCGGGGTATCGGAGTAACGGAGTATCGGAGAAAATAACAATAAACAATGATCAATGATCAATTTTCCAGCCACGGATAAACACGGATTGACACGAATTTTTTAAAAATATACCAGATCGCCCTGGGGCTGTGCCCCTGGGCGGACTAAGACCAGGGCTATGCCCTG
>CAZETW010000176.1:0-2865 GCA_964515295.1 uncultured bacterium | reverse complement strand
TTTCAGGAACTCTTTGGAAACAGTCACTAAAATACACTGTATTTTCACCAGAGACTGTCAATGGTGACTGGGTGATTTTATCCAGTTCAGTGAGTTCATCCTGAAAAGTCACTCTTAGCGGATAGCGCTGATTACCGATTATGATCTCATCTTCATAGGAAGAGCCGGGAAACAGCTGATACAGAGCATAACGAATGGACTGTACATTCAATCCTTTTTGCCATACTTTTTGTATATCACATTCATACTGAAAATTATGCTCAGACGTTTCCATCCCCCATATATTGCGTTCTGAAGGCGTAACAATTCCTTTATCAACTCTGGGATTGGTTTTTGCTTTTTTCAGAATGTCTCTGCAGATATCCCAGAGTTTGTAGTAATCCGGTCCGGTGATCTGCAGGCGGGAACCATACCGCGTATATATTCTGTAACCACCGTTATAGTAGCTTTCCGGTAATACCCCGCCAATGTAAATTCCGATACCGGCATAATTGACTGCCTGCCCAATGAGTTTGTTTTCCAGAATATAGGGTTCGTAGCTTTGACTGTATTTTTCCGGATAGTTGATAGTTATACGTGCATAAGCAGATTTTTCGTCAATTTTGGTCAGGGTTTCGCAATCGATATTTGACTGATCGATGATTTGTTCAAATGATCCGGCTATGTTATCAAGTGTCTGTAAAGTGACTCCTTTGGGAGCACTTACACTAACACGTGTCTGTAATTTTCTTCGGCGATAGAAAAAACTGCTTTCACTGACATTTTCAATAAATAAATAAATGGTTACACCGAAAATAAACAGGGCAATAAGCATGGTAAGCAGGGGGAACCGGAGGATTTTTTCCAGTACCGATGTATAAGAGGTCTTTTGCGGTTTCTCATGATGAGCAACCGGAGGTTTGAATTTTTCCGGAAATCGTATGAATATAGCCGGCATGAGAACCACTGCCAGCAGAAGAGATGCTATTAAAGAAAATCCTAGCACCAGAGCCATGGGACTGTAGTATTCTCCCAGTCTTTCCTTTAACAGCAATAAGGAGAAAAAAACTAAAATCGTTGTAGCAGATGAAGCCAGGAGGGGCTGAAATATTTCCAGCGTTCCTCTGAGTCCGCTGATATAGGGGGGCTTTCCCAGTCGGTAATAGTGCTGTATGTTTTCCACTACTACCACAGCATTGTCAACCAGCATGCCGAACACCAGGGCTATGCCTGCCAGGGTGACAATATTGATTGTATACCCGCTTAAATAGAGGAATATACCTGCACTGCAGAAGGAAAGCAGAATGATCAGCAGGATCATAAAAGAGGGAAAGAATTTTCTGAACAGTAAAAACAGAATAATGAAAACCACTGTTAATATGACTCCGGTCCGGATCCACAAACTGTTCAGTTCTGTACGCAGGTCCTGAGCCTGATCAGAGATCATAATAAGTTCGGTTCCCTCAGGCAGTACACTTCTTATCTCTCTTATTTTATTTGTCATCTGTTCGGAAAATTTGAGTGCGTTCTTCCCGGCTATCTTATATACATTGATTGATATCAGAGGAAAGAAATTTCTGCGTGATATTGATTCCGGTTTTTTATATCTGAAAGAAACAGAGCTTATTTCACCCAGTGTTATTCCTTTTTTAACAGAGATGTTTCTTAATTCATCAATTGATTCCGGACGGTTATCCACCATAAGCAGATGATTTTCTCCTTTGGATGATATGGTGCCCAGTCCCTTATAATACTTTGCCTGAGAAAGATAATTTTGTATGTCATTTTGGCTTATTGAATATTTATCCATTACACTCTGATTAAGTTTTATTTGCAAAAAACCGTCAGAGCCGCCCAGAACTTCACATTTACCGGTGCCGTCAACAGATTTGATCAGAGGGAGTATCTGCTCCTTGGCTAAATGACGCAGCTGGTTCAGGGTCTGAGGGCCGTTAATCTGGAATTCAAAGAAGGGAGCTGTATACTGCTGCTGCTGTTCTTCTTCATCTTCACCAAAGAACGGTTCGACATTTATCACTGCATCTGAGGGGAAATTTTCCTGTTTTTTTATCTGAGCAATTTTTTCTTTTACAGAAAGATAGATGTACTGCAGTTTAATATCAACGGGAAATGACAGATCAAGATAGGCAATACCTTTTCCGGTGGAAGAATTCACAGCACTTATATCCTTAAGCTGCATGCATTTTTCTTCCAAAGGCATGGTTATCATTTGCTGCAGTATCTCCGGAGGCTGCTTTGACCATGTAACCGATATACGTATTGTCTGTTCCTTTTCTCGGACAATTCCTCCCCTGCTCGCCGGCTGAATTTCTATGGGAGTATAGAGGAAGGAATGTATCCCTATAAGTACAATAAGGAATACTAGAATAATGATCGATACCGGGTGATGCAATATCCAGCGCAGGATTTTCATGTTAAATTTACCTCAGAACAATGGTTGAAGTTTTTAAATCTGTTTATTTGATCTCAGAACAAGGATTAACGATATAAGATTTTTGATTTTTTTCCTTTATCCTTTTTCCTTTATCCTTGAAACTTTATTCTCCTCCCACACCTCAAATATCACCGGCGTAATAAAGAGCGTCAGTACAGTTGTGAAGAACAATCCTCCGATAATGGTTACGGCCAGGGGCTGGTTGATCTCTGCATTGCCTCCGAATCCAAGGGCCATGGGGAACATGGCAGCTATGGTAGTCACCGTGGTCATTAATATGGGTCTGAATTTTTCTCTACTTGCCTGCAGAACTGCAGGTCGGATGTTTATTTTTTCTTTCTGTCTGAGCAGGACCATGTAATCAAGTTTGATAATGGCATCATTTACCCCGATCCCGATGAGCATGATGATGCCGATAAGAGAAATGACAT
>CAZETW010000175.1:0-2865 GCA_964515295.1 uncultured bacterium | reverse complement strand
TTTCAGGAACTCTTTGGAAACAGTCACTAAAATACACTGTATTTTCACCAGAGACGGTTAATGGTGACTGAGTGATCTCATCCAGTTCAGTGAGCTTATCCTGAAAGGTCACTCTTAAGGGATAACGCTGATTACCGATTATGATCTCATCTTCATAGGAAGAGGCGGGAAACAGCTGATACAGAGCATAACGGATGGACTGTCCATTCAATCCCTTTTGCCATACTTTTTGTATATCACATTCATACTGAAAATTATGTTCAGACGTTTCCATCCCCCAGATATTGCGTTCCGAAGGAGTAACAATACCTTTATCAACTCTGGGGTTGGTTTTTGCTTTCTTCAGAATGTCTCTGCAGATATCCCAGAGTTTGTAGTAATCCGGTCCGGTAATTTGCAGAAGGGAACCATACCGTGTATAAATTCTGTAACCGCCGTTATAATAACTTTCCGGTAATACTCCTCCAATATAAATTCCGATACCGGCATAATTGACTGCCTGTCCGATGAGTTTGTTTTCCAGAATATAGGGTTCGTAGCTTTGACTGTATCTTTCCGGATAGTTGATAGTTATACGTGCATAAGCAGATTTTTCGTCAATTTTGGTCAGGGTTTCGCAATCGATATTTGACTGATCAATGATCTGTTCAAATGATCCGGCTATGTTATCAAGTGTCTGCAAAGTGACTCCTTTGGGAGCGCTTACACTGACACGTGTCTGTAATTTTCTCCGGCGATAGAAAAAACTGCTTTCACTGACATTTTCGATAAATAAATAAATAGTTATACCGAAAATAAACAAGGCAGTGAGCATGGTAAGCAGGGGGAACCGGAGGATTTTTTCCAGTACCGATGCATAAGAGGTCTTTTTCGGTTTCACATGATGAGCAATCGGAGGTTTGAATTTTTCAGGAACCCGTATGAATATAGCCGGCATGAGAATCACTGCCAGCAGAAGAGATGCTATTAAAGAAAATCCCAGCACCAGAGCCATAGGACTGTAGTATTCTCCCAGTCTTTCCTTTAACAGCAATAAGGAGAAAAACACTAAAATGGTTGTAGCAGATGAAGCCAGAAGAGGCTGAAATATTTCCAGCGTTCCTCTGAGTCCGCTGATATAGGGAGGTTTGCCCAGTCGGTAATAGTGCTGTATGTTTTCCACTACTACCACTGCATTGTCAACCAGCATGCCGAACACCAGGGCTATGCCTGCCAGGGTGACAATATTGATTGTATACCCGCTTAAATAGAGGAATATACCTGCACTGCAGAAGGAAAGCAGAATGATCAGCAGGATCATAAAAGAGGGAAAGAATTTTCTGAACAGTAAAAACAGAATAATGAAAACCACTGTTAATATGACTCCGGTCCGGATCCACAAACTGTTCAGTTCTGTACGCAGGTCCTGAGCCTGATCAGAGATCATAATAAGTTCGGTTCCCTCAGGCAGTACACTTCTTATCTCTCTTATTTTATTTGTCATCTGTTCGGAAAATTTGAGTGCGTTCTTCCCGGCTATCTTATATACATTGATTGATATCAGAGGAAAGAAATTTCTGCGTGATATTGATTCCGGTTTTTTATATCTGAAAGAAACAGAGCTTATTTCACCCAGTGTTATTCCTTTTTTAACAGAGATGTTTCTTAATTCATCAATTGATTCCGGACGGTTATCCACCATAAGCAGATGATTTTCTCCTTTGGATGATATGGTGCCCAGTCCCTTATAATACTTTGCCTGAGAAAGATAATTTTGTATGTCATTTTGGCTTATTGAATATTTATCCATTACACTCTGATTAAGTTTTATTTGCAAAAAACCGTCAGAGCCGCCCAGAACTTCACATTTACCGGTGCCGTCAACAGATTTGATCAGAGGGAGTATCTGCTCCTTGGCTAAATGACGCAGCTGGTTCAGGGTCTGAGGGCCGTTAATCTGGAATTCAAAGAAGGGAGCTGTATACTGCTGCTGCTGTTCTTCTTCATCTTCACCAAAGAACGGTTCGACATTTATCACTGCATCTGAGGGGAAATTTTCCTGTTTTTTTATCTGAGCAATTTTTTCTTTTACAGAAAGATAGATGTACTGCAGTTTAATATCAACGGGAAATGACAGATCAAGATAGGCAATACCTTTTCCGGTGGAAGAATTCACAGCACTTATATCCTTAAGCTGCATGCATTTTTCTTCCAAAGGCATGGTTATCATTTGCTGCAGTATCTCCGGAGGCTGCTTTGACCATGTAACCGATATACGTATTGTCTGTTCCTTTTCTCGGACAATTCCTCCCCTGCTCGCCGGCTGAATTTCTATGGGAGTATAGAGGAAGGAATGTATCCCTATAAGTACAATAAGGAATACTAGAATAATGATCGATACCGGGTGATGCAATATCCAGCGCAGGATTTTCATGTTAAATTTACCTCAGAACAATGGTTGAAGTTTTTAAATCTGTTTATTTGATCTCAGAACAAGGATTAACGATATAAGATTTTTGATTTTTTTCCTTTATCCTTTTTCCTTTATCCTTGAAACTTTATTCTCCTCCCACACCTCAAATATCACCGGCGTAATAAAGAGGGTCAGTACAGTAGTGAAGAACAATCCCCCGATAATGGTTACTGCCAGGGGCTGGTTGATCTCTGCATTGCCTCCGAATCCAAGGGCCATGGGAAACATGGCAGCTATGGTAGTCACCGTGGTCATTAATATGGGTCTGAATTTTTCTTTACTTGCCTGCAGAACTGCAGGTCGGATGTCCATTTTTTCCTTATTTCTGAGCAGAACCATGTAATCAAGTTTGATGATTGCATCATTTACCCCGATCCCGATGAGCATGATGATGCCGATAAGAGAAATGACAT
>CAZETW010000174.1:0-2893 GCA_964515295.1 uncultured bacterium | reverse complement strand
AAGAATAAGACAAAATACAAAAGACAAAATACAAAAGACGAAAGAATCAAGATGCAAGAATCAAGATGCAGGAACGTGAGAAGGTTGCTGTACAGAAGTCAGCGGCCAGATGCCAGAAGCCGGGAAAGACAGCAGACCGCGGACGGCGGACCGCGTGATACATTCAGAACTTGAGAGCTTGAGAACTTTAGATTGATCCGGATAGAGTCAGTTCCTGACTGCCGGGAATCTTTTGTGTTTTAGAGTTATCGTATAGAGGCCAGCGACCAGAGACCAGAAGTTAGCAGAGAGTGCTAAGCATTGCGGTCGGCTGTCTGTGGTCAAATAAAGGGAATATAAAGAAGGGGAAAAAGAAGTGCCTAAAGTTGTAAGTACTCGGTTTGTACTTCAGGCACTTCGAGTACTTTGCCACTATAAGAACTTCGTGGTGAACCGGAAGCAGCAATAAAAGATAAATATAAAGGAGCATATAATGACAGACGGGAATGCAACGACAGATTCAAAAGTGGAAAAAATATTCCTGAAAAAGAGCGGTTATGAACTGTTTTATCCCCCGGCTGAAAAAACCGGGGTTATTACAGTAAATAATTTTCCTGATCTGGGGAGAATTACTGCATTAAGATTTTTGGAATGGGTACAGCATCATCCGGGCGGGGTTATTTCATTACCAACAGGGAAAACCCCTGAATATTTTATTAAGTATGTAAAAAAATATCTGGTATCCTGGAATGATAAAGAGACCAAAGAGGAACTTGAAAAATTCGGCATTAATACCAGTGTTAATCCTAAAATGAAAAGTCTGCGATTTGTTCAAATCGATGAGTTTTATCCCATATCTCCTGAACAGCACAACAGTTTTTATTATTATGTCAATAAATATTATATAGATAATTTTGGTCTGGATCCTAAAAAAGCGCTTTTGATTAACTGTCACAACATCGGCTTACCAGAAGGTGCAGACCTAAAAGATATCTGGCCGGATAATAAAGTGGATCTTACCTTACGGTACAGATTACCTGAGAATAAACAGGAACAACTTCAGAAGCAGGTGTTGGAATATATTGACCAGTGGTGCTATGAGTATGAACAGAAGATCCGTAAAATGGGGGGGATTGGATTTTTTCTGGGCGGTATAGGACCGGACGGACATATTGCATTCAATGTAGCAGGCAGTGATCATAATTGTACAACCAGACTGACTAAGTTAAATTATGAAACTCAGGCTGCTGCAGCCTCAGATCTGGGCGGTATTGAAATAGCAAGAAACAGGCTTGCCATTACCATAGGATTATCCACCATCACCTATAACACTGATGCTGTTGTGATCATTATGGCTGCCGGTGAGGCTAAAGCTCACATGGTCAGGGATGCGGTTTACGGAGAGCCTTTTGTACGGTATCCGGCAACTGTTTTGCATTCAATGCCAAAGTCGCGGTTTTATCTCACTCAGGGAGCTGCCTCACTGCTTTCTGAACGAAGGCTTATTGAACTCAAAAAAGAAGAACACATTTCAGAACAGGATATTGAGAAGATCGTTGTTGATATTGCTTACAAAAACCATAAAACAGTCCGGGATATTACCAAAAAAGAGCTGACTAAAGACAGATTTGGCAATATTCTCCTTCAAAAAGTCAATGAAACACCTGAAAAATTGTTAAGAAAAATTGAAAAATCATTAAAAGAAAAGCTGGAAGCAGGATCTGATGCCAGAGGTGGATTAAAATTTTTACATACTGCCCCCCATCATGATGATATCATGCTGGGATTTTTCCCCTCTGTGGTCAGACATATACGGAAAAAAAATAACAGCCATACCTTTGCCTATATGACTTCCGGTTTTAATGCAGTAACCAATAACTACGCCTTAAACATGGTAAGCAATCTGAAAAGATATATCCATTCAGATGAATTTCAGGAATTACTGCAGAAGGATTATTTTACTCCTTCTAATATGCAGGGAAGAAACAGGGATGTGTGGCAGTATCTGGATGGAGTTGCTTCCAACAGTGAAGAAAACAAAGCAAACGGGGAAGCCCGCCGCCTTTTAAGGAATTTTATAGAAATTTTTGAGGATGAAAACATTGAGAATCTGCAAAACCGGATTGATGAGCTGTTTCATTATTTTAAAACCCAGTATTCAGGGAAGAAAGATATTTCCCATATACAAAAATTAAAAGGAATGATACGGGAATGGGAAGCTGACTGTTTATGGGGATACCTGGGATTTAACAATAAATCAGTGAAGCATCTCCGTCTGGGATTTTATACTGGTGATATATTTACTGATGAACCTACTTTTCAGCGTGATGTCACACCGGTCCTCAAACTTCTTCACAAGACTCAGCCGGATGTTGTTACAATTGCTTTTGATCCCGAAGGCAGCGGCCCTGATACTCATTACAAAATACTTCAGACCATGGCTGAAGCACTGCGTTCTTATGAAAAGGAAACCGGGAGACGTGATATCGAGATCTGGGGGTATAGAAATGTATGGCACAGATTTCATCCTTCTGATGTGAATCTTTTTATCCCTGTGTCTTTAAATATGTTTGCACTTTTAAAAGATGCTTTTTTGAATTCATTTGCATCCCAGAAGAATGCATCTTTTCCCAGTTATGAATATGATGGGCCTTTTTCCGATTTTGCCCAGAGGATTCAGGTCAAACAGTATCAGATGCTGAAGAATTGTCTGGGCAGAGAATTTTTTAATGAACATTCCAGTCCTTTGATCCGTGCCACACGGGGGTTTGTGTTTCTAAAGAAGATGCAGCTGCAGGAATTTTATGAACATGCCCGGGAACTGAGGAACATCACTGAGCGTATTGGTGATGGGGAAGGGTGAAGTATACAAGGGTGAAGTATACAAGGAAAAAGGAAAAAGGATAAAACAAAA
>CAZETW010000173.1:0-3040 GCA_964515295.1 uncultured bacterium | reverse complement strand
TCCATTAAATTTACCGGGGTTGCCGAATAAAATCCATGCAGCTGATCACTGTGCGGATGCCATGAGATCATCCGGTCCATACCGGCAGAAATACTCAAATCAGCCATTAATTTAGCTGTTGTAGGTTCGCGCATAAATTTGGTGGGTTTATCCTGACGCGCATAAGCCAGATACGGCAATACTCCGGTAACATGTCTGGCTCCGTTTTCACGAAAAGTGCGGGCGGCAATTAAAAAAGCCATATAATTTTGATCTACCGGACGTTTGGTTACAGGGTCATACAAAGACTGAACCAGAAATACATCATATCCGCTGACATGTTCATCAAGTCTTACTGTTGTTTCTGAATCAAAAAAATATCGGTCAATGTTTTCTAGATGCAGAACTCTTTCATTACTTCCGGCATCCTTAAGAAGTTTATTGTATCTTTCAACAATTCTTTTACTTAATTGATCACCTGAACAGCAGGAAGCAATCATTAACCGACCTCTGGAAGTTTCCATTTTCCCTCTCTGACTTCGGGCATACATTTCAGGAGTATAAAATGTCTTTTTATTTTTCATTTCAATTTCTCCTTACTTACATTGTAATTCATTCATCATAACCATAATTCTGTTTTTCAATCCATATGATCGGTAAACACTCATTAAATAATGGAGTAGAGCTGCTTTTTTCCCCTGGATTTTCTTTCCGAACACCTTTCCGCAGGAATACCAGTTAGCCATAGGTACTATAAAACCGGGATCAGTAAAATGAAAAGAACTTGTTTTACCACCATTTATGAGAGCAATAATATTGTTTGCAGCAAAAACTCCGCTGGTGATAGATGCTTGTACCGCCATACGAAAACAGCCCGTATCTGAGCTGCTGCAGGCACAATCACCAGCAGCAAAAACATTTTCAAAAATACGTAAGTCATCTTTAACCTTAATTCTGTTACGGTCTCCCCAAGAAATCCCAGGTTCGATCTGTGGATAAACAGCATTCAGACCGGTTGACCAGATAAGCAGGGCATTAGTGATCTTTGTACCATCTGAAAATATAACATTTCTGTTATTGATGTCAGTTATTTTGGTGTTAGTTTTTATTTCAATACCAAGACGTTCACAATTACTCATTGAATATATCCTCATCCATTGGGGAAGATTTGAAAGGATGACATCCTGCATTTCAACAACCATAACATTGCTTTTTTGATTGTATCTTTCCAGCCCTTTACGAATATGGGTAGCTGTCTCAATTCCGGTATATCCTCCGCCGCATACGACATAATGTTGATACTCTTCTGAATGTAAAGTATCAGTGATACGCCGACTTTTATTGATAGTATCAAGAGTAGTGACTCTTTCACTCTTTTTGATTTTTTCAGGAACAGGAGTTTCGGAACCAGTGGCAATAATAAGAAAATCATATGAAACAGTCATGTCATTTTTCATGATAACAGTATTACTTTTCGTATCGACTCTGACAGCGTTTCCCTGTATGAATCTGAAACCCAGCCGGCGCCCTAAACAGAAAAGAGAATAACAGAGATACCTGACTGCAACACTGCTGCTTATAATATCTGGGAACAGCGGACGAAACTGTGTATACTCATACCGATTAATCAAGGTTATATTCAGATCTTTTTTAAAGCGTGAAAGCTGACGGGCAGCTGCAATTCCTGCAAACCCGCCTCCGATTATTACAATATTCATAGTAATTCCTTTAACCCTTTTTATTAGTCAAGTAGCTGTTAATGAGTACTTATCTTTTTTATTAACCGGGCAAAATCTCTTCGAAACTGTTTATTTCTTTTAGGAAACCTCATAGCTGCAGCTGGATGGCAGGTTACAATACAAGGGATAAAATTCCATTTCAGATCCAGAGGATCTGTTCCTAATTCATCAACTCCTAATAATCCCCAGGCAGCAGATGTGCCCATAACAAAAATAAATTCAGGCTGAATTACTTCAATCTGCTGTATTAACCATGACCTGCAGGATTCCATCTGGAGTCTTTTAGGGGGAGACGGATGATAACATTTTAATATAGATGTAATATAGACCTCTTCTCTATTGACCTTATATTCAGAAAATACACTATCAAGATAATTACCGGACTTGCCAATAAATGGCCTCCCCTTTTTATCTTCTTTTCTCCCAGGTGCTTCACCGGAAAAGAATATTCTGGCATTTGAATTACCTTCACCCGGGACTGCATGATTTCGGTATTTCCACCGTTCACAACGCTGACAGTGCTGAATACCCCGGCAGAGTTTTTCCAGTAATTTGCCTTTGTTCATTTGCTTATTTTTTAATTAATATTTTTAATAGAACATTATATTATTATTATCTATAATATATCAACAGGTAAGGTGAAATGCTCCCACCACTTTTTTGCCCTTTTCAATGTGCTCATTAAACGATTCAACAGCTTTATCAGTATTCTCAGACACCAGTTCGATACCTCTTTCCCGGAGTGATTCTTTTGTACTTTTTGGTATACTCATCATTCCAGAGGATCCTTTACCTACTATTAATATATCCGGTTTATAATTAAGTACTTCCTTTAAATCTTCTATACTCAGAGAATGACCTTCACGGCGCCACCAGCCGGAAAGTATTTTATCCGAAAAAACAATCAAATCTTTTTGATATTCCCTGCTGTTTATTTTCATACTTCCGAATGAGTAATGTTCTATCTTATTCAAGTTACTCATAAATATATTACCTCCATATTTATGTATGGTGATGAAATCTTCATTCTTTTTCATTAATCTCTGATATATCTAACAGCGGCTTCCACTGTGCCTCTTTATATCCCAATAATCTGGCAAAATCCGCAGATAATTCTTCCTCCAGCTTATTGATTTCCTCCTCTTTTTTATTTTTCAGAGTAATATATCCTCCTGCCATCATATCATGCCCGCCTACTTTGTAAGGATCTGTTGAAAAATGTTTAATGATTTTTCCGGCTTTGGCTTTAGGATTGGAAGATCGCAAAGATAAAATAAACTGGTCTTTGAATATACCGGTGCAAAAAGACCAGCTGATACGTT
>CAZETW010000172.1:0-3130 GCA_964515295.1 uncultured bacterium | reverse complement strand
AAGAAAAAATATGGTGAGAAGGTATGGAAGATCTCGCTTCATGCCGGATTCAGCTGTCCTAATCTGGATGGTACTTTGAGTGATACCGGCTGTATTTACTGTAACAATAAAGCATTTAATCTCCAGGCAGGAAGAAACAGTCAATCATTAGATGAACAGATCCGCAGCAGTATACAAAGGCTGAGAAAGATTAGAAAGGTCAGTAAATTTATTGCCTACTTTCAAACCTATACCAATACCTATGCTCCGGTTGACACTCTGAAGAAAACCTATGACACTGTTTTACAATACCCGGAAATAGTCGCACTGTCAATTGGCACCCGTCCGGATTGTGTGGATCAGGAGAAACTCGATCTGATTGAAAGTTATACTGACAAGCTAAATGTATGGCTGGAGTATGGTCTGCAGTCCATACACAATCGAACCCTGAAAAAAATTAACCGGGGGCATACCTATGAAGATTTCCTTAAGGCAGTCAGATTAACTCAAGGCAGAAATATTTCCATATGTGTACATGTCATAGCCGGTCTCCCCGGAGAGACCAGAGATGATTTTTTACACACTGTTCAGGCTGTTGCCGATTTGGATATAGACGGAATAAAATTTCATCCTCTGCATGTACTGAAAAATACAGTGCTGGAGCGCATGTATAATCGTAATCAAATTACCTTGCTGAAAGCTGAAGACTATGCTGATATTATTTGCGATGCCCTAAAAGTTCTTCCAGAGAGCGTGGCTATTCAGCGGCTCACTGCTGATGCGGACGAACATTTTCTGGTTGCTCCGGAATGGTGCAGTAAGCAGGGAAAAATGAAAATAATCGGATTTATCAATAAAAAACTGGAGATCAGAAAGACAAAACAGGGGTATCATTATGATGATTAAATATTATATCAATTTCTTAGAGAATAAAATTTTATTTTTTCACCTATATTTAATTTTCTGGATCTTATTACTGACACTTTCTCTTTATAGTGCCGAACCTCCCTTTACCCGGGGAGTAAACCTGACCGGATGGTTTCAGGCATCAAGCGCTCATGCTGTGCAGTTTACCAAATTTACCAGAAAAGATCTGGCTCATATTAAAAGTCTGGGGTGTGATGTTATCAGACTGCCCATCAATCTGCATTCCATGACCAGCGGGGCACCTGACTACACTATTGATCCTCTTTTCTACTATTTTCTGGATCAGGTAGTGAACTGGGCAGAAGAACTTGAACTGCGCCTTATCCTTGACAATCACACCTTTGATCCGGCAGAGGCTACTGATCCGGATATTGGTGATGTGTTACTGCCGGTATGGACTCAAATGGCTGAACACTATAAGGACCGTTCCAATCTCATTTACTATGAGATCCTTAATGAACCGCATGGTATTGCTGATGAAATATGGGATAGCATTCAGCACAAAGTTGTACAAGCAATACGGGAAGTTGATTCAGTGCATACTATTATTATTGGTCCTGCCGGATGGAACAGCTACAACAATCTGGATGAAATGAGTGAGTACGAGGATGATAATCTGATCTATACCTTTCATTTCTATGATCCCTTTCTCTTTACTCATCAGGGAGCAAGCTGGGCAGATCCGTCTCTGGTTCCTTTGTCTGGAGTACCGTTTCCGTATAATGCAGAGGAAATGCCCGCTCTTCCTGCTGAACTTAAAAATTCCTGGATAGAAGATGCATTCAATGATTATCACACTACTGGTACTGTAAAATATGTAAAACAGTTAATTGATATTGCCGCAGTTTTCAAAAACAGTCACGATGTTCCAGTGTTTTGCGGAGAATTTGGGGTGTATAAACCAAACAGCAGTAATGTAGACCGGATATTCTGGTATTATGTGGTAAGAAGTTATCTTGAAGAAAAAGAAATAGCCTGGACTATATGGGATTATAAGGGCGGTTTTGGTCTGTTTGAGAAAGGAACCAGTGAATTGTTTGATTATGATTTAAATACTGATTTATTGAAAGCTCTGGGATTACAGGTTCCTCCTCAGCAGGAATTTATCATGGAACCGGATACTACTGCCTTAAATCTGTATAAGGATTATATTGGAGAGAATATAGTGGAATCAAGCTGGATTTCTACTGGCATTTTAGATTATTATAACAGCAGTGATCCGTTTCAGGGAAAATACTGTATTCAATGGGCGGGAGTGGATCAGTACAATAATATAGGATTTGATTTTCAGCCCAATAAGGATTTAACGGTACTGGTAGACCGCGGATATGCAGTTGAGTTCTGGATAAAAGGTGACACTCCCGGAAAGAGGTTTGATATTCGTTTTATTGATACAAAGAACAATGATCCTGAAGATCATCCCTGGCGGATGAGATATACTGTTGATGAGAATACAGCTCCCTGGGATAATAAGTGGCATCATGTTCAGATATCTTTGGAAGAGTTTTCCGAACACGGTTCCTGGGATAACGGATGGTTTGATCCTCAGGGTGATTTTTCCTGGGCAGAGACGGATCGATTTGAGATTGCAGCAGAACACAGTGGTCTGAAGGACGCATGTTTTTATTTTGATAATATAATGATCACAGATACCAGTCAGACAGAAGCAGAACAACAATATCGGTCATTCCCGGAAATTGTATTATACCAGAATTATCCCAATCCTTTTAATCCTAAAACTAAAATTCATTTTTATCTGCCGGAAAAGCAAGCTGTCAATATGTTAATTTATGACCTTCTGGGAAGAAAAGTTGATATGATCATAGAGCATACAGTCCTTTCAGGATATCAGGAAATTACCTGGAATGCTTCCGGATTATCCGGCGGTATTTATTTTTGCCAGCTGACAACAGAAGAATATACTGAATGTATTAAATTGCTGGTGCAGAAATAGGGGATAATAAAGAATAAAGATAAAATACAAAATACTAAAGAATAAAGAATCAAGATTCAAGATGCAAGAGCTTTAGAACTTTAGAAGATTAGCGTTTAGAAGCCAGAAAAGACGGCAGACGGCGAGTTGAAAAGCGGTCAGCGGTCAATATTGAGAACGTGAGAGCTTTAGAACTTAGAAACTTGAGAACGATGGTATATTGTCGGGTAGATGCCAGAGACCAGTGGTCAGAGGTCAGAAAAGACCACGGACCGCAGACGGCAGACAGCG
>CAZETW010000171.1:0-3233 GCA_964515295.1 uncultured bacterium | reverse complement strand
GTTAGCTCACGTTCTTACGTTCTTAGGTTCTTAAGTTCTCCTTTTTCCATTTTCCTTTCCTCCTTTTTCCTTAAAAAAGACCGCAAACCGCGGACGGCAGACCGCAGATTGATACGCGGTCGGCCGTCTGCGGTCTTTCTGACCTCCGGCAACTAGCTTCTGTCTTCTGCACATAAACCCTCTAAAGCTCTCACGTTCTGTTGTTTCCTTTTTCCTTTATCTTTTATCTTTTGTCTTTCATCTTATTTCTCACATCCTGAACCTCGAATCACAAGAAAGGTGATTTTCAAAAATAATATGTATAATAAACCCCTCTTTATTCCCTCTTTAACTTTTCCAGCAAATCCTGTTTTGTATCCCATAACTTTCGGGAAAGGGAAACATGGTATCTGTGAGGATTGATCAGACGTTTTACTCCGGAATCGAGTCTCTGTATATCTGCATCACGTGTATCCCGCATTTCCTCAATATCAGGAAAATCATACACCTGTTTTCCGTTTTTTAAAATTGGTACCAGTAACGGTTCAATATCTGAAATTTCTTCTTTCTGCAACGTACGGTTTTTATCAGAAGAAAAAGGATGCTGGAGCTCAATAGTCTGCATGTTTATCGGATCTTCTTCCTCCTGAGTAACAAGATCAGCTGTGGCTTTCCTTCTTTTATCATAAAGACGCCACACTTTTTTCGTACCCGGATTAGGCACTTTTTCCAGGGATTCAGAAATTTTTACTGATGGTTTCCAGGTTCCATTTTCCTGTACTGCTGTTAATTTATAAATACCATCTAAAGCTGGATCGCCCGATGAAGTGATTAAACGAGTTCCAACTCCGTATACAAGTCTTTTGATCAAATGGTCGGGATCCATATCATTCTGTTTCGCATCTACCTGAATCTGCTGTATAATTTGCCAGATATTCAGCTCATCCAGCTGATTGGATAATACGATTTTTACATCCGGAAAGCCTGCTTCATTCAGCATTTTTGCAGATTGTACAGCCAGATAGGCCAGATCACCGGAATCCAGTCTGATTCCTACCGGCTGATGTCCTTTTTTCTTTAACTTTTCAAAAACCCGGATTGCATTGGGAAGGCCGCTTTCTAAGGTATCAATAGTATCGACTAGTAAAATGCAATCATCTGGAAACACATCCGCAAATGCCTGAAACGCTTCTTCTTCACTGTACCCCAGGGTCAGGAATAATTGGACCAAACTGTGAGCATGCGTACCTTTGGGAGGAAATCCCAGTTCATAGGAAATTCCGGTATTTGAGGTAAAATGAGCTCCTCCGATCAATGCAGCCCGGGCTCCGGCATTTGCTCCCCGGTCCTGTGCTCTTCGGGCACCAAACTCAATCAGAAGCTGATTTTTTCCGGCCAGATGAATCCGGGATGCTTTAGTTGCAATTAAAATTTGATAATTCAACTGATTCAGTAAACTGGTTTCAAGGATCTGGGCCAAAGCAAGTGGTCCCTGAACAACAGTCAAAGGTATATGAGGATGAACCACTCTACCTTCAGGTACAGCCTGCATGGAAAGGCAATCATAGGATCCGTTTGCTTTCAGCCAATCCAGAAAATCCTTTTGAAACAAGGGGTTTCCTGACTGTCCGGTCTGTGATTTTAAATTATTGTAGTCCTGCTGAGTAAAACGGACATTGTGCATCCAGTCCATAAGCCATTCCAGGCCGGCATTAATACAATACCCTGCCTGATGTTTGCCGTAATCAGGATATTTACGGAAAAAATGATCAAACTGTGCTGCTTTCTCATGCAACCCCATACGAAAATATACCTGGGCCATGGTAAGTTCATATTGATCCGTATACAGGAATCCTTCAGAAATTTTTGAACTTTTTTGTTTCATTATATTTAAGTATTTTCTATAAATAATCCAGTTATTATATTTTATATTCCTTATTTAAAATTTTCTAAAATCTCCAGCCCTATTTAACCAGCAGACATCTCCGTACTTTACATACATGTTGTCCTTTCAGCTGGATTAAATATACTCCGCTGGACATGATCTGTCCTGATTCATTCTGTCCATTCCATGTAACTGTATAATTTCCGGCAGACATTGTCTTGTCTGTTATTAATGTCTGTACAATCCTGCCTCTGATATCAAAAACTCTCAGTGTTACTGTATCTTTATGAGGCAATTCTACTGTAACAGTTGTAGAGAGGTTAAAAGGATTCGGGAAATTGGACAAATGAAAGTTTTTCGGAAGTAACTGATTCTCATTATCAATTGAGGTCTGAAAATCATAATCAAAAAGATATTGATCCGTTTCTGACCACGTAGAACCCAACCAGTCATAAACAGACATTAAATCCGGATGACCTGGTTCACTGTAAGACCAGGTTATCATTTGTTCATTTATCCAGCTGCTTTCCCATATCTGATACACCTCTTCGACTCTATTTCCATTCTCATTATAAGATATATTGATCTGAGATACATTTTCCCAAGCGTCATCTTTCATCAATTCTGTTAACTTTTTTATTCTCAGATTCTGTTCATTATATTGATAGGACCTCCGTAATGAGTCTGTCCATGATTGTACATAACTTTGAAAAAGATGTTCTGTGAGATTATCATTACTATCATAGGTAAATAATTCATTCAACTCATTTTCCCAGCTTGTCTGCAGTTCGGATTGCTCTGCCATTTGCGTTAAACGCTGAACAAGATTCTGAAAATTATCATAGGTTTTCTGTATCCGGCGGTAATCTAACCAGGTTATCTGTGTATAAATTTCACTTTTCTGTTCAATGATATTTCCGTGATCATCATAGGTATAATTGACCCTGAGAACATTATACCACTGTTCATCTCCCTCTGAATAATAATCAATCAAATCTTTAATATAGTTACCTTCATCATTATAGTTTCTGGTCATTCGCATAGCATTCTCCATACTTCCCTGGCCATCATTTATTTTCAGCACAATATGCTCCAGTCGGGACTGAATATCATAGTTCAACTGAAAAATTACAAGACTCAACCATGCCGTATACCATTCCTGTACAGTAAGACTTTCCATTTTTCCATCAACACCTACTGTAGTTGTTATGCGGTACTGATTTACCCATTCATTCCCGGACCACTCCTGCGTTAAAATATAAAATCCTGCATCAAATGGTTGTTCTAAAAAGTTAAAAAAGAAATCCTGCGGTATCTGCCCAACATTTATTAGACGATCAATAAATTCTTGCACAGATTGAAAATCAGT
>CAZETW010000170.1:0-3373 GCA_964515295.1 uncultured bacterium | reverse complement strand
AGGTGAAGGGACTGTTTACGAACATCTGGCCAGAATTCTGAATTTTACAGCAAAATATGTAGGTTCTTCCGGAATCTGTCAGGGTTTGCGGGCTGACTGGAATGACTGTCTGAATCTGGGCGGCGGTGAAAGCTCTATGGTGTCATTCCAGCACTACTGGGCTTTGCAGTATTTTATTGATGCAGCCGGATATCTCAATAGAAAAGATGATGTAAAAAAATATACTGCTATGGCAGAGAAAGTAAAAGCTGCCTGTGAAAAATTGCTATGGGACGGTGAATGGTATTTAAGAGGATTTACAAAAAAGGGGAAAAAAATCGGTACCAATCAAGACAAGGAGGGTAAAATCTTTTTAAATGCCCAGACCTGGGCTGTTTATTCAGGAGTTGCTTCAGAGGACCGAAGCAAAGAGTGCATGGATGCAGTTGATAAATATTTATATTCAGAGTACGGAATCCATCTACTCTGGCCCTCATATACAAAACCAGACGATGATATCGGATATGTTACCCGTGTCTATCCGGGTATCAAAGAAAACGGCTCTATCTTCAGTCATCCCAATCCCTGGGCTGTAATAGCAGCATGCAAACTGGGACAGGGAAAACAGGCAATAAAATTCTATGATGCTATTCTTCCCTATAACCAGAATGATTTCATTGAAATCCGGGAAGCCGAACCCTATTCCTACTGTCAATTCATTTACGGCAGAGATCATAAAAAGTACGGCCGTGCCCGGCACCCCTGGCTGACCGGTACTGCTTCCTGGTTTTATACTGCTGCTACTAAATTTATACTGGGTATTCAACCATCATTCCAGGGGCTGACTATCGATCCCTGTATCCCCCCTGACTGGAAAGAATTTGAAGTGACCCGTCAGTGGAGGAATGCAGTTTATAATATAGTGGTTAAAAATACAAAGGGGGTGGAAAAAGGAATTACATCTGTTACACTTAATGGTAAATCTGCCGGTTTCCCAATCCCGCCTCAGCCATCCGGATCAACACATGCCATTGAGGTTTTAATGGGGTAAAATAAAAAATAAAGGAGAATATTTATGAAAAGACTGTACATTCTATGTATATTTGTTGTATTGATGATCCTAGATATTATGCCGGTAAACAGCAGAGAAATCATCGCCTATTACCCTTCCTGGAGATGGAAACTTCGGGAAAAAAGAGTTATTCCTCAGTTTCTGCCCTATGATAAAATATCAATTATAAATTACGCATTTTTTATTCCGTTGGAGAATGGTGAGATAACCGGAATGGATCCGGAAGCTGATGCGGTATTATTAGAAGGTAAAACTGATAATTCAACAGAAAAATACAGGAAAGAAAATTCAATAATTCATTTAGCACATCAGCACAATGTTCGGGTCATGGTTTCCATTGGAGGGTGGGAGGATTCCGGTCTTTTTCCTGAGATCGCGGCTGATAAGAAAAAACGCAGCAGATTTGCAGAAAGCTGTATCGATCAGATAAAGAAGTACGGATTTGACGGAATTGATATAGACTGGGAATATCCGGGTTATGAACCACATAACGGATCTCCCCGTGATAGAGAAAATTTTAATCTGCTCCTTCAAGCAATTCGGGATAATCTGAATATTCTCCAAAAACAGACCGGAAAACAGTATCTATTAACTGCTGCCTTACCTGCCAATCCTGATCATGTTGCTAAAATCGATATTGAAACAATATTCCGGATTCTGGATTATCTAAATGTAATGACCTATGATTTTCACGGTCCCTGGGATCCGATCACTAATCATAATACCCCTCTGTATCCTCCTGCTGAAGGTGATTCTGTTCTGTGCATGGATGTTGCCTTACGGCTTTACAGAGACAGGTACAAGGTGCCGTCAAATAAAATCAATCTTGGTATCGCCTTTTATGGCAGAGCCTATCAGGGATGCAGTCAATTATTCAGCGCACATAAAGGAGAAGAACAGAAAATGTTCGGCGGACAGGGAGGCAGTGATTATGTACAAATCGTGAAATATAACAACCTGTTCACCCGTCACTGGGATGATCAGGCAGAGGTACCATATTTAACCTCTGACAGTCTCAATATATTCATATCCTATGATGATCCTGAATCTATTAGTCTGAAATCAGAGTACATTGTTAAAAACAACGCAGGTGGTGTGATTATATGGCAAATCATGGGAGATTTTTTTGAAGATGATTCAACCCCGTTGTTAGATCAAATTAATCAGGTCTTTCACAATACTGAGTAACTAATATAACAATCTATTTATTTGGTCCTGAAATGCTTGGTGTTCTCTCCCATTTCTCACTAGAAAGATTCTTTACAACTATAAAAATACTTACTGCCATAACCCCCATTAAAGCAATGCCCAGTGTCAAATCTCCTAATATAATATTACCAAATCCGATAAGAGCTGTATACGTTCCTATTATGGCAAAAACAGCTCCAATGACATTTCTTTTATTATATAGATAACCTGCACTGTAATCATCTTTAATTTTAGCGGCAATTCGTTTCCATCCAGGTCCTCCCGGATGGGTTCTTTTATAAAATTCAATGAGTGTCTTCTCATCCGTAGGTTTAGTCAACATAGTCGCAGTCAGCCATATTACAGCTGAAAGAGGCAGTGTATAAATAGTGGTCCAGGGAAATTTCTTTTCTGGTAAGGTTATGGTAAGTACTACTATTACAGAAATCACAATAATAAATATAATAAAGATAGAAGATTTTAGATACTTGGTCCGCCATTCTTTTTTGCGTAGTCCCCATATGACCAATACAGCAAAAGTAATAACTATTTCAAAAATTAAAAAAGTCTTTAACCATATTTCCGATTTAATAAAAAGAATAACAGCAATAGTACAAAGGGTACCCCCGATAGCAGTGATTTCAGACCAGGCATTAATTCGCCACCAGTACCAGCGCATGATATAAACAACACCAATACCTGCATTAATCGCCCATAACAATAACCAACCAGTAAAGATACTGGTCATAAAGAATGAGACCACACCTGCAAGAATCGCCGCAAAAAGAACACTTACAAACGAAGCGCGGACATAATGTTTTTCTGATGCATTCTTGTTGATAAATGGTCGATAAAAATCATTGATTAAATAGGAAGCTCCCCAGTTAATTTGTGCACTGACTGTGGACATAAACGCTGCTAAGAATCCAGCCAGCATGAGTCCTAATAATCCCGGCTTTAAATACGTGAGCATAACTGCGATATATCCCATTTCCGGATTTCTCACCAATTCCCCTGTAACAGGATTCTTTTGGGCAATTCCCGGAAATAAAATAGCAGCAGCTATCCCGACAATAATCCAGGGCCATGGTCTTACCACAACATGCCATACATTAAACCACAAATATCCTAAAA
>CAZETW010000169.1:0-3760 GCA_964515295.1 uncultured bacterium | reverse complement strand
TAAATAGTATCCGTTTTATTGAATTTGGAAACATACATCCCGCAGTTACTGCCGATTTTGTTTTCTTCCAGCTCACCGATACTTATCATGGTATTATAATCATATCCCCTCAACTCATGAACAAGTCTTTCCGCTTTTTGTTGAGGGAAATGCAGATCTATCTTCTTCTTAACAGCCGTTCTGGTTGGATTTACCGGAGTAATTTTAATAAAGAAATATTCCGGGGGGAAAAAAGTAAGAATTGTATCAATATCAATCGGAATCTCCTGAGCAACTGCAAAATTCAGGGTGATTTTTTTTCCGCCCTTATCATAAAATCTTTTACTGTATTCTGAAATTTGGGGGAAATCCCATTTCTCTATAGGAATAATCTCATTCCGGACAGCTAAATCTGTAGAATGTATGGAAAATTGAAGCTGAAATGTTTTTGGATACATGACTTTTTTGACTTTAAGTAAATCCTTAAAGAATCTGTCACAACCTGTGGGAGCTACGGTAGATATACAGGGGATAAGTCCCGGAGCACTGTATCTTTTCGGAAGAACCTTTAAAACTTTGATGACCTCAGGATTAAAAGCCGGTTCTCCCATACGAGCAAACTGAATCTTGAATTTATTCACCGGTACTATCCTGTCCGGATATCGTCTCGTCACTAAATAATCTATCTGAGATACAATATCATCATAGAAAATCTTCCCTTTATAAGCACCCCCGGCATCACAAATACTGCATTTTACCGGGCATCCGTACAGGGTAGAGACAATTAAAACCCACTTGTCTTTTCTGGGAATTGGCGGCTGAACTGATTCCACAAATTCTATAATCTTGTCCTTTCCGGTTTCTGCTACATATACTTTGGCAATATCATCTCTGCCCGCTGTTGATAAAATCTTCATTTTTCTCCCGAATAGTATTAAAAATCATCATAGCAGCTTTTATACCTTCCCCTACAGCTATACCTGTCTGACGGAATAATCCATTATGTACATCTCCTATGAAAAAAAGAACCTTCTGTTTAATTAGAATATTTTTCCTTAATTTAAGATTTTCTGATAAAAAATCAAGAGTCGGATCTCTGCCAATGGCAATTAAAAGATAATCAACTTTATATGATTGCAGTTTTTTTTGATGTTTAAAGGTGAGGATAAATCCTGAATGATCTTCTTTTATTGCATGTAATGAATATTTTTGAAAAAAGGATATCATCGAGTTATTTTTTGTCTGACGGTACAACCGACGCAGACATTTACAGGTATTGCTGCGGGTAAATATCATGACCTTATTTTTCTTTTTTGCCAGATTCAGAGAATAATCAAAGGCTGCATCACCGGCTCCGATAACAGCAATGTTTTTACCTTTACAGTTTTTCAAAGGATAGACTTCATAATATATGTTTTTTGAATGATGAAAATCCGGAGGCAGTTCTAATAATTCTCTGGGTTTTGTTCCTGAAGCAATAACTAAAAATTTTGCAGAAATAACTGACTGTTCTGTTTTGATTATAAAATGTTTCTTTTCAGCCTCATAGTCTGCCTGTTTAACCTCATCTGCATTAACTTTTATTTTTTGATCAGATAACTGCTGTCTGAAATATTTTACTAAGGCTGATCCGGATATACCTCCGGGAAATCCCGGATAATTCTCAACTTTATTTGCATTCAGTAAAAGCCCCCCGGTATCACATTGCTCAAAAATTCTGAATTTTACATCGTACCTTTGCAGCTGCAGAGCAGCTGCGATTCCAGCAGGACCAGCTCCTATTATGGCAACTGTTTCAGCTTTATTCATATTTGTTCCGTTAATTTTTCACAAAGTGTACAGATTGCAAAACCGTGGGAGACATTCCGACAGGTAGACATATGAAAATCAAAGTTATAGGTTGCGGTTGCGTCCACCGGGAAAAATACAGCAAAGCTCCGCATAAATGCAGATCTGATTGTGGACTCACAGCAAAGATGAGTCATTACACCGGTGACGACCAGCTGTTCAATATTATTATCCAATAAATAGTCGTTAAGTTCAGTTTGGTAAAAAGCATCATACTGGGTTTTTTCTATGATCTTACAATCAACTGTATCAATGGATTCTATAAGTTCACTTTCTTTATATTCAGGATTGATCAGGGTATTCCACCAGGTTTTCATCATCCCGGCATTGTGTTCGGTATTTACATGACGGGTGATGATCACAGGGAAATTATTCCGGTGATAAGCTTCTGATAAGGTGTTAATATTGTGTACGATTACCGGAGAGGATGGTATATAGGCATGGGAATGTTTATTAAGAAAAACCTCCTGCATATCAAGGATCAAAAGAGCGGATCGCTCCGGGATAAAAGGGATCCGGTCCTTTCTCTGATATGGTGTGAGTTTCCTGATAATTTCCCGAGATACATCCTGAATAGTTTCAGGTGTGAAATAGGATTCCTTCAATGTTGTTTACTTTACTCTTAATTCTTAAAATGTATAAAATATTTCATCCCTGACGATCTGTTTGAATTCTCATCCTCAGAGAGAAGTATTTCAACTGAACTTCTAAATGTATATGGTTTGGCTTTAAAATTCAACCTATTTATTTATTAATTATGTGATCCTGAAACACGTTCAGGATGACAACCCCGCCTTATTGTAACAAAGAACCATGAGTTAAATATCTCATGCTGAACTGGTTTCAGCATCTCTGGCAGTAACAGCAGTTTGTTGGAACATCACAATTGACGACTTTCACTCCCCCCCCACAGCATTAAAAGCAGGTGTACTGCTGACCAGCTGAAATGAGCTGCATTCAAACCTTTTCCATTAACGGGGTCATAATTCTCATACATTGGTAAAGGACTGTCTTTTAATCCCTGCAAGCGATTAATTATATCTTTTCTTAACTTATCTGCCTGATTGGAAAATCCATATAGTTCAAGTCCCTTAATACCAAAATACGCCTGATCTAACCAAACCGGTCCTCTCCAGTATCCGTCCATAAACGCAGGATTATCGGCCGATACAGTTGGCAGGGGGACATATAAGTCGAACTTACTTGTATCAGTCATCATCTGCATAACCCGCTCAGCATGTTTCCAGAAATCCCGGGCCCAGACGCCATTGAAATATCCGGGTACATAGGAGGGAAACAATCCGTCAAAGTGTAGATCATCGGCTTGACTTCTCCAGTTGGTCACTAAGGTTAATAGTGATTTCACCGCTATGTCTTTATAACTACGATTAGCATTTCTTAAAGGGCCGGTAAATCCACCCCGATAAACAGTATCTTCTTTGTCTGGCAAACCAAATCCTATCCAGCTGCCCTGATCTGAAAAACAGTAGCAGGATCTGTCCTCTGACTGTTTTGGAATCCCGGAAACATCCAGTATATTTGCGTATTCCTGATACTGAATATCTGATTTTTCACAACAGATTTGACATAAAAAACTAATGAATACTATTCTTAATAATATTTCTCTGATCATAGTTACTGGATCACTGATCGTTAATCCTTGTTCTGAGGTTAAAAGGTTTGATGTAAGATCAACGATTTTTGATTTTAGAATCCGTCACCCTGACAGGGTCAATGTTCGATCCTGTCAGGGGCGACATCTTGCCAAAACACCCGGGGTCCTCTGCGGACACCCGGGGTTTTGTATTCACAACGGATAGAGACAGACCCGAAAAATAAAACCTTTTAGGTTTTTAAAACCTGGAAGGTTTGGGATAAAATCAAAACCTCCCGAAGGTTTCCAAACCTTCGGGAGGTTAAAAGACAAAGCAAA
>CAZETW010000168.1:1545-3873 GCA_964515295.1 uncultured bacterium | reverse complement strand
TTGTTTACAGCTGAAACCAGCAAAGAGAACGGTATAGTTATTTACTGGCACACGGAAAGCGAAGTGAATACCACTGGTTTTGATATTTACAGAAGTATTACAGATAAAAGCAATTATCAGAAAATCAATCCTGCTATGATCCCGGGCCAGGGGAACAGTTCTTCCGGGTATGATTACAGCTACGCAGACAGAAATGTCCGGGACGGGGTGGTGTACTGGTATAAAGTGATGGAGATCGCTACTGACGGCAGTCAGCATGAGTACGGTCCCATCAGAGCTCAGGGGATCAATACTGTACCTGAAGATTTCAGTCTATCTCACAGCTATCCCAATCCCTTTAATCCTGAAACCACGTTCAAGTATCAGCTGGCTGAGGATTCCAGAGTTACTATAAATGTTTATAACCTGATGGGTAAACGAATAAAACAGCTGGTCAGAGAAGATAAACCGGCCGGGTACTACACTGAGACCTGGAAAGGCATGGATGAGAATGGTCAGAGAGTTGCCAGCGGTATTTATCTGATCTATATACAGGCCGGCAGTTTTTCCATGACCCGCAAGATCACCTTGATCCGTTAATAATAATATTCATATAAAAAATTAACCCTGGCAGAGCGCTGTTTCTGTCAGGTTTTTTTTTCTTGCATAAATGCAAGAAAAAATGGAATAAAGGAAAATGGAAAATGGAAGAAAGGAGTTACAATTAACAATGACTGTTAAAAAATTTGAAGATTTAGATGTATGGAAAGAGTCGATGCGATTGGTTATTGAAATTTTTAAGAGCTTGGAAAATTGTAATGAATTTGGCTTGAAAAATCAAATTCAACGATCAGCAGTTTCGATTCCATCAAATATTTCTGAGGGATATGATCGTGCAACAAATAAAGAATACATACAATATTTGTATATTGCCAGAGGAAGTTGTGGTGAGTTGAGAACACAATTATATATTGCTAAAGAAATTGGGGTATTAAAGATAGATATGGTGGATGGATTTATTCAAACCACAAAAAAATTATCTGCTATGCTATATAATTTAATAAAAGTACGGAAAGAAAAATTTTAACTGATTTTACATATTCCATACTCCTTTTCTCCATTCTCCTTTCTTCCATATTCCTTTCCTCTATATTCCCTTTTCCCTGGTTCCGTTCCGTCCTGGAAAAAATGATCACTTTTCAAAAGTTTTTAATTTTTACGTTTGACCCGCTCAACCCACTCCATCGGCCATCGCCAGCTTTTTCCGTCCTGCGTCTGAATGACCAGACGTTTGGAATTGGAGCGGATCGGTCTTTTTACCGTAGCAGTCTGATTGAGGTATTTTCTGGAGGGATCGTGTCTGATCCAGACCTTATCATCGGCCTGCAGATCACGGAAATCTGCATAGGGATCAACTCGGGGGAATTTTTTAAGAAAGGTACTGTAACTGATTTTTTTTCTATTACGTTTTTTTATCTTCCTGGCTTCTATTTCATATCCCAGATACTGAACATGCTGCACTGCCCACTTATTGGCAGACTGTTCTCCCTCTCCGGGATGCAGATTGAGATGATATCTGCGGAAATGGTGAAGTTCATGTGCAAATAAGGTGGCAAGATGATCGATAAAGGAAGGATAAAGAAATTCCCAGCCGTAAATATCCTTTTCTATATGAGGGTAGTGTGTACTGTTACAGTCAATCCGCAGCCGGATCAATGTAAAAGTGTCCGGCAGATCTTCCGGTACAGGGAATTTTCTGGTAAAAGCCCACTTCCCTCTTCCGCTGGTAAAATTCCGGGGCGTCAGTGCTCTGTGAACATAGGCAGTGCCTCTAATTTTATTAACGCCTGGCAAGAGGTACAGAGCAACAATAAGACCAGAAGTATTGGTAGAGGAAGCAGTTAAGTTTAAACAGCGAAGGATTTTTTGAGTATCTATATTGTCTGATTGAGTATTAAAGATATAAGATTTCATAATGAATACATTAAAAAAAGCTGATTAACAATAGCCGTGAATAGAATTTGAAATCAATTATTGGGCATAAAATGATAATGTTGGGGTTGTCCAAAAAGTTCATTTTATTCATAAAATTTTATTGTTCATGATCAAGTATATTTTTTTTATAGAAAATGTCAGTCTTCGATGAACTCAGACTGACATTTTTTTAACTTTTTTTGACAACCCGAACATGTATTGTACAAAATACCCGGATATACTACGTTATTTATAATTCATTTATAATGCTATACTCAGGTCTGATATCAACCGGTATATCAGTAAGTTTGCTCAGAGCAACTTTAACTTCCGGTTTGAGTACAGCATACTCTTCAATAAATTTTTCAGCTTCCC
>CAZETW010000168.1:0-1445 GCA_964515295.1 uncultured bacterium | reverse complement strand
AGTTCATCATCAAGCACTCCTTCTTCAATCAGGTAGAGCACATTGTATATTCCCAGAACATCAGCTTTGCATTCTTCGATAATGGAATAATGATCTTTTAGTTCTTTGCTGACTGAGGTTTTTTTGCCATCCAGGGTTATATTGCCGGGTCCAAGGCCATGGCTCACCTCATGCATGAGTATATGTTTAAAATAGGCATCAAAGGAAAGATTGTCCAGCTCTTCAGGACTTAGTACCTCGGATGCGATCGGGGTAAGAATTTTTTCGAATTTAGCCTGAATAACATTTTTCAGCATAACTTTTTTTGAACCTTTTGCTTCTCTGACCCGTTCATCATTGGGCAGATTAAAGGCCAGTGTCTGTACACCTGCTTTGGTGTCTCCGGCGGTGAATATTTCATTCACAACTTTTATAGGAGAGGAAGCTCCCCGCTCAAAATTTTTATGTTTATCAGGTATGGGCAGATTGTCTTCCATTTTATCCAGATAGGTGCCAATAGTACGAAGATTTCTACTTTCTTCATGATCCACCACACAGACAAAGGATTCAAATGCTGCTTTATACCCGAATAATCTGTCTTCGTACACTTCATATGGTCCGATGACCACTTCAATATCTCCGCTTAAATCCATCCAGGCCATATTGCTTTCATAATAGTCATTAGAACTGAATGCCTCAGCTCTTTTATTGAGAAATTCCCGCAGGGATGGATCTCTGGTCTCTTCGGCAGCCTGTTTAAGTAAATCAGCAGCTGATTTCAATTGGCTGGCATATTCTTTTGAATAGGGTGCTGCAACCAATTTATCATTTTTGTTTCTGATAACAGTGTAATGACTTTCGAATGCTTCTTTGTCATCAGGATGTTCGTTTAGCCAGTTGTTAAAATCCTCTTTGGTCATGTCCAGAGGATAATAATTTGCTCCGGGCGGTTTTTCAGTATCATTAATAAAAGGTTTATTGTTTTCCAGTCGGTTCCAGGGGCCGAACATTATAGTAAATAAGTCAATATACGGTTGGTTGGATTGAGGGGATTTTTTTAATTCATTCAGGATTTGTTCATTTCTTTTGTACACCTGATCCAGAAAAATGTCATCGATGTGCTGTGAGGCTCTGACCAGCAGTTTAATTACATGACGTTCATTAGCAGGTAAGTAGGAAAGATCAGGAGCAATGGTTACTGGAGCAAGTTTATTAAGCTGATCTTTCACATAATCCTGAGACGTTTTTTTATTGATCATTTTTTCTCCACAGTTTAAAAAGAGTAACAGGGATAGAATTAATGATACATAGGTTGCTTTTTGTGACATATTCATACCTCCGTTTTTTTTGTTCATAAAAAAATATACTCAAAATTTTTATGGAAATCAAGAGGGGGTGGGGGGTAGGGGCATGGAAAATGGACAATGGATAAGGGAGAATGGAGAGGTAGAAAATAGGAAAAGATT
>CAZETW010000167.1:0-3925 GCA_964515295.1 uncultured bacterium | reverse complement strand
CAGAAGATTACAAACCGAGTTCTCCTGAAGTTCAGGATATCATACATGAAATGACTGAAGCTGCCGAAAAAGGAGGTATCAGTAAAGTTGCCCGCGTAGTAGGCGATTCTCCTATCGGCGGTATGCAGATCGACCGCTTATCCAAAACCAGATATCAGGCAAAACATTTCAAAACCGCAGCGGAAGCAATAGCATATCTGGATGAAGAAGAGTAACGAGGGGATAGTAAATTTTTAATAGGATCAAGGGATTGTTAGTTAGATTGAATTATAACTAACACTGACTTGGTACCACCAATGTTTTTAAATGCCGAGTGCACAATATTCAAACTGTTTTACTTTTCATCTTGGAATTCTATAAAGATTAAGGATTGATATCATTAATTCTCGCACCTTTTAAAAGATATTAAGAGGAAAAAAATGAGAATTAAATTAACATTAGAAACCAGAGACAGGGATATTACTTTGCCTATAAGCTACAACTATCATGTTCAGAGTATGATCTATAATAATATTTCCAATACATTAGCTGACAAACTACATAAAAAAGGTTTTGCTTTTGAAAAACGGAAATTCAGAATGTATGTTTTCTCACGTATTATGGGTAAATACAGAGTAAATAAAAAAGATAAAAAAATTATATTCAAAAACCCTGTTTCCCTGATTTTCTCAACTCCATATAATATACTTACTCAATCTCTGGCAGAAAATATCATGAAAGGAGATAATGTTAAGATCGGCAGTAATGAACTTTTTATTAATTCTATTGAAGTATTTAAAAATAAAACATTTGATGATACTGTAAAAATTAAATTATTATCACCCATTACTGTCTACAGCACCCTGTTCAAAAATGACGGCAAGAGTAAAAAAACATACTACTACACTCCCTATGAAGAGGAATTTAATGATTTAATTCATGATAACATTATTAAAAAATATACAGCTTTTAACAATAAAGAACCAAAAAATAAAAAATTTCGTATTGAACCTGTAAAAGTCACCCAAAAGAGAAATCACATTGTATCTTTTTATAAAAATACTGTTATCAAAGGATGGACGGGAATCTATTCATTAACCGGCTCGCCGGAATTGATTGGATTTTCCTATGATTCCGGCCTGGGTTCTAAAAATTCACAAGGGTTCGGAATGTGGGAGGTAGTTAATAGAGAATAGTAAAAAAAGGAAGAAGTAAAAAAAAAAAAGAGAAAGGATTATATGAGTACTAGTAAAAGAAATGAACCGACTTTAAAGGAATGGAAAAATTTATACCAGGCAGCAGCAGAATTCAAAGAAATGGAGTGCTGGCAATGGATGTATGACGGGGATTTATTCGGAGTCCAAAATCCCGATACTGGTGAAATAGGATACTGCTGTGTTCTGGGAAATCAGGAAAAAGTTTTTTCTTTAAATGTTTACCTGGGAGAGAAGGGACTAAAGGGGTATCTCCAAATGGCCCATCAAGCACAACAAGTTGATAAAATGGACCTATTTCATCTGCAGGATTGTCTGATGGCCTCATTTGAAAACAGAGGTGAATTGAATACAAAAGATCTGAATATTATAAGTAAACTGGATTTTAAATTCAGGGGAAAAAACCAGTGGCCTCTGTTCAGAAGACTGAGACCTGGCTTTTTCCCCTGGTATCTGACCAGAGAAGAAGCAAGATACCTGACTGTTGCCTTACAACAGGCGAAAAAGGTTGCACTAAAAGTTAAAAAGAACAGTGAAATGCTCATCCCTGCTGATAATGATCTTTATTATGTGATGGTGCCCGAGAAAAAGGGAGAGGAATTTGAATGGAAGGGGAAATGGATGCGGATAGAGTTGGAACCTGATACATTACATATCCCTGCATTGAATGATTTTTATGTAAACAGAATTAAGAAAGATAGCACTGCAAAGGGAGGCGGTTGGGAAATCGATTATTTTTACAACCCCTCTGCTGTTCAGGATAAAAAAGACGAAGTGCCCTACTATCCTTTGGTATGTTTGTTTGTCGAACGTTCAAGGGGCATGATCATCGGTTTTCATATGACCGCAGAAACTGATTATCTCGAAGAATTTCTGGATAAATTTTTAAGTTTAATTGAAAACAACAAAACCATTCCATCAAAAATTTTTGTGAAAAAAGAACAATTTTACCATGTATTTACAGAAATTGCAGCGCAGTTAGGCATAAAGCTGGAGCTGGTAAACAAATTTAGATATTTAGAAGAAGCAAAACAGGGAATGTTCAAACGAATGCAAATGCGGTGAGGAGTATGTATCGTTAATATATAACTCAAGTGGTAAGTCATTAGTAATGTAAACAATAATATATATAAAAGGTGAGTTGAGAAATGATACACATAGAAGACATTATAGAACAATTTGAGATTCAGAGTGAAAATATGTGCTCCTTTTATAACAAGAAAACAGATGAGATCTATATTGTATTTGAAGAAGATTTACTCAGTGCAGAAGAAGGAGAAGATATAGGTGTTTATTCAGGTGAACCTTTGGATAAAGAAAGAGAAATTTTGAAAAGTGACGACTGGATTCAGCTGCCTGATCAATTTGACATACATGAGTGGAAAATAATGGAAAACTTTTGTTATAGCCAAGAAGATGAAGCTCTTAGAAATGAACTTCTAAATGCCATACATGGAACCGGAGCTTTTCGTATGTTCAAAAGCACTATTCACAGAAAAGGTATTGAAGACCAATGGTTTTCCTTCCGGCACCAGGCTTTTAAGGAAATTGCAGTTGAATGGTGTGAGGTGAATGGGGTTGATTATGAGGCGTGAAGATAATTAATCATGAACAGGATAATAAAACCTATCTAGGATGAAATCAAACAGGATGAATATGAGGAAAGAATAGTTCCACGCTCCGCAGGGGCTCAGGCCCCTGCGGCAAAAAATATGAGAAGCAATGAGTACACGAGAACATAAACGATTACAACATAAAGGCTGCACTTACTATTTCACCACCACTGTCTGTGAATGGAAACATATTTTCATTAAACAATCTGTTATATCCCTGATAATTGACAGCTTTTTGTTTTTTCAAAATAACCGAAATATATTAACTAATGGATACTGCATTATGCCCAACCATATACACTGGATATTTACTCTCCCGGAAGAAAATGATGATGTAATAAAAATAATTACTACGTTTAAAAGTTATACTTCGACCCAAATATTAAAAAAACTGAAATCATCTGGAGAATATGATATAGAACCTGTTGATACTATTTTTGACAATAACCTTAATATAAAAGGGACAATATCATCCTCACTGCTTAAAATATTCTATAATCCAAATCCTGCAAAGAGGTCAACTTATACGTTTTGGCAAAAGGATTCGGATATTAAAGCTGTGTATACAGAATATTTTCTTCGGGAAAAACTGAAATATATACATACTAATCCACTTCAAAAACATTGGTCTATTGTAGATAAACCTGTGCTGTATCCGTTTAGCAGCTGCAGGTATTATGTTAATGATAAAGATTGGCATGGAATTAATATTTTATCTCTATTATAGACCGCAGGGGCCGGAGCTCCTGCGGAGCATTGAAAATCTTATAATTTATTGCTTTCTTGCTGTTTTATGATTAATTTACTGAAGTAGGCTGAATAAAAATGGATAGGATTTTATGAAGAAACTTGATAAAATTTTAAATGAACTCAAGGACAGACTTAAAGAACTATATAAAGAAAGTTATGGATCTTTAATCCTCTATGGTTCTTATGCCCGGGGAGAATCTACCTATGAATCAGACATTGATTTTCTTCTTGTCATTAAAGACCTTATAAATCCAATAGAAGAGATAAATAAGACTCTACCCATAGTCAGTGACTTATCATTAAAATACGATGTGGTTATTTCAATTTATCCTGTAACTAAAGAATGGCTGGAAAAAAGAGAATCTCCAT
>CAZETW010000166.1:0-3939 GCA_964515295.1 uncultured bacterium | reverse complement strand
ACGAAATCTTTTTTAGGAGATACTCCCAATGCTAAAAGATGTACAATAAAAAATATGGAACTACCTGAACATTCCCAGTATTCATGGTTAAAATTAAATAATAACAGCAGTATAATTGTAAATAAAAATGGAAGTATCTACGATCCCCATACTTCCCTAACTGTATTTGGTTACTGGATATGGGAAAGAGTAGCTGACAGCCTGCCACTGAACTATACTCCAGAGAATTGATATCTTTAAATATAAATATTTTTTATTCTTGAGCCAGTGACTGGTTCTTTTCAAAATCATACAAAGTTTTCCGCCTTAAATCTGCAAGAGCCAGTTTATACTGATTATATGCTTCAAGATATGATAATAAAGAATTATTAAGCTGTTCACTTACTCTGGCCAGTTCTGTGGTTGTTATATCACCATTCTCAAATCTCTCCAAATTTATCTCAAATGACCGCTGGCTTACTTCTTTACTCTTCTCAAGCATTTTCACTCTGTCATAGGCTTCGTAATAGCTGCGGATTACATCCTTCACTTCCCGTTCTATTGTAATATACTGTTCTTCCAGTTCCATTCTATTTCTTTCCAGCATAATCTCTGCAGCTTTTACCTGTGCCCGGTTTCTCCCCCAGTCCCAAAGTGGAATTTCCAGATTAAAGGTTATTCCCCTATTGGGAGTCTGTTTTAATACCTCCCAGCTTGATTCGATTAAATCTACTGTGCTTGTTCCCCAGGGAAGTTTATCCTCAGAAAATCCTGAAAGTTGATAATATCCCCTCAAACTCCCTTTTGCCGATACTCTGGCATCTGTCTGCTGAATATTGATTTGCTGGTTTTCAATATCAATTTCTTTCTCCACAATTTCACTCCGGTTTTTCATAGCATATGATATAGCTTTTTCGATATTGATATCAATTCTTTCTACTTCAAGTTCTGCAGTTAAATCAATCTTTTTGTCAAGAGGAAGTCCGATAAGCTGTTTAAAGGAAGCCAGTTGTTCCTCCATTCTTCCCTGAGATGATTTTAATGAATTGCGGGCCTGAATCAGATCAACTTCTGCCTGCATAGCATCCACTTCAGCAATCAGTCCTGACTGAAATTTCTTTTTTGTGGTTTCATGAATATTTTGCTGCCGTACTACGCCCTCCTGGTTGATCTTAACTTCTTGTATAGTTCGGTATAATATGAAATACTGTTGTGTAATTCTGTAAATAAGATTAAGTTCAGATCTGGTAAAAATTTTCTTCTGTTTTCTGTAATTTAATCGTGCCTGTCTGAGTTCCAGAGCTACATCATTTATGGTAAATAAGGGTTTATTGACAATAAGACTGATTTTATTGAAAAACCGGTTAGATTTATCATATTCATCCGGATTATTGAACATAGGCGACCATGAATTCAATTGATACGCCTCCCCCTGCAAAATAAGATACCCACCTCCAAATGGAATCCAGGGCATGGGCTGAGTTATGTCTAAAACCCCCCGCACCTGAAAACTTCCCTGCTGTTTGGGAACTGGATTGCCTTCAACCCGTTCGATTAATTTATACCCCTCATCATACTGGGGAGCAAAAAAATTAAGATTTATATTTGTTCTATACTGGGCTCTGGCAGCAATTAATTGCTGTTCAGCCTGTTCAACCAATTTTTCCAGAGTCTTGATATCATAACTTTTATCTAAAGCAACGGATATGGCTTTATCCAGTGTCAGAGTCTGTACTTCCTGACCAACTCCTTCATATGAGTAAATAAAGAATAAAAGCAAGAACAGTATTTTTTTTATACTTACATTGTAATTCCTTAAAGACATAGACTCAACTCCTTTGATTTATTATTCATATCGTAAAGATTCTATGGGATCTAATTTGGCAGCTTTTCTGGCAGGATATATTCCAAAAATAATCCCGACTGCAGCAGAAACAAAAAATGCCAGTAAAATAGCTCCAATATCAACAATAGTTTGCCAGTTTGCATACATAGCAATAAGTTTGGTCATAATAAATCCAAGAAAAATTCCTAACAAACCTCCTGTAAAACTCAACATAACTGCCTCAATTAGAAACTGGCCTAATATATCTCGCCTGGTTGCTCCTACTGCCCGTCTGACCCCTATTTCCCTGGTTCTCTCCAAGATAGAAGCCAACATAATATTCATAATTCCAATTCCGCCTACCAGCAGTGATATACCGGCAATAGCACCCATGACAATATTAAAGATTCTTTGAGTTTTCTGACGCTGCTGAAGAAGTTCTTCAGGAACAACTATATTATAATCTTTAATCTGATTATGTCTTAAAAGTATCAGTCTGTCAGCTAAATTGGAAGCTTCACGGATTCTGTCATCATCTGATATATTAAGCACTATCTGATCAACCTCCGGTTCAGATGGATCAATATCAAACCTGTTATTAAGTGATGATAATGGTATGTAAATATCTTTGTTAACATCTCTGTCCATAACCCCGCCCTGGCCAGTAGAATGCAGTTTAGATTGTAACACCCCCACAACAGTAAACCATAAATCTCCAATTTTTATTTCCTCACCGCAAGCCTGTTCAAAATAAAATAATTCACGTTTTACCTGGTTACCTATAACGCAAACTCTTCTGGCTTCGTGCATATCATTAAAATTAAAAAAATTCCCACTTTGTAATTGAAAATTCAGCACATCCTTGTATTCAGAAACTGTGCCCACTATCACTGTATTCATTTCCTTATCTTTTCTTAATACCCGCTGATTCTCAATTAACTTCACTGGAACAGAAGACCGTACCAGTGGATTTAAAACATTTAATGAACGGGCATCATCAACAGTTAATCCCAGAGCCTCAATTACAGTTCCGTATTCATCAGATTCAGTCTCTACAGGTTCTGAATGAAGTATGATATTATTTAATCCAAGAACCTTAATCTGATCAAGAGCTTCCTGTTTTGCTCCCGCTCCTATAGAAAGCATGGCAATAACAGCTGCTACACCAAATATAATTCCAAGCATAGTGAGGAACGTTCTTAATTTATGAGTGAACAGGCCTGTTAAACTAACAGTAAAACTTTCTTCCAGATTCAATAGTAACTCCCCTTATTAGTGTATTATAACTCTACGGACAGTAGAACCAGGGGATTTTTTTGATCTTTTTTCAGTATCTGTAGTGATTGTTTCACCTCCAATTTCTTCCAAAGGTATGGTTGGATCCCTCAGACATACCTTCTCACCCTCTTTTAATCCCTCTTTAATAACCACATAATCTGAACCTTTAATTCCCAGGATCACTTCCCTTTTTTTGGCACTTCTGCCCTCCATAACATACACTATAGTTTTTTCATCTTCCTGAAAAACTGATTGTAAGGGTACAGTAAGAACATCCTCTATCCTGTTTACAATTATTCTGCAATTACAGGTCATACCAGGTCTTAGTTTTCCTTGTGAGGTATCAATCCGTACTTCAACATCAAATACCTTGGCATTAGTTGCATCATCACGCTTTGCCAGGGTTGCCACTCTTGATAATTGACCATAAAAATTTATTCCTTCTAAAGCATCAACTGTAATAACAGCATTGAGACCTTCTGTTATTTTATTGATATTTCTTTCATTGACAGTAACATCTGCTTTCATTTTAGATAAATCCGGGATACTCATTACCGGCATACCGGGAAAAGGAGTATCTCCTATCTGTACTTTTCTCATTCCTGATCCGGTCCAGGTTTCAAGATATACCACCATACCATCTGTAGGTGCAGCAATGGTTAATTTTTCCAGATTTTTCTTTGCTTCTTCAAGTTCAACTCTGGCTTGTCTGACATTTAATTCTGTACTTTTCAGTTCTGCATTATCGATGACTTTTTGTGCTTCTATCCTTTTCTCTGCCTGTTCAAGGGAAACCTGGGCCTTCTTCATATTAAGCCGTGCTTCCTGACGCCTTGATTCAGCTTCATATTTCATCA
>CAZETW010000165.1:0-4241 GCA_964515295.1 uncultured bacterium | reverse complement strand
ATTATTATTTTATATTAAAAATAAACAAGGTTAAGGAGGAAACAATGAAAATTAAAACTCTGCCCATTTTTCTCGCTTTTCTGTGTATGGGTTTTGGTGATGCTGCCGGTCCCCTGGTGAATTTGGCAACAGAAGTATTTGATATTTCCAATGCTGCTGCTTCCCTGATTGCCAGTGCCGGATTTATTATGTTTGGCCTTTTATCCATACCCATGGGGATTGTTCAATACAAAATCGGCAAAAAAAATGTAATGCTGCTGGGCCTTGGAATATTTTTCATGGGAGTATTGGTCCCGGTCCTGGGACTTTCCTTTCCTTTACTGCTCACAGCTGTTTTTATAATGGGAGCCGGTGCAGCCATACTTCAGGTTGCCGGTAATCCTATCATGCGGGATGTATCTCAGGAAGGAAAATACTCCAGAAATCTTTCCTTTGGTCAGTTTATTAAAGCCATCGGTTCTCTGTCTGCCTCGTTGATCCCTGCTTTTGTGGCTGGTAAACTGGTTTCTGATTATTTTGTTTTCAGTAAAGCCGGAACAGCAAGACCGGCAGAATGGAGGATATTGTTTCCAATTTATGCAATAATAATTTTTATAACGCTTATAACTGTTTCATTTTTAAAGGTTAAAGAAAAACAGGAAAAAACCCAGAAACCCACCACCTTTGGTACCAGTTTCAAAGCTCTTACGGATAAATACATAGTGATCATGGTGATCGGTATTTTCCTTTATGTAGGAGCAGAGGTATCCATGTCTTCCAAGATTGCTGTATTCTTCAGTGTGAAATACAATATTGACTTAACCAAGATCGGAATGCTGGGAGTAGGGGTCTTCTTTTTATCTCTGACTATAGGACGCTTCTTAGGCGGTGTGATCCTCAACTGGATGCGGCCAAAATTGTTTCTGCTTCTCACCTGCCTGATCTCAATAATCGGATTAGGCGGCATATTTATTCATAATCTGACCACCGCCTGGATCTCTGTATTCCTGGTTGGTATCGGATTTGCAAATATATTCCCATTGATTTTCTCCATTACAGTTGATACGTTACCGGAAAAAACAAATGAAATATCAGGATTAATGATTACTGCTATAGTCGGAGGTGCTGCTATACCTCCCATCACCGGAGTGGTTGCGGATATCAATCTGACTCTGTCATTTCTAGTACCACTGGGTTGTATTTTTTATGTAACAATTGCTGCGGTGTATAATTTCAGATTTAATATTAAATAGTGATTTTGATCAAATAATAAAAACTTTTTATATTCTACAAAATATTAAATAAACGCAGAGGTCGCTGAGTACTCAGAGAAAATAATAGGATATTATTATGCATGAAAACGAAATCTCAAACAAGATAATTGGCACTGCTATCGAAGTACATCGGATTCTTGGACCTGGACTATTAGAATCTGTTTATGAAGATGCCTTGTGTCATGAATTGTATTTAAGAAATTTGAGATTTCAAAGACAACTAAATGTACAAATACCATATAAAAATATTAAACTTGGTACGGATCTCAGACTTGATTTATTAGTTGAAGACAAGGTCATCGTTGATTTAAAAGCTAAAGAAAAACTATCTATCATTGATAAACCGAAATTATTAACATATCTACGCATGAGTAAAAAACACTTAGGTTTAATTATTAATTTTCATGTAAGATTGTTAAAAGAAGGAATTCATCGAGTCGTTAATAATTTAAAATAAAAATCTATATAACTCTGCGAACTTTGAGAGCTCTGCGTTTAGATATATAATATAAACTTACTTATTCTAAAATTAAATTATTTATTCCTTTACATTCAATTAAATACAAAAAGGAGACAGAAATGGACATTAAAAAAGACAAGCGAGTGGTGCTCACTCTTGATGCAGGAGGGACGAATTTTGTCTTTTCTGCTATACAGGGAGGTGAAGAAATTGCTGAACCGGTCACTTTATCTGCTTCGCCACATGATCTGGATAAAAGTCTGCATACCATAACAGAAGGTTTTAAAGAAATCGCCGACAATATTAAGGAAAACCCCTCTGCTATCAGTTTTGCTTTTCCTGGCCCGGCAGATTATCCTAAAGGAATTATCGGAGATCTGGCAAATCTACCCTGTTTCCGGGGCGGGGTTGCACTCGGTCCCATGCTGGAAGAACAGTTTAAAATACCGGTTTTCATAAATAATGACGGAGATCTGTTTGCCTATGGTGAAGCAATAGCCGGATTTATGCCTAAGGTAAACAAGCTGTTAGCTAAGGCAGGATCACCAAAACAGTATAAAAATCTTTTTGGCATAACTTTAGGGACAGGTTACGGAGGCGGATTAGTGAGAAATGGCGAACTGTATATCGGCGACAATGCTGCCGCCACTGAAATTTGGGCCATGCATAATAAAAAATATCCCCGGTCTTTTGCTGAAGAAGGTGTGAGTATCAGAGCTGTCAGGCGTGTCTATGCTGAACATGCTAATCTTCATTTTGATCAATCTCCTGAACCTAAAGATATTTATGCCATAGCTGCCGGTGAAAAAAAAGGTGATCAAAAAGCTGCTGTTACTGCCTTTAAAGAATTAGGAGAAATGATCGGTGATACTCTTGCTAATACTGTTACTCTGGTTGACAGTCTTATTGTTATAGGCGGTGGATTAACCGGTGCGCACCGTTTTTTCTTTCCTGCCATAATAAATGAAATGAACAGAACTGTTGAAACCCTGAACGGAGATACAATAGACAGACTTGTAATGAAAGCATTCAATCTGGAGGATGCAAAAGACAGAGAATCCTTTCTAAAAGGAGAGACTAAAACCATCACTGTTCCTGACAGTTCAAAGAAAATTAAATATGATCCTCTTAAAAGAACCGGGATCGGGTTCTCTGTACTGGGTACCAGTAAAGCTGTTTCAATAGGTGCTTATGCTTTTGCTCTTCATGCAATGGACAAAAAAGTATAATTAAATTGATTAATCGTACATAATTTTGTACATTATTCTAAAAATTAATCAAGAACAACATGGAGGAAACTATGAAAAAGAAAACGCTGTTTATGTTGACGATTTCTCTTCTTGTACTTGCCTTTTGTACTTCTCTTGTAAACGCGCAGGAAGCAGAGGTAACAACGGAAGAAGAAGTAAAGGAAGTATACCAGTTCACCATGGACATTGAACTGCCGCATACTGCTCCCGAAAGCCAGGGACGCACCGGAACCTGCTGGTGTTTTGCCACCATCTCTATGATGGAATCTGAATTCATGAACGCACATAAAAAAGATACAGTGGATCTGTCAGAAATGTTCATAGTACGTCACGCTTATTCTGATAAAGCTGAAAATTACATTCGCTTTCACGGAAAAATCAACTTTGCTCAGGGCGGAGCCTGCCATGATGTAATTGATCAGATGAAACAGCACGGATGTGTTCCTGAGTATGTCTATACCGGTAAAAATATTGGTGAGGATGACCATAACCATAGTGAGATCGGAAGAGTGCTTTCAGGTATGGTAGATGCAGTTCTGGAGGCTCGCCGGCCGACACCGATCTGGAAAGATGCATTTGATGCTGCAGCTGATGTTTATTTTGGAACAACCCCTGAAACATTCACCTTTCAGGAAAAAGAATATACTCCTAAATCATTTGTGAAAAATTATCTTGATCTCGATCCGGAAGACTACATTGAGATCACCTCTTTCTCCCATCTTCCTCTTTATGAACAGGTACTGCTTAAAGTTCCTGACAACTGGACTTTTAATGATGAATATTACAATGTGAAAGTGGATGATCTTTCCAGCATTATTGAGCATTCTTTGAAAGAAGGACATACTGTTGTCTACGGCGGTGATGTAAGCAACAGACATTTCTCATCCCGGGAAAACGGATATGCTATTGTTCCGAAAGATGAAAAATGGGAAGATAAAAGTTTAGATGAAATCGAAGCAGAAGTTGAAGAACCGGTTGAAGAAAAAGAAATAACCCCGGAATTAAGACAGGAACAATATGATAAATTTCTAGTTACTGATGATCACGCTATGCATATTGTAGGACTCGCTCATGATCAAAAAGGCAATACTTACTTTTATACCAAAAATTCCTGGGGAACCAAAGGAAAATATGACGGATTCCTGTATATGTCCAAACCTTTTGTTGAATTAAGCACTACTGCTCTTATGGTTAATAAAAATGCGTTACCCAAAGATATAAAAAAGAAGCTGGGGTTATAAAATTATAAATCCCGTCTTTATTTTTGAGAACAAAGAC
>CAZETW010000164.1:0-4384 GCA_964515295.1 uncultured bacterium | reverse complement strand
ACTAGAAGCATTCAGATCTAATCTTTCACGTTATTAATAAAACAGGAATCGAGTATGAATAATAGTAATAATCGAGATTTTTCTTTAAAAGATAAAATCCGGCATTTAGTTGAGAACCAGCCTTTTGCCGTATTATGTACCCAAGGCAGTAAACAACCCTACGGATCCCTTATTGCTTTTGCTTATACTGAAGATTTACGACATTATTTTTTCTCAACCCCGAAAGCAACAAAAAAATACAGCTTACTGGAAGAGTGTGACCGTATTGCACTTGTTGTTGACAGCAGGTCCAGTGAGCTGGAGGTTCAGTCACAGATCGAGGCTGTCACAGTAACCGGAAAGGCTATACAGCTGATAAAAAAAGGTGACATAATTAAGGCAGAAAAAAAGCTGTCAGAACGGCATTCTTTTTTTTCAAAAATCATACCGTCTGAATCAGCTGCCCTGTTCCGGATAGATGTGAATGAATATGTATATGTAACCCGTTTTCAGGAAGTGTATCAGTGGGTTCCGTAACTTTCTGAAATTATTACTAAGATCGGAATTGTCCAAACATTATAAAGATACAACCACAAAATGCACAGAAAAAATTGAGAATTAATCAAGTACATATGAATAACATGTTATACTTAGTGATGCAGTATCTAATTAGATGAATTCTCTGCAGTGATTATCTGTTTCTTTGGACAACTCCGGAAAGGAAAGAACAGTATGAAAAAGGAAAACCGTAATGCATTTATAAGCATTTCCATTGCTATCCTGGCTGGATGTAGTATGGCTTTAGCCGGAAGTCAATATGGTACTGAAATTCTGGGGATACCGCTTTTTGCTTTTTCAGTGGGGCTCGCTTTTCTTATCCAGTGGCTGGCTTTTATCCCGGCTTACATTCTGCAGACAGAAAAGTTTTTTGATCTCTTCGGCAGTCTCACCTATATTATCGTGACTGTTATTGCAGTTCTGAACAGTCCGGCAGCTGACGGTCGCTCTGTTCTGCTTCTGGTCCTGATTGTGATCTGGGCGTCCCGTCTGGGAATCTTTCTGTTCCGCCGTATTAATAAGGCAGGCAAAGACTCGCGTTTCGATACTATCAAGCCCTCTTTTATCCGTTTCTTTAATGCCTGGACCCTGCAGGGATTGTGGGTAACATTCACTCTGGCAGCTGCCCTGGCTGCCATCACTACTACTAACCGGAAAGAACTGGGATCAGTTGCTCTGATCGGATGTTTAATCTGGTTGCTTGGTTTCATCTTTGAAGTGACTGCTGATATTCAGAAAAGCCGTTTCCGGGCGAATCCGAAAAACAAGGGAAAGTTTATCCATACTGGTCTGTGGGCCTGGTCCCGTCATCCCAATTATTTCGGTGAAATCACAATCTGGATCGGGATAGCAGTCATAGCGCTGCCCGTGCTGCAGGGCTGGCAGTGGATCACGCTTATTTCTCCTGTATTTGTCCTTCTGCTCATCACCCGTGTCAGCGGAGTTCCTATGCTGGAGAAAAAGGCGGATGAGAAATGGGGTGGTCAGAAAGAGTATGAGGAGTATAAGAAAAGTACTCCGGTGCTTATTCCCTGGCCGAAACATTCGCAATGAACAATGAACTATGATCAATGATCAATTTTTCAGCCACATATGTACACGGATTGACACGGATTTATTAAAAATATGTATCTGTGTTTGATTTGTGGCTTGATGGTTTTTTTCACATTAGAAAAATGTCAGGGTGGAAACCATGAAGTTCACAAAGGGAAAAATAACAATAATCAAATCCCAAATTCCCCAAAAAGTGAAATGACGGCTGACCGCAGACAGCATCGTAAGAGGCGGTCGGCGGTCTGTGGTCTCATCATTTAAAAATGGCAACACTCAATCTGTCAGTCTGAGTTCATCGAAGACTGACAGACCAGAAGTTATGGCGAATTGGTTATTTGGTATATGGATTTTTTAGCGTTGATACATGAAGGTGAAAAACTGACTTCTGATTACTGGCCTCTGGCTTCTGCAGGTAAACTTCATTACGCTCTAAAGCTCTTAAGTTCTGTAGTTCTAAAGTTCTCCATTCTCCCTCACTTCATTCCATCAACACAATATTTTTATCAATAATACGGTTGCTTGTTACAAACATTATTTTTAAATTCTCTTTTATAAAACAATTATAATGGAAAAATATATTCATTTTTTATGATTTCATTTTTTTTACTATCCAAAAGGAGATGTAATGAAAAAAATTCTCTGCCTGCTGCTAACAGGTATTATGGTTTTATTAACAGGGTGTCATCCCCATAATAAAATATCCCTGGAACATCTGGATGTTAAAGTCATGAGTTTTAATATCCGATACGGTACAGCTGAAGATGGTGAAAATCACTGGAAGAAACGGAAAACACTGGTATATGATGTTATCCGTCAATACTCACCTGATATTATCGGGCTGCAGGAGGCTCTTCGGTTTCAGATCGATGAAATAAAAAACAATATTCCGGGGTATGAAGAAATCGGACAGGGACGTGAAGGCGGAGAAGAGGGTGAATATTCAGCCATTCTGTATCGCACCGAACAGTTAAGAGTCGTTGAGTCAGGAACATTCTGGCTTTCAGATACTCCTGAGGTTCCATCAAAACACTGGGGCAATGCCTGTTTCCGTATTTGTACCTGGGGGTATTTTATTGACCGGCAGACCGGTTCGGCTCTTTATCTCTATAATACTCATCTGGATCACCAGTCGCAGCCTTCCCGGGAAAAAAGTGTTAAGCTGATAGCAGAAAGAATACACACTCGTCAGTACGGAGATCCGGTTATCCTGACCGGTGATTTTAACGCCGGTGAGCAAAATCCTGCAATAATATATCTTACAACTGATAAGAGCGAAAAGCATGTTACGTCTGTTTTAATGAAGGATACATACCGTGTTATGTATCCGGATGCAGAGGATGTTGGAACGTTCAATGCATTTAAAGGAAAAAAGACAGGAGAAAAGATAGATTATATATTCGTTGAACCTGAAATTAGAGTGTTAAGTGCAGATATAATAAGAATGGATAAGGATGGACAATATCCGTCAGATCATTTTCCTGTAATTGCGGAAATCCGGTTTAAACCGGTTATTGAGATATCAGAAGCCAGTATAAAAAACGGATCCGGCACAACAGAAGGTGAGTGAAAAAAATTTCAAATCCTGCATTCATTACTGAAAATTTTATTGATTTTTCCAATCTGAATGTGCGTTGTATTATATGTTTCGTATAACAGATTTTTCGTGAATTTTTTCGAAAATTTAAAAAAATACTTGACAATTAATTTTTTATTTATTATTTTCTAAAAAATTTTATATCGTTTATAACATTTACAGGGGTTATATCAACTGAGTCGAAATAAACTTTGTAATATATTTTATTTATAAAGGAGTTTCCTCATGTCCCTTAATTGGATCAGGAAGATCAGCACAGTAAAGAATTATATTGATTCTCATATTTGTGAAATTTCAAATATCAGTGAAATTTCTGAGAGATTTAATATTCATATAAATGAATTAAGTTCCTGGTTTAACATTGCATATAAAACAACGCCGAAAGAGTATATCTTAAACAAAAAAATTGAAAAGTTGAAAAATATACTGCGCAGTGAAGGAAACGGGCAGGTTATTTTTTATTATGCCTACAGACTGGGATTTAACACAGAAAGTGCATTGTGTCATCTTATAAAACGCAGAACACACCTGACCTTTACTGAGTTTAAGCAGGAAGTGTTAGATGAATAATTGTTATAAATTATAAAGAATTTCGTAAGTGAAAATGTCAGGGAATTTGTCAGGGAAAAATTCAAGAGAAAAAGCTTGACAATGAGAAGCTGTTTGTTTAAATATATAGTAACCACAATACTTCAAACATTTAATGATGAGATAAAAGAAGATTAAGGATTGAGAATAGGTTTTATAGGATGGATTTTATTTGTAATAATTCAGTTGAATGTGGCGTGCTGATGATTAAGATCAGATATGTGTTGCGTTGCAGTTATTGTCTGTTGTCAACATTGCAGGCATTAATTAATCGGCAATGCCGATTGAAATGCATTCCCAGCCGATGGCAGGGAACGAGTGAGTGAAGATGGTAAGCGTGGCTTTCTGATTCCCGGTCATCGACAGGGAATCGATTGTAAGAGGTATCGCCTCTTGTGGGTTTCACGGTTCCCATACTCAGGAGTTTGGGAACGAGGTTATCACTATATGAATAATAAAAGAAGTCCGGACTTCTTGTTAAAATATAATTATTAATTAAACCAAGGAGGTAGAAATGTTGAAGAAACCAAAACTGAAAGTTTTAAGTGCAGTAGTTGTATTAGCTTTGTTGTTGAATTTGTTTATTTTAATGAATCCGGATAAAGCTAGTGC
>CAZETW010000163.1:0-4396 GCA_964515295.1 uncultured bacterium | reverse complement strand
GGGAATGACAAAATCTGGTAAATCCTATAATCCCGGGTCATCACTTCGTATCCACAGACTTTCTTGTAAAAAAGTGTCAAACCTCCTAATGCTTCACATACACTTTCCCCTGAATAACCTTATTCGCCGGTTTTCCGTGAATCATTCTTTCTCTGGCAAATTGTTCACCGCACTCAGGACATCTTAGATCACCCTTGGTATAATCATCTTTTATTCTCTTTTTATAACACTTAACCAGTAATCCGTCACCGGCTTTATGATACTTATACAAAAGTGTTTTACAATTGGAACAAAATACTTTAATTGTTTTCATACAGGCTTACAGAGTCTTAGGATTTATCACTGTTATGTTTCACTTCTGGAAGATAGTCTTTAAACGTTTCACCGTAAATATCCCAGACGGTCACAAATAAAGCTGCAATAATGGGACCGACAATAAACCCCACTATTCCGAATAGACTGATGCCTCCGATAGTACTGAATAAAATTAATAATTCATGCATTTTAGTATCCCTGCCAACTAAAATAGGTCGAAGTAGATTATCCACACTTCCCACCAGCAATCCACAGAAAATAAAAAGACCTATCGCTTTCACAAATTCTCCGGAAGCTGCCAAAATAATAGCAGCCGGAAGCCATACTAAGGTTGATCCTATAATAGGGATAATTGATAAAACAGTCATAATTGTACCCCAGAATAATGCTGCCTTAATTCCCACTACCCAAAAAGCGAGTCCAGCTAATCCTCCCTGAATAATTCCGATAACTAAAGTACCTTTAATAGTAGCTCTTGTTACTGAAGTAAATTTTTCCAGCAAACGTTTTTCATCTTTATTAGTTAAGGGAAGATAGTACAGTATCCTATTCAAAATCATTCCCCCGTCTTTTAAAAAGAAAAACATAGTATAGAGAAAAACAAAAAAAAGAAAAAAGAAATTAACTGTAGAAAGAGTTGCTGAGGAAAGGCGGTTAAACAGCACAGTACTCATTTTACTGACAACTACCCCTGCTTTCTCTATTATAAAATTTTTATATGCGCTTATGGAATCATAAAAAGGTACAGACTGAAACATCTGGTCGAAGGTAGTCGGTTCGTTCATCCATTGGGTTATCCAGGGTTTAACTGACTGACTGATCTTTATAGCCTGACCCGCAACAATACCCAGTAAACTCAGTAGGGGAATAAAAACTATAAGCACTATCAATAGTAAGGTAATCCCGGCACTCAGATTCTTTCTTCCTTTAAATATTTTTTCAAAAAATCTATATAAAGGCTGAAATAATGCAGAAAAAATACCAGCTAATAAAATAACAATTATAAAGTTCCGGATCATAGAAAAAAAGATAATTGATATAACAATTACTACCAGAAGTAAGATAATTTTATTTAATTTATTTTGATCCATGCTCTTCTCCAATAGTTTGAAGGATATTTGATAATAAACCACAAAATATACTGTGAAATGATGAAAACTCAGACAAAAATTTATTTATTGAGATAATATATTTGATATTTCTCTGTGAACTCTGTGGTTTTCTTATTATTTTTTTCAATACCATATCATTAAAATTTATTTCATTTTAGTTGATTTTTTTTGCTTTTCAGAAAATACAAAAAATTCCGGGCCAAATTGAGACAAAAACTCTATACTAAATGACCGGATGGTATAAGAAACAGGTAGCAACACAACTGAACTGATATAAGGAAGAATCAATAATACAAAACCAATACAGCAGGTAAAAAAACCAAAGAATACTATGCATATTATTAAAACTATATTTATTAACAGCATTATTATACCAAAAATTACAAAAGAAAGAAAATATTTGGAAAGAAGAGGCAGAAACTTATTCCATGCCTGAATAGTTGACAATTTATGTTTATACATAATTGGCACTATAAAACTATCAACCAGCATAGCAATAAATATGATCATTACAATAAGTAATATTCCCAGCAAAACCATTCCGGCAAAAGTCATTAAAGGAAAATCATGAGGAAAATTACTTTCATAGATAGTATAACCTATGGACAGACACTGGGAAAAAAATAATATCATTATAAAAAAACTTATCAGACCAAAACAAATACGCCATAAGAATAAAGAATTTCCCTGATCTTTAAATGCATACCAGGGTTTTACCACCTGAGCCTGGTCATGAACAACATTATCCAGAAACATGAACTTACCCCTGGAACTCAGCCAGGTCAACACAATGACGATCCCAATAATGATTAATATACCTATTACTATCAAAACAGCCCAGCCTGTATGATCCGTAAACCAATTCCAGGCTGTATGAGGAAATTCAACTACATTCCGGAAATCATCACGATCCGCCCGAAAACTTCTGTTCACTTTATTCCCTCCGTGTCCATCCATTAATCCGGCTAAAAAAGCCGTAAAACCTACTACAAACCACTTGCTGATATCAAAGGGCCTAAACAAAGCCTTGGTCATTCTTTTCCAACCACGTAATAGTGGATCGATAAAAGACACCTTCACAGATTTTCCTTTCTAAAAAAAAATTTAGTCATACATTGCCTGAACATCTTCTTCTATCTCATTAAAATTTGCCATAGCCACAGCCGCACTGTGGATAAACGAATGTTCAATGACCCATTTAAGAGCGTCAGTATAGGTTGGTTTTGTTTCCGGATTATTTGCATAGGGTCCTGCAGAACAGGTTTTCATAGCAACAATGCCGATATTTTGATCAACTGCTTTTTTCAGTTCTTTCTCTACTGCCGTTTGATCCCATTCACTGTACCGTCTGCTTAAAGAATGAATAAAGGATCCTTTATGATTATAAGGTACCATAACCACATCATAAAAAGGATTCTCATTAGCAGCTTTTAACACAGCAACCTGATTGGAATGTGAGGAAAAGCCGCAGGCACGTATCTTACCGGATTTCTTTTCAGTTCGAAAAAAATCTCTAACTGCTTCATTAGTGAGAATATCAGGAGATTGAATGCCGTGGAGCAGCAGTATATCAATATAATCGGTCTGAAGAGCATTGAGACTTTCATTAAGAGATGTGGTGAGCATGGTGAAAATCTTATCTCGTACTGATTTGGTATTTAGTTTTTCCTCTTGTTCACTTATTTGTACCCGGGCTTTTGACTGGATGATCAGATCCTTTCTCATTTCTTTCAGTACTTTTCCCAGCATTATTTCATTTTCACCGTTAGAATAACTTCTTCCTGTATCAATAAAATTTATTCCCTTATCCAGAGCAGCTTTGACCAATGCAGGTTCCATGGTACGGGAAGCTCCGTAACAAAGAGGGGTTACCTTTATGCCTGTTCTGCCCAACACACGTAATTCAGGATTATTCTTTATTATTGTGCTTTTCTCTCCAAATAAGGATGATGTTTGCGATCCTATCAATCCGGCAGCTACAATTCCGGCAGACTGTTTCAGGAATTGCTTACGGGTGATTGAAGATTTTTTTTCTTTTGACATAACTTTCCCCTTGTTTATCAGATTTTATAGTATATACATTACTTTCTTTTTTATAGAGATCTACTATACGCAGAAAATTCTGCATCGTACTATGGTGTAACAGCAATACTTATATTTCCATAACCGTCCCGTGCCCGGACAGAAATATCAGGGATTTCTGAAAGAAGCTCGACTCTGTTCCCAGTAACAGCTGTAATGATCCTGTCCTGTCTGATCACCTCATAACCAATAACATCACTGCTCTCTGAGGAATTCCAGACAAGAAAATTATTCTCGTATCCGATATCGGAAGGCGGTCCCGGAGCTTCCCAATCATTTAAAACTGAAGTAATAGCATCTGCTACGATCTTATGCCCTTCCCTGGTCAAATGCACGTGATCCATGACTACTTCATCAAATATCGGCTTGATTAATGGATATATATTGACATATGCACAATCATATTTAAGCGCAACCTTACGATATTGAGGGACTAATAAACGAACACGATAATCACCTCCAAGCGCTTTGTCCGGCACCATTGAATCCGGTCCGTACGGAGGCGGGGTCACTATAGTAATATGCGGAGATAAAGAACCACAATTATCAAAACCAATTGTCCGGCCGCCCTCTGAATTATTTATAACACTGTCCTCTTTCAATACAGCCTGAAGAGCTGTGGGCCAGCCTCCGTTGACCACACCGTTAGAATCACCAATGGTAAGAATGATCCGGCCTTGGGCTTTTCGTTTCAAACTGGCAGAATATTCAATAGCATTTCTATTATCAGTACATGATCCTGTAAATACAATGTATACAGAAGCATATATAAAAATACTAAAAATAGTCAGTTTCTTTTTCAATAGAAACATAAAAATCTTATTTTTTTAATAGTATCGTATATAAAATATAGAAAAATATAGTAAAAAATCTTGGAAAAACATAAT
>CAZETW010000162.1:0-4416 GCA_964515295.1 uncultured bacterium | reverse complement strand
ACGAAATCTTTTTTAGGAGATACTCCCAATGCTAAAAGATGTACAATAAAAAATACTGAATATATTTCTTTTGATTATAATGACTTACATAATACTCTTACAGCTACATCAGATTATCCACTCGAAATTATCAATCAGGGACTTGGTTATAAGCTTACTGTTGATTTAATAGATTTTAGGCACAATGAATTAACCCGAAATACCAGATACGAATACAGTGCAAAATTTCAGCCCCTTGAACCGAAAAACGAAAAAGAAAAAAATGTTTGGGAAAAAAACCGTACTAAAGCATATTATGGATCACAGCTTCATTTCATGCATTCACTATATTCTCACTCTCTTGAAGATGAAGGGTTTCAGATAAATGCCACTTCAACCATGTATGTAGGTGAAGACCCTTTAAAAAAGAAATTATCCAGTGAGGATGTACTTTTTGCAGGCAACATACTTTCTTTTCAGGGGTATCTTGAAGTTATTTATAAAGGCGAAATAATACCAAGGGATTATAGAAAATATTTAAAAAAATATGGAATGGAACTACCTGAACATTTCCAGTATTCATGGTTAAAATTAAATAATAACAGTAGTATAATTGTAAATAAAAATGGAAGTATCTACGATCCCCATACTTCCCTAACTGTATTTGGTTACTGGATATGGGAAAGAGTAGCTGACAGCCTGCCACTGAACTATACTCCAGAGAATTGATATCTTTAAATATAAATATTTTTTATTCTTGAGCCAGTGACTGGTTCTTTTCAAAATCATACAAAGTTTTCCGCCTTAAATCTGCAAGAGCCAGTTTATACTGATTATATGCTTCAAGATATGATAATAAAGAATTATTAAGCTGTTCACTTACTCTGGCCAGTTCTGTGGTTGTTATATCACCATTCTCAAATCTCTCCAAATTTATCTCAAATGACCGCTGGCTTACTTCTTTACTCTTCTCAAGCATTTTCACTCTGTCATAGGCTTCGTAATAGCTGCGGATTACATCCTTCACTTCCCGTTCTATTGTAATATACTGTTCTTCCAGTTCCATTCTATTTCTTTCCAGCATAATCTCTGCAGCTTTTACCTGTGCCCGGTTTCTCCCCCAGTCCCAAAGTGGAATTTCCAGATTAAAGGTTATTCCCCTATTGGGAGTCTGTTTTAATACCTCCCAGCTTGATTCGATTAAATCTACTGTGCTTGTTCCCCAGGGAAGTTTATCCTCAGAAAATCCTGAAAGTTGATAATATCCCCTCAAACTCCCTTTTGCCGATACTCTGGCATCTGTCTGCTGAATATTGATTTGCTGGTTTTCAATATCAATTTCTTTCTCCACAATTTCACTCCGGTTTTTCATAGCATATGATATAGCTTTTTCGATATTGATATCAATTCTTTCTACTTCAAGTTCTGCAGTTAAATCAATCTTTTTGTCAAGAGGAAGTCCGATAAGCTGTTTAAAGGAAGCCAGTTGTTCCTCCATTCTTCCCTGAGATGATTTTAATGAATTGCGGGCCTGAATCAGATCAACTTCTGCCTGCATAGCATCCACTTCAGCAATCAGTCCTGACTGAAATTTCTTTTTTGTGGTTTCATGAATATTTTGCTGCCGTACTACGCCCTCCTGGTTGATCTTAACTTCTTGTATAGTTCGGTATAATATGAAATACTGTTGTGTAATTCTGTAAATAAGATTAAGTTCAGATCTGGTAAAAATTTTCTTCTGTTTTCTGTAATTTAATCGTGCCTGTCTGAGTTCCAGAGCTACATCATTTATGGTAAATAAGGGTTTATTGACAATAAGACTGATTTTATTGAAAAACCGGTTAGATTTATCATATTCATCCGGATTATTGAACATAGGCGACCATGAATTCAATTGATACGCCTCCCCCTGCAAAATAAGATACCCACCTCCAAATGGAATCCAGGGCATGGGCTGAGTTATGTCTAAAACCCCCCGCACCTGAAAACTTCCCTGCTGTTTGGGAACTGGATTGCCTTCAACCCGTTCGATTAATTTATACCCCTCATCATACTGGGGAGCAAAAAAATTAAGATTTATATTTGTTCTATACTGGGCTCTGGCAGCAATTAATTGCTGTTCAGCCTGTTCAACCAATTTTTCCAGAGTCTTGATATCATAACTTTTATCTAAAGCAACGGATATGGCTTTATCCAGTGTCAGAGTCTGTACTTCCTGACCAACTCCTTCATATGAGTAAATAAAGAATAAAAGCAAGAACAGTATTTTTTTTATACTTACATTGTAATTCCTTAAAGACATAGACTCAACTCCTTTGATTTATTATTCATATCGTAAAGATTCTATGGGATCTAATTTGGCAGCTTTTCTGGCAGGATATATTCCAAAAATAATCCCGACTGCAGCAGAAACAAAAAATGCCAGTAAAATAGCTCCAATATCAACAATAGTTTGCCAGTTTGCATACATAGCAATAAGTTTGGTCATAATAAATCCAAGAAAAATTCCTAACAAACCTCCTGTAAAACTCAACATAACTGCCTCAATTAGAAACTGGCCTAATATATCTCGCCTGGTTGCTCCTACTGCCCGTCTGACCCCTATTTCCCTGGTTCTCTCCAAGATAGAAGCCAACATAATATTCATAATTCCAATTCCGCCTACCAGCAGTGATATACCGGCAATAGCACCCATGACAATATTAAAGATTCTTTGAGTTTTCTGACGCTGCTGAAGAAGTTCTTCAGGAACAACTATATTATAATCTTTAATCTGATTATGTCTTAAAAGTATCAGTCTGTCAGCTAAATTGGAAGCTTCACGGATTCTGTCATCATCTGATATATTAAGCACTATCTGATCAACCTCCGGTTCAGATGGATCAATATCAAACCTGTTATTAAGTGATGATAATGGTATGTAAATATCTTTGTTAACATCTCTGTCCATAACCCCGCCCTGGCCAGTAGAATGCAGTTTAGATTGTAACACCCCCACAACAGTAAACCATAAATCTCCAATTTTTATTTCCTCACCGCAAGCCTGTTCAAAATAAAATAATTCACGTTTTACCTGGTTACCTATAACGCAAACTCTTCTGGCTTCGTGCATATCATTAAAATTAAAAAAATTCCCACTTTGTAATTGAAAATTCAGCACATCCTTGTATTCAGAAACTGTGCCCACTATCACTGTATTCATTTCCTTATCTTTTCTTAATACCCGCTGATTCTCAATTAACTTCACTGGAACAGAAGACCGTACCAGTGGATTTAAAACATTTAATGAACGGGCATCATCAACAGTTAATCCCAGAGCCTCAATTACAGTTCCGTATTCATCAGATTCAGTCTCTACAGGTTCTGAATGAAGTATGATATTATTTAATCCAAGAACCTTAATCTGATCAAGAGCTTCCTGTTTTGCTCCCGCTCCTATAGAAAGCATGGCAATAACAGCTGCTACACCAAATATAATTCCAAGCATAGTGAGGAACGTTCTTAATTTATGAGTGAACAGGCCTGTTAAACTAACAGTAAAACTTTCTTCCAGATTCAATAGTAACTCCCCTTATTAGTGTATTATAACTCTACGGACAGTAGAACCAGGGGATTTTTTTGATCTTTTTTCAGTATCTGTAGTGATTGTTTCACCTCCAATTTCTTCCAAAGGTATGGTTGGATCCCTCAGACATACCTTCTCACCCTCTTTTAATCCCTCTTTAATAACCACATAATCTGAACCTTTAATTCCCAGGATCACTTCCCTTTTTTTGGCACTTCTGCCGTCCATAATATATACTATAGTTTTTTCATCTTTTTGAAAAACTGACTGTAAAGGAACAGTGAGCACATCCTCTATCCTGTTTACAATTATTCTGCAATTACAGGTCATACCAGGTCGCAGTTTTCCTCCTGAAGAATCAATTCGTACTTCTACCTCAAACACCTTCGCATTAGTTGCATCATCACGCTTTGCCAGGGTTGCCACTCTTGATATTTGCCCGTAAAAATTTATTCCTTCTAAAGCATCAACTGTAATAACAGCATTGAGTCCTTCAACTATTTTATTGATATTTCTTTCATTGACAGTAACATCTGCTTTCATTTTGGATAGGTCAGGGATACTCATTACCGGCATACCAGGAAAAGGTGTATCTCCTATTTGTACTTTTCTCATTCCTGATCCGGTCCAGGTTTTAAGATATACCACCATACCATCTGTAGGTGCAGTAATGGTTAATTTTTCCAGATTTTTTTTAGCTTCTTCCAGTTCAACTCTGGCTTGTCTGACATTTAACTCTGCACTCTTGAGTTCTGCATTATCGATTACCTTTTGTGCTTCTATCCTTTTCTCTGCCTGTTCAAGTGAAACCTCAGCTTTCTTCATATTAAGCCGTGCTTCCTGACGCCTTGATTCAGCTTCATATTTCATCA
>CAZETW010000161.1:0-4427 GCA_964515295.1 uncultured bacterium | reverse complement strand
AATTTCAAATATATTGAATGATCTAAGGGAAAAATCATGATCTTGTCCCGCAGGGGCTCATGCCTCTGCGGAATATAGTTGTGACGAAACCTCGGGGAATGTTGATAATCCCCGAGGAAAGCTCACATGGTTTTACTTAAAAATTCTATACCATTACTAAAAATATTAACATTCCCTCTAAATATGTAAATTTAGAAAGTATAATATCGAAATTTCAGGAAATATGGATAAGGTACATCTAAATGATATTAATTTCAGGATACTTATTGTTTAATGACACCCCTTCGTTTTAAATTATTAGCAGATTCATAAAGAAAACCTCATTAACCATCTTGTTATTAACAAAAATAGTTTTTATATTAAAAAAATAAAAGTTAATTTTTTTTATAACACAATAATGATGTATCAAATATTGTTAACAAAATTTGGATAAAGGGATAATACAATCATGAAAGAACCAATTCCTGTAAATCCTGCCATTTTAAAATGGGCAAGATCTTCTCTGGGATTAAGCAGGGAAGACGTTGCCAGGCGAATCAAAAAGTCAGTGGATGATATCCGGGCCTGGGAAGAAGGGAAAGGTTCGCCTACCTATCCCCAGTTGGAAAATCTTGCCTATAATGTTTACAAAAGACCGGTAGTGGTTTTCTTTTTCCCGGAAGTGCCTGAGGAAGATACACCTAAAGCTGATTTCAGAACTCTGCCTGAATCTGTTGTGGAAGAGCTTCCTCCTGAACTTATTAAAATGTATAGAAAGGCAAAGATTTATCAATTCAATCTGGTTGAACTATTCGATAATAAACTACCTGCTGAAAAGAATATTTTACATACTTTTAAATTGTCTTATGATACAGAGGTTGATACTCTTGCAGAAAAGTTAAGGAATTTATTTGATGTCAGTATTCAATCACAAGTTCAGTGGTCGGGAGAAAATGAAGCCTTGCAGAACTGGAGACAGCTTTTGGAAAATCATGGAGTCTTTGTATTTAAAGATGCATTCAGAGATGATGATTATTCCGGTTTTTGTTTGTATGACAATAAGTATCCAATTATTTTTGTTAATAACAGTATGCCTAAAAACCGACAAATTTTTACACTCTTTCATGAACTGGCTCATTTATTATTCAAATCAGGTGGTATTGATGTACGGGCAAAAGGCTTCTTTCGAAAACTAACCGGGAGATTTTCTCAACTGGAAGTAAAATGTAATGAATTTGCAGGTGAGATGCTCTTACCTACAAAAGTAATACAAAAGGAATCCCTTAAAGTCAGTGAAGAAAAAATTGCACAGTTGGCAAATAAGTACAAGGTAAGTCGAGAGATAATACTAAGAAAATATTTAAATCTTTCTTTGATTGATGAAACTCAATATCGCAAATGGGCTGATCAATGGATTTCCGAAGCAAAAAAACATAAAGAAGAACGACCACCTGGTGGTGATTATTATAACACCAGGAAGATATATTTAGGTGACACCTATGTTAATCTGGCTTTCAGTAAATATTTCAATCATCAAATTTCTGCAGAAAGTTTAGCTGATTATTTAGGGATGTCAGTAAAGAATGTTTCCACTTTTGAAAATTATGTATTGATCTAAATATGGATTATGCATTTGCTGACCCTTTTATTATTGCTAAAGCCAGAATTGAAGACGCTGTGGTTGTAACCCAGGAGGAATTCAAGGAAAATGGTGTAAAAATACCTAATATCTGTAATCACTTCCATATTTCCTGTTTGGATCTGGAAGGTTTTCTGAAATCAGAAGCATGGATTTTTTAGAGATATTATTTTATAAATGGATCGTATAAAACCTGTAAAATACAAAATATTAAGGATAATTTTGTTTCGTACAGGAAACAATTTAACCTCAAATTGTTTCCTGTAGAATAAAATTACATGTATATACTATGATACAACAACTATTAGTCAACGCCCTCATTTCCAGCAGCATCTACATTCTGATAGCTGTCAGTTTTGCTGTCATTTATCGTACAGTGCGGTTTTTTCACTTTGCTCATGCAGTGGTATTCACTTCCGGAGCCTACTTTACCTATCTGTTTTATAAGCTTACCGGATTTCCACTTGCGTTGGCCATTCTGATAGCCATAGCCTTAGCTGCTGTTTTAGGCTGCGGAATGGAGGTACTGGTGTACAGAACCCTCAGAAAAAAGCAAACCTCCCCTATGGTGCTCCTGCTGGCTTCTCTGGGAATGTATATTCTGCTGCAGAATACCATCAGCATGGTGTTCGGGGATGATACCAAGTCAATTCGTTCAGGTGTGGTAAAGGAAGGCCTGCCTGTATTTGGTGCTCGGATTACTCCCATTCAAATTATTATTATTGCCACCAGCATTGTACTGATCATTGCCGTGGCTCTATGGCTGAAAAAGAGCAAAATAGGGAAAGCCATGCGGGCAGTAGCAAATAATGCGGAGCTGGCAAGAATATCGGGCATTCAGTCCGACCGGGTGATTTTGTGGACCTATGCCCTGGGATCGGCTCTGGCAGCAGTAGCAGGTATTCTGGTGGCCCTGGATGTGGATATGACACCTACCATGGGGCTGAATGCGCTGATAATGGGAGTAGTAGCCATGATCATCGGAGGCGTAGGCAGCATTCCCGGCCTGGCCCTGGGAGCTCTGCTTCTGGGACTGGCCCAGCATCTGGGAGTGTGGAAAATCAGCAGCCAGTGGCAGGATGCTATTGCCTTTATTATTTTGTTTGTATTTTTATTAGTGAGACCGAGAGGATTTATGGGGAGGAAAGTGAAGAAGGTGGAGATTTAATGTTTATTAAAATAAAAAAAACTTGACTTTTAACAATTTGTCTGTTATATTACCATGTCCGTTCAGAACGGACAATAAATAAAGTCGGACAAATATGAATATAAATGAAAATAACATTTTACATGGTTGTATAAAACAGATTGATAATCTACCCGCTGTTAAAAAAGTAAAGGTTGTTAATAAACAGTTAAAGAAAAATAAAATGTTTTCTGATGCAATCTTAGATGTATATACTGAAACAGAAAAAGAACGATTACAGATAGAAATAAAAAATATTATAAAAAGACCATTACCTGTTCATTTAGCCCACCGGAAATATAATAAGAAAAATAAACTTCTTTTGATGGCAGCATATATAAATCCTTCTATTGCTGAAGATTTAAAAAATAATCATATTAATTTTATTGATACTCAGGGTAATGCTTATATCTATATATCCGATACATTTTTTGTGGAAAGAATCGGCAGAAAACCTGATGATAAGGTAAAACCGAAATTACCCTCTGTTTTCCATACTAAAGGAATGCAGTTACTTTTTATTATTCTTACAGTAAAGGGGGCTTTGAACCAGACAATTCGTGAGCTGGCACAAATGGCTGGAATATCTAAAGATCGTGCTGCTTCAGGTATTCACGATTTAGTGAATAAAGATTATATTTATAAAGATAATAAAAACAAGTATCATTTTATACATAAAAAAAAATTATTGGAACACTGGCTGATAAGTTATGGTGAACGACTCAGACCCAAGCTAATACTTGATACTTTAATGATAAAACCTTCATTTCAGAATGATGTTGAAGAAATAATAAAAAAATCATTTATAAACAAATCCCAGGATTATGCCCTGACCGGAGGAGTTGCATCAGATGTCTTGAGTCCATATTACCGTGGACCTACAGTTGAAATATTTATAAATCCTGAAATGCAAAAATTTGTACAAAAAAATTTAAACTTAATTCCTGCCATGAATCCCAATGTAACTCTCTTAAAAATGTTTTCTCCTAAGATTATATTTGAAGAATATAAAAAATATTCTGTTGCACATCCTTTATTAATTTATGCTGAATTACTGTATAAAAACAGTGACCGAGCCCGGGAAACAGCAGAACGTATGTATAATCAATATTTACAAAAAGAATATGATAAAACTTGATCCAACATTAACCGAGGGTATTGAAATCCTTAATACATTTTTTCAGACAAAAAAAATACACTATGTCCTGGTCGGTGCTATAGTCCCCCTCATTCTTATCGAACTAAAGGACACCGAAGGTAAGGGCTTCGGTATGCGTGAAACCAAGGATCTTGACTATATTATCAAGGTTGAAGATTGGCAAGAATATAAAAAGATTAAAAATGAATTATGAATTACGGGGTGCGTATCTTATAGGTTCAGATCTTCGTACCTTGATTTCAGAACATGAAATCACCAAGATCGAACCATTTTTTGATTTATTTCACGATCCTTATGACGCTTTTCTAGAACATGTTGCTCAAAGACAACTATCTGGCTATCCCGATAAGGAAGGAAATAGTATTATTGATCTTATTAAAACTTTTAAACAAGGATTAGGTATACATTCATGACCTATCTCCTCCACATTCTCATCTACATCGGCATCTTCGGGATCCTGGCCA
>CAZETW010000160.1:1602-4697 GCA_964515295.1 uncultured bacterium | reverse complement strand
AGAAAAAGGAGAACCGCATCCGGATTTCATGCTTCCGGATGGTAGTTTAGATGAAGATTTAAAACGATACCAATAGAATAATAGATAAGAAAGGAAAAAAATGAAGGTAAAAATTGCAATTTCCAGCGGAAAAGGAGGAACCGGAAAAACCTTCCTGTCAACCAATATAGCCAGAATACTCGATCAGAATGGTTATACAGTCCGCTATCTTGACTGTGATGTAGAAGAACCCAACGGACATCTTTTCTTAAAACCAGATATAAACAGCAGACAAAAAGTCACCATTCTCTCTCCTGTGGGGATTGATAATGAAAAATGCACAGTATGCGGAAAATGTGCCGATGCCTGTCATTATAATGCAATTGCTATTGTTAATAAAAAAGTGCTGTTTTTTCAAAACTTGTGCCATACCTGCGGAGCCTGTACCATAGTCTGTCCTGAAGATGCTGTCATAGAAAAAGAGAGAGAGATTGGTGAAATACTGCAGGGCAAAAGCGGAAGTATTGACTTCCACTACGCTCTGTTAAAAACAGCAGAAGGAGGTATGTCTCCCCGGCTGATAAAAAAACTCAAAAAATACGCCAAAGAAGGTATCAATATTCTGGATTCACCTCCGGGAACAGCATGTTCAGCAGTGGAAACCATAACGAATACTGATCTGGCTGTTCTGGTCACTGATCCAACACCTTTTGGGATTAATGACCTGAAACTTTCAGTTGATATGTGCAGAGAGATGGGACAGGAACCGGTAGTAATAGTCAACCGGGCAGATTATATGAATGAGGATCTGAAAACCTACTGCACGGAACAGGAGTTGGAGATCATCGGAGAAATACCAGACGACCGTAAAATTGCCGAATGTTATTCAGATGGAGGTCTGGTAGTGGATCATCTTCCTGAATACCAGTCAGTTTTTGAAGAAATTTCAAAAACAATAATAAGGAAGGCCCAGGAGAAAAGAGAAATTAAAAAAAGACCCTCTGTGGCTGCTGAATCCGGACAAACCCTAAAACATGAACACGAAAGTCAAACTAAAAGATCACTTACCAAAGAACTGGTAGTGCTGAGCGGTAAAGGAGGTACTGGAAAAACTTCTTTGGCTGCCTGTTTCTGCGCCCTGGAAAAAGATATTGCTATTGCAGATTGTGACGTGGATGCTGCAGATCTTCATCTTATACTGCAGCCTGAAATAAAAGAAAAAGGATTATTCAGCGGTGGTGATACTGCCCGAATCGATCCGGAAAAATGTACAGGATGCGGAGAATGTTTCAACCAATGTCGTTTTGATGCAATTCATGAAACTGTATATAATGAAAATACTGTGTATGCTATTGATGAATTCAGCTGTGAAGGCTGCGGTGTATGCTGTCTGGTATGTCCAGTGGACGGTGCTACCATCTGTGAACCGGCAATTAATGGAGAATGGTATATTTCATCAACCCGGTTTGGTCCCATGAGCCATGCAAAATTAGGAGTAGCAGAAGAGAATTCAGGAAGACTGGTTACATTGGTTAAAAATAAAAAAGATGTAATAGCTGGTGAAAAAAAATTGAAAAATGCAATTATTGATGGTTCACCTGGTACTGGCTGTCCGGTTATTGCTTCTTTAACCGGTGCTGATTATACCATGATTGTGACCGAACCAACAGTTTCAGGTATTCATGATCTTAAACGAATCCTGGATGTTGCTAATTTCTTCCAGATTAAATCCGGTATAGTAGTCAATAAATATGATTTAAATCAGAATAAAACTGAAGAAATTAAAAAAATTGCTCAAGAAACCGGAGCTACATTCTTAGGAACAATTCCCTATGATAAAAGGGTTACTGAAGCTCAGGTCAAGGGGCTTTCTGTAGTTGAGTATACGGATGGAAACATTTCTGAAGAAATAAAACAGATCTGGAAAAAAATAAAAGAGCAGTGTTTTTAAGAATTGTATAGAGTGATTTATATGACAAAAGAATTTTAGGAGGTGTTATAAATGCCAATTTATGAATATAAATGTATAAAATGCGGTAATAAATTTGAAATACTGCAGAAAATGAATGAAAGTGATAAAAATATAAACTGTCCGGAATGTGGAGCTGCGAAACCGGAAAAACTGTTTTCTACTTTTTCCTCTTCTTCTGACAAAGGCTCATCCTGTGATACCGGCACCTGCCCGACCTGTAATCTATAGACGAATGAATATATGAATTTGATTATGTAACGCAGAGTGCTTTTAAAAAAAATTAGCAGTATATATTGTTTATTACTTTTCATGACTTGGCAGCACCTGCGTATTAAAACAGAACGTATTGTAAAAAAATAATTATAAGGAAAATGCCATGAAACTAACTATTATCTACGATAACACGGCTTTAAAGCCGCATCTTACTGCTGACTGGGGATTTTCCTGTCTGATACAGGGTGACGATCTGCCGAATATCCTTTTTGATACCGGTGCTAACGGAAATATCCTGATATCCAATATGGAAAAATTGCATATTGATCCTGGTGATGTAGAGATTGTTTTTATTTCTCATAATCATTTTGATCACACCGGTGGTCTCTCTGCTTTTCTTACTGTAAACAACCAGGTAACTATTTTTGTCCCTCAGTCATTACGGGGAATACGTAATGTCAAGGAAGTTATATATGTTACTGATGCAATGAAAATTACAGAAAACATATTTTCTACTGGTGAACTTGAAAATATCGAACAGTCAATGGCGGTTAAGACAGATAAAGGTCTGGTGCTGGTCAACGGATGTTCTCATCCCAGTATGTCAAATATACTTGACAAGACTTCAGAATTCGGAAATGTGTACGCTGTTGTAGGAGGATTCCACGGATTCAGTGACTATGAATTATTCAAAGATATGGAATTGATTTGTCCTACTCATTGTACACAACATAAACAGGAAATAAAATCATTATATCCCGATAAGGTAACTGAAGGCGGAGCAGGAAAGATCATTGAATTTTAAACTATAAAATTTTGACGGGATTCACCAGATGTTCAGGGTTAATAATTAAACATCTTGTTGATCCTGTTAATCCTTTCTAAAAAAATCATAGGGTTAAAATTATGCAAAATGTTATTTCAGAAGAAA
>CAZETW010000160.1:0-1502 GCA_964515295.1 uncultured bacterium | reverse complement strand
AAGAAAGAAGCTGAAAAATTCCTGGAAATGGAAGCAAAATATTGGAAAGGAAAAACAAATAAGAATACTTAACATGGTTAAAAATCAGTTACATTTTAATTAAATTTTCAAATGGAGGAAACATAATGAAAAAAATTGGTATTATAATCTGCGGACGGTATCAAACCTGCGGCGGAGGAAAATGTTTACGTTCTATGCGCGAGCATACCGGAGGATTTGCTCTCTATCCCAAAGATGAAGAATTACAGCTGGTGGGATACTCCTACTGCGGTGGTTGTCCGGGAGGAAATGTTGAGTATGTGCCTGAAGAAATGATCAAAAACGGAGCAGAAGTTATTCATCTGGCAACCGGTCTCGTTGTTGGATATCCTCCCTGTCCCCGTATTCGCGATTTCAAAGAATTTATCGAAAATAAATATAAGGTGGAATGTGTGATAGGAACTCACCCCATTCCCCTCAAATACTTAGAAGCGCATGAAAACCTCTCTTTCTGGAAAAAAATGAACATGAAAAAACTGGCAGGCCATTTAATGGAAGAAAATAAAAAAATTATGGAAGCATATAATTAATATTTGAAAGGAAGATGTATGATCTCTCAAAGAGTTTTACAAATGAAAAAATCAGCCATCCACGAAATGACCAGATTATCCAAACAGTATGATGATCACGGATGAAGCATATGAATATTTTGTTTTCGATGATCATACACATTTCAGTATAGGATCAATTCCGGAATTAAAGAAAAACTGTATCAGTACGTTTACCTTTACTAAAACCTATGCTATGACTGGCTGGCGCATTGGTTACGTGCATGCAGATCAGGAAGTAATTCAGCATATCCGTAAAGCCCATATTCCTTTTGCTATTTGTGCCCCAGTCGTCTCCCAGTATGCTGCCCTGGCAGCTCTGCAGGGATCACAAAAATGTGTTCAGGAATTTTACGATCACTATCTGAGAACACGTAATCTCATGTGTGAACGGCTGGACCAGCTCGATTCAGTATTCGAATATCAGAAACCGGGCGGTTCCTATCTAATGTTCCCTAAAGTGCTAATTGAGGAAGGAAAAGATTCATTAGCTTTCTGCAAAAAACTTTTAACCGAAATACAAGTATCTGCAACTCCAGGAATTGCCTTCGGCCCCACCGGAGAAAGCCACATCCGGTTATCCTATTGTGTGGAAGAGGATATGATCAATAAAGCCTTTGACAGGATGGAAAAATATTTTTAAGGACCGTATTTTATAATGTCAGATATACCATATAAAGTGAATCCATATTCTGGAAATTTTATTCTGGAGCAACTTCAGAGATTCGGATCAGATCTTAACCGTAAACACGACATGACATTCTGGCTTTACTTCCCCAGCAAAAATTTAGCAAAGCAGGCTGCTCATCATGCAAAAAAAACCGGTCTTAAACCCAAAGTATCACCACCGCTGAAAGATTCAGTTTACTCTGATTGGTTATGCCTGTTGTATTGCCCCCATATTCCGGATGAAAA
>CAZETW010000159.1:2433-4757 GCA_964515295.1 uncultured bacterium | reverse complement strand
GCCATGGATCATTTTACAGTTTCTATTTTATTTTTGTATTTTATTTTTTGTATCTCGCATCTTAATAAATCTATACTCTTTTTTATATAACATTTTTCAAATAGACATACAGTTTATCAAAAGAATCCTGCTGTGAGGTGGGATTATAGGGAATGTTTTTTACACTTCGTAATCCGTAAGGGAGTTGATCTAAAGGCACCCCATTCGTAAATGTAAAGACCTGTCCGTTCTTTTTGCGATTGGATCGAATCTCGTTTAAAAAGCTGCGCCATTCATAACCAACCCAGCCGGAATTAAAAAATTCTGGTTTGGAACCGACAACAATTAAGCAGCTGGCTTTTTCAAGTGCCTGATCAATGATTTGAGCATAATCACTCTCACCAACCTGCATTATACTCTCACTGCTGAAAAATATTTTATTTCTCAATCCTTCTTTTTCACAGTTCAAGAATTGATATAATGCATTGGCCATTTGTCTGTCTTCTGACTTATATGAGATAAATATTTTAAAATCCTCTTTGGCAACTCTCACTCTTTCTTGAGTATATTGGATGTTGTGTTCGGAATCCTTTTTATCCTCTATTAACAGCTGTAAATATCTTTTTATAATTTTCTTGGTAATGGGGCACAAATTTTTAGGATAGGGAGGACCTTTCAGTAGCTGAACATTCTGTTCTTTTCTGATGTTTTTGATTACATTTAGATATTTGCTTATGCAGGTATCTAATGTATCTGCTTTTTTTTGTTTACCATTGAAGTATATATAGTCAGGAATATATTCTCTCTGATCCAGCTTTTTTGAGAATTTATCCACTCGAAATAATCCGATAATCCGGTTTAATAGTTGACATTCTCTAATATTTCTCTTCTCCGAACAGATCAGTTCACCATCCAGAAGGGAAATATCTTTCAGGCTCATTAAAGCAATCCTATCCATTTCAATAGCATTATCTTCAGGTGTTATACTTAAGAAACATCCATCAGATATATATGATCGTTGATTATATTCAATAAACATTTTATCCGGACCCTCTACCCATTTAATTGGAATAGATAAATTTGTATACTGTTCATAATTTCAACTCACTGTTATTTTAAATATTTATAGATTTTAAATCCAAAAATCGGCTTATATATTTATATTTTAAATAATAATAATTTATAACAAGAAAGTCAAACTCAATGTAAATGATGATTTTTATATTTTCCATGCCTGTTCTTGAATGTTACTCTCTTTATTTTGAGTCATTTGTTACTATCAGTCAGGGATGTTAATAATGACATATCTTTTTTCATGATAGGTTGATCCGGGATTGATTGATTCCAGATGATTTTTCTGTACACGGAGAGGATAATGGGTATGGCCGCAAATGTGGTATTTGACTTTTTTATACTTTAAGAGCATTTCCCCTAACCTTCTGCTGCCCATAAATGCATTACAGAAGTTCCAGGGTTCATCCCCTCCCTTTTGGATAATCATTTCCTGAAATCCTACATGATGAGTAACTGCAATAATGGTTTCAGTATTACTGGCCAATATGTTAATGTCCTTTTCCAGCTTTTCCAGAAGTTCATCTGTATACTGTTTGTCATTTTTATTCAGATGTACATACCTTGCATCATTCCACACCATTTTATCTCGGTACTGTTTCTTTTCATAGGAGGAGTCAGGAGGTAGGGGATCAGGTGCAAAAGAATAATCATACCATGAACAGTTACCGGCAAAACCGATATTTCCGATCTTTTTTGGCTGTTTATCAAGTAAGTGAAATCCGGATTTTCGGATGTGAGGTTCCAGAATTTCAAGATGTTTTACGCTGTTTTTATCCGCTGACCAGTAATCGTGGTTACCAAACACCATGAAACGATGAGGGGCGACATCCCTGAATTTTTCCAGACAGGGCCCTAGGTCAGCCCAGCCCAGACCGACCAGATCTCCGGCAATGATCAGCACATCCGGTTTTTGCTGTTTTAAGGTATCAATGAAATTGATTTGCATTGATGCTTGTTGAAGTGGATTCAATAAATCATAATGTAGGTCACAGGTGGCTGCTATCTTCATTACATTCCTTTTAATGTATATGATTCGAAGAAATTAATGATTTTTTCAATGAAAATAAATTGCATAACTAAAAATATATTAGATTCCAAAGTAATATTGCTTATACATATTTTCATTTCGAGTCCGTTTCCATTCATATTCAAAAGGCGTTTGCCGTCCGGCAGAAGGGAAAATGAGGGTGAGGGACACAGTGATGAAGCCTGGCTGAGGATTGCCAGTTCCTCTCCGGTCTCTGCATCCCAGATTCTGAGAGTATCGTCTG
>CAZETW010000159.1:0-2333 GCA_964515295.1 uncultured bacterium | reverse complement strand
CGTCTGCGTTCGTAATCTAATTTCTCACTGAGAGTCTTTTCTTTTTTATCCTGCCAATAAAGATGATCATATAGTTGCTGAAAAATAACCTCCGGATTTTCCTTTAACACAAAGGATCTCTGATCAACTGCTTTGCTGAAAGCCTTAAGAATATTCCGTTTTTGGTCTGTATTATCCAAGTGTTACTCCTGTTGTGTTCATTGTGACTGCATGGTAATCAGCGGACAGTGAGGATCTCCGTTCAGGAAACCACCTCCCAGCTCAGTTACCACTGCCCTGCAGCCACGGCACACTGAAACCAAACTGCATTCTTTGCAGCTATCCTGAAGGTTATGTTCCAGATTCCTGAACTGATTTAAAAGTTCAGATGTTTTCCATGATTCAGCAAAATTCCCCTGACTGCCAACAGGGTGCCGGAAATGGCTGCAGGGATAGACTGTACCTTCAGGATCAATGGTAAGAAATCTTCTGCCTGCTCCGCAGCCCCATACACCGTTATAATAAAGCTCTTCCGGGTTCCGGTGATAGGCCAGAAAACTTAATGACTGATCCAGTGTTACTGTAATATTTCTTTTTTTATTTTCCTGAATGAGAAGATGATGAAGCTCTTGATTCTGAAGTGATGTCAATGAAACATATTCCAGCCAGCCGGGATCATTTACCGGAGGTTTCGGTCTCAAGAGATTCACTTCCCGGGCACCTGTTGTTTTGGCAAAGGTAAAAAGAGAGGGGAGCTGCCGGAAGTTGTCCCGGGTCACAAGAGTGTTTATACCGAAGCGAAGCCCTGCTTCCTGACACATTTCCATAGCCTTTACTGCCAGATGGTAGTTAGGTCGTGTCCGGGCATTTTTATCCGGATCAGATGCATTCAGAGATATCTGAATCTGACCTAACCCGGCCCTTTTAAGTTCTGCAGCAAAATTTTCAGTAAGTAGATTCCCATTGGTGGTGATGTTGGGAACAATATTTTTTTGTCTGGTTTCTTTTACAAAGGTGAGGATATCAGGATGAAGAAGCGGTTCACCGCCGCCAAAAGCAAACTGGAAGACCCTGTTTCTGCGGGACTCTTCCAAAATTTTTTCAAATAACTGTTCAGAGAGAAATACTGCCGGATTGTTTTTACCTTTTGAATAAAAACAACCCTTACATGTCTGATCACAGGTGTTAGTAAGTGCTATATGCAGTGTTTCCGGCATGGAAAGAGAACGAGGTATTTCATCAGTTTTTGAATCCAGGCAGTATTCTATATTGTTTAATACATGTTTATTATTTTTTTTCCCTTGTTTTAATATTTGTGCTTGCTGAAGACAGAGAATTAATGAAACAGGAATATGGTTTCCGGAAATGTTACCCTTTTCAATATCTTTTAAAAAAGAGAGGGTATTTCTGTTAATATATACTGTTTCTGCATTTCCCGGATTAAAGAGGAGAGCGCCTCTGGCTTCCGGCCGAAGGTTTATTGCTGGATTTAAATGAAACATAGACATTATGCAGGTTTAATTTTCTGGATTCAATGAATGTATTGAATCTTCATCCAGATCATATCCGATCTTCATTTTTTTTATTTTATCAGGTGTTTCGTCAAAGTTATAATGATTCCCTCTGAATTCTAAGAAAAAGCTGTCAATTAGCTGAAAGAGAAGATAGATCATCAAAGAAGGATCTTTAGCCGGGGCATTAAAGCGAAGCGAACAGCTTTTTTGGGTAAACGATTCAGAAAACAGTTCAATATTAGCCTCAAAAGGATCGGACAGTTCCGGGCAGTTACATAATTCAGTGTTCCCGCGTAATTCAAAGGAGGTTTCGTCTACATCACAATACTGTGACCATCTATTTTTACCCTGATCTTCATTCTTGAATTGTTTCAGAAACCATTTCTGTAATTTATTATATTCATCTTTGGGTAAATTTTGGAGAGGACTGATGCAAAAATTTAAGGAGAGCAGGCTGAAAAAATTTTTTGAATCCTCAAAAATGTCCAGAAAAACAGAAGGAGAGGATACAAATTCAGGCTGGATGTGGGAGGGAAGATGCTCATCAATATCATCATTGAAATCGTAAGTGTTTTTATCTCTTTTTAGTTCATCCGGGTATTCATGTCTGAATTTTTCTATTGAATTTTCTTTCAGTTTTGTGTGAAGATAGTTTTCCAATTCTTTTTTAAAGTCTTTCTGAGGGAGAAGGGTAAAAGAAACCTTGGACCAGAGCAGGGGCGAGGCGATAAGTTTCCGTACAAACTCCCGGCCCAGCTCCCGGTCACTGAAATCTCTCTCAAAGGCATAATAGCCTTCAGAGGAATCGATTTCAAATCCTTTCCAGCGGGATATGATCAT
>CAZETW010000158.1:1530-4763 GCA_964515295.1 uncultured bacterium | reverse complement strand
TTTTAATATCAAAAGAAATTAAAAATAAGTTTATAAAAGAATCAAAATTCTTTTATGATTTTTATAATGATTTATTTCAAATACAAAATCAGTTAAATATAAAATTTACATTACCAAACTCTTTTACAAGAAAACAATTTACTGATACATATTTTTTAGTAAATATAATTAATAATAAAAAACAAAAATTAAAGGGTTATAATTTTAGAATTACCTTAAAAAAACAAAATATACCTAAAAGTTTAAAACTGCAGGATATATCACCTTTCTTTTTGTATTCAGATAAAGATTTAATAATAGAATTATTTAACTATAAAATAATAATTAAGATAGAATATATAAAAATATTCGATGCCTATATAAAAAATAAAGATAATTTTCCAAAGCAAATTGAAACTGATAATGAATTAGTTGTAATAACAATTGGTAGTAGATCTGACTATGTATTATTCAAATACGAAGATATTAGAGTTGAAAAAATAAAAAATTCATCAGATATTTAATAAAGTAAAAGATAGTATCAAACATTATTTTATAATAAATTAAAAAGTACTCCCTCAAACATACCTCTTCTCAAACTCCAGCAGTTTCCTTTTCAACTCAATTCCCCCTCCGTATCCGGTCATCGAGCCATCTGATCCGATGGTGCGGTGGCAGGGGATGATGATGGGCAGGGGGTTGGTGCGGTTGGCATTGCCCACGGCCCGCACTGCTTTCGGGGTACCGATTTTTTCAGCAATGTCTTTATAGCTCCGGGTGGTACCATAGGGTACTTTCTGAACTGCCTTTAATACTTTTTTCTGAAATTTCGTTGCTCTAAGATCCAGGGAAAGAGAGAATTGTTTTCTTTCTCCTTTAAAATACTGCTGCAGCTGCCGGATTGCATTTTTATTAATTTCACGATTCTCTATGAGGGTATCTTCTTTGCATTCCTGGCGGAGCTGCTGCAGCTGATCCGCTGACGGAAGCATAATTCTTTTCAGCCCTTTTTCTGTAGCAGAGAGAAGCAAGGGGCCAAATTGAGTTTCCATAAAGCTGTAAAAAATTTTTCCCATAATATTATTTACTCAAAATTATTTTCTTAGATTCAGTGTATTGACCTGCTTTAAGGATACAGATATATATGCCTGATGATACTGTCTGCTGATTCTGATCGCATCCGTTCCAGGTGATCTGTTCAGAAGCTGTGTGTGCATAAATCTGCCATCTCCTGATTGTTCTGCCCAGAAGATCATAGATAGTCAGTGTAATGTTATTATCTTCGGAAATGTTCAGTTTGTGTGTATTGATAGTAAAGGTAGTTTCTGAATTAAACGGATTGGGATAATTCTGGGTGAGTACAGGTTCAGGTACAGAGGTTTCCGGCTGTTCAATACCTGCAGAGGATCCGATTACAGGCAGGATCAGTGCAGAAGTATGTTCAGCATCATGATAGACAGTCTGATGGGTAATCTGAGTCGAGGTATTCTGACGAAAGGGCTCTCCGGTATTGGGATTGGGTTCGAATCTTTCATAATTGGAACTGGAGATGGAAAGGCGGACAGCGTGGCCGGGAGCAAAAGCTAATGCTGTTGACCAGAGGTCAATGGTAAATTCATAAACCTGTCCGGGAATTAGAAGGGATTCTTCTGTAAGTGAATTTCTGTGTCGTGCCTTAATTATCCCGTCCGCAATCAGCATTGATCTTCCGTCCGGATATACATCACAGAGTTTTGCGGTAAAATCAGTGTCTACTGCATCTGAACTTGCTCTGAGTTGTACTGTAACTGGACCAGAAATAATCAGTGAATCAGTGAGTATGTCGGTTGTATAGGTAAGAACGTCGTCTCTGGATTCAACCGGTGTCTGATCATAAGAACCAGCGTCCAGAAAAAGATTTCTTCCTCCCACAGTGGGAACCGGATTGTCCGGATCATAGGTAAAATGATCAGGAGAGTCTAGTTCTGGAGGAGGATCTTTGCTCAATATTCCTCCGGAATGAAGATAGAAAGGAAGAGGGACATATTCAGGAGGCCAGTCATCTGCCGCAACCCATCTGTTTCCGGGACTGTCCTCCTGTTCAGGATCACCCATTAAATAATACTGAACCCTGGTGTTTTCAATTCCGTTTTTGATGTTTTTCATCCAGCGGTCCATCCAGTATATAAAAAGAGAGATCAGATCCACTGAACTGCCCGGAAAGTCCAATTCACCGCAGGAAGAGAAAATCAGATAGTGAACCCAGGGTCCGATGATCAGCTTCTGGAAACCGGCTGCTTTCGGTCCTCCGTATTTCTGAATGTTGGTAAAAGCCTGGGTCTGTCCCTGAACAAATATATCATGCCATCCTCCGATATGAAGAATGGGTACATTGACACTGTCCCATCTGGTGGAAAGATTTATACAGTCATATACAGATTCGTAATGAGGATGTTCAACAAAAAAATCGATCAGATTTTCCGCATCCTGCTGCTGAAGCCAGTTTTCCACCAGGGAATACCGGAATTCTCCTCCGTAAAACAGTGCCTGCTCGTATATATTGGAGGCAGCGACTAATATTACACAGCAGGTAAGATGGGGAGGATTGGCTCCGGCTGCCATATAACCGGTTATTCCTGATGCTGAAACCCCCACCATTCCTATTTTGCCGTTACACCAGGACTGATCCGCAATCCACTCAACCGTGTCATACCCGTCCTGCTTCCGGCCCCAGCCGTCCTGAAAAAAAACGGAATCAGCCCCCTCAGATTTATATCGTCCTCTGGTATGCTGCACTACTATTGCATAATTGTAAAGATTGGTAAGTAATGAAACAGAAATTGTATTGAGCAGATAAGAATCCTGGTAAGGGGTTCTTTCCAAGATAACAGGCCAGGGGCCGTTTCCGAAAGGAGTGTACAGGGTTGCTTCCAGTTGGATGCCGTCCCGCATAGGGATCATCAGTTTTTTGCTTTCTACATCATCAGAAAAAAGAGAAGTGCTGAGTGTGAGAAAGCAAAGCAATAGAAGGGAATTTCTAACTTTTATACTCTTCATTGTAGTAAATCCTTTTTCCCAATTATATTTTTAGACTGGATTCACAGGATGAACAGGATTATTTATTTAGTTATTATATAAAGTTATTTGAGTTATATTATATCATTGCTTAATCATTTTTAAAATCCAATGCATCATGTTAATCCTGTCAAAATTTAATAATATTTTTTCTCATATTACTGATCATACTAAATCATGGTAATCATGGAAATCATGGT
>CAZETW010000158.1:0-1430 GCA_964515295.1 uncultured bacterium | reverse complement strand
AATCATGGTAATCATGGAAATCATGGTCAATCATGCTCATCATGGAAATCATGGTCAATTATGGAAAAGTATTGTTACGATCTCAATATGTCCGGTATGAGGAAACATATCTACCGGCTGAACAGTTTTAAGCGTATACTGATTTTTACATAACAGGTTCAGATCCCGGGCAAGAATGGCAGGATTACAGGAAACATAGATGATCTTTGGAGGTGCCATTTTTATGAGACCCTGGATGGATTTCAGATGGGTGCCGCCTCTGGGAGGATCTATAATGACAGCATCAGGATCAGTGAATTGTTCGGTCACAAAGGCAATATCACTCATAGCGTCTTTCATATCAGCCTGGTGAAAACAGATATTCTCAAGTCTGTTTATTTCTGCATTTTTAACTGCATCTTCAATCGCGGATTCAACTACTTCTATACCGAATATGTTTTTTACTTTGTCTGCAATAGATATTCCGATTGCTCCGGTTCCGCAGTAAAGATCCAGAACATTTTCACTGCCTTTAAAATCGGCAAGATCAGCAATGGTATTGAACAGGATTTCAGTTTGAACAGTGTTGGTCTGGAAAAAAGCTTCCGGGGAAATGCGGAACATGTTATTCCCGATTTTTTCTCTGATCTCATTTTTCCCCTGCATGAGCCTGGAATGATCTCCTCTGGCTATCTGTGCCTTTTTGTCAGAGACAGTATGCATAAGGGAAGTGATCTCAGGATGATTTTTGTGAATTTCAGGAGCTATGTGGTCCATTACTTGTTTGACCTGTTCTTCCTCTTGTCCTGAAGTATAGAGATTTACCATGATGTCTCCGGTATGTATGCCTTCTCTGAGAACCAGGAAACGCCAGATCCCGGTGTGATTTCTGGTGTCATAGGCAGGCAGTCCGGTTTCCAGAGTCAATGTTTTAACGGTCTTCAGTATTTTATTCAGAGTATCAGACTGCAGCAGACACTTGTCAAGATCCAGCACTTTATCGAATCGTTTGGGAACATGCATACCCAGAGCAAAATCCTCAGGTTTCCGATTATCTTGTTCATCAATAAACCATCGTGTATTGGAGAAGCTGAATTCCATTTTATTGCGGTAGCCATACTGTTCTTTACAGCCCAGAGCCGGAAGTACCGGGGGATCATCAATTTCACCAACCCGCCGCAGGATTTCTTCGGTTTGTCTGGTTTTATACTGCAGCTGGGTTTTGTAGTCCAGATGCTGGAGCTGGCATCCGCCGCAAATGCCGAAGTAGGGGCAGGGTGCTTCGATCTGGTGAGGGGAAGGCTCAATCACTTCATCAATGGTCGCTTCCCCGTAGCTTTTCTTTTTTCTTCTGATCCGGGCCTTTATTTTCTGTCCGGGAATTCCTCCCCGTACAAACCAGACAAAATTGTCCTTTCTGGCTACTCCTTTGCCACCGTAGGCCAGATCTT
>CAZETW010000157.1:0-5112 GCA_964515295.1 uncultured bacterium | reverse complement strand
ATTCCAGATAGATGTATATCTTCCCGGTTCCTTCATTCCATTAATTAATGAACATATTATTTGTCCAATAATATTATAAATTCTTAAAGAAACAAAACATTTTTCAGGCAGCTGGATTTGAATTAATGTCTCAGAATTAAAGGGATTGGGAAAATTCTGGCTAAGACCGAAAGTCCGGGGGATAAGAGTCTGGTTTTCAACTTTGGTAACAGTACTGATCAGGTTGACCTGTAGTTTTAGGTGCTGTTGAGACCATACCGTACTTTTTCCATATAAAACATTGGCTGGGGAACTGTTTATTAAAAAAACCAGATTATCGCCCTCCCGGGCTCCTTCATCAATCTCAGAAGTCAGAGGATCATCTCCATACACAGGCATAAAACCATACTTTCCTTCAGTGCTAACAGTACATTTACCGCATAACATGCTGTCAGAATCAAATACCTGAATTAATGCTCCTGATCCTACAGGACTCTGGTCAGACCATACTACAGTCCCGTACATGTCAACCCAGAATCTGCTTACTGTTATTTCCTGAGCCCTGCTTTCATATCCTGTCAGATTCACTATAAATGAAATAAGGATCAGCATCCATATTTTTTTGTTTATATTGATATCCATTTTCCCCTCGAGTTTTTTAATATAAGTTTCTGTAAATATTTTATCTATTTTATGTATATTTTAAGATAACTGTTACTCTGGGTGTGAAAATCAGTTGCAGTTGTCACCCAGTCACCTGCACTCATATGATCTGTTTGAACATATGAGAACTTAGTTATATGATCTGATTTTATCTTTTCACCAAAAATTTGATATACATCCCAATCCAATAGATACTGGTCCTTACCTTTATAAGGGATATCAACAGCTTCAATGGTGAGTTCTTTGGTGGAAATATCACCCTCTTTGCTGACCACTTCAAAATGAAAGAATGTAATAATTTCGTTGTTAAAGTTAAATTCAATTTTTATGTACCCGTCAGAACCACCTGTTGACCCTGACCAGGAATCTTTATTATCACTCCAATATGCTTCATAAACATTTTCACTGTATTCACTTGTAGCTGGAATATATAATGTGTATCCTAAGGGCACTCCAGTACGAGAGAGAACATTATTAAAGGGATCAACTGTATTCCCATCATAGGTAAAGTTTTCAAATGTTATCCAGCTCTGACGAAGCATTTGCTGAGACTTCACCTCAAATTCTATATTAACTGATCCGGTGTATGGCGGTTCATTGGCACTGTTAACAACCAATGCGATCAAAGAAGTATATCCTGATTCCATTAGTTCGGGAATATTTTCTACTGTCAGCTGAATATTCTTTCCTGATTGAATACCCTGACCAATATACTGAAGGGAGTTATTTTGTAATCCATAAATGTAAAAGGTCTGATAATCCAGATTTAAAGTCTTAGGACCCAGAGTAAAAACCAGATCTTCAATTTTATCGTAAAATAAATATACCTGAAAAAGCTCAGCTGAAAAATCCGGATAGGTACGGTCAAAATCTTTAACAATGTCATTTGCATCATTGATGATAAATTTGTTTTTATTTTTAATTGATTTCAGTAATTTTTTTACATTCAGTTCATATAAATTATTGCTCACGTAACGATGGAAGAAAGACGACCACCATACATATTCCGGATCCTTAATGTTCTCCATTATTATTTCTACTGGTATTTGTGAAGAATTGATAGCTTCCCAGATTTTAGTCACATTGCCCGTTTTATAGGTTCTTTCAATAGCTTTTATCAATCCAACCATACCGTGACCATGTTGTTTTTTCAATAACAACTCTGCTTGCATATTGACCGAGACACCTTCAGGAAATTGCCACCCTTTTTCTATCCCCTGGAAAGGACTTTTCATTAGATTCTGTTCATCTCCAGCAGCGCACAGATCAAAGGGGTTATAATGTATGGGATCAGCGGCAAAGCGTCCTCCAACCCATAATTCAATTGCATAATTAAGCCAGTTCCAGTAGTATTGATCATTGAATTCCATCCACTGCCGCAGTCCAAATACCAGCATCCCGGCTATTTGTTGTAAAACATCTTCGTTTTCTGAAAGCATGTTTTCATTGAGGTGCATCGAACATTTATTATAATTCTTGAGGATATCAACTATTAATGATTTGTAAGGTTCTGTCTTCAGGTAATAATCCATATGTGTATTTGCGCTTTCAATAATGACATGAAATAATTTTTTTTCAAGAAGTGAAAGCTGGCTTACACCAAATCCCATACCTGTTCCACCCATACCGGTCTGAACAGCTGCATCAAAATAATTGCCGATCTGGGCAATCTGGGATGTCTGAAAAGAGAGTATGGGATATGCAATAGTGAAATATTTGCTTTGATATGTTTGTCTAAATTGAACTGCATTTATTATCTTAATCCCTGTGCGTAGCCATTTTTTTGAAAGTAAATGAGGTGAGATATTTTGTGAATTTGCTGGATCCAGATCTCCGGCAGGAAGAGTAGTGACTAAAAATCCTGATGAATCCTGAGCTGGATAATAGAAATGAAGAAGTTCAGTATCCAGTAATTCCGGAATGAAAACTTCTTCCCCCACAGAAATAAAATTTTCTTCTGACAGATTTCCTGTATATTTGACACAGATCCTGAGAGGCTGCAGAAAATCCTGAGGAAGTCCTTCCAGTCCGTAAATGGTAGAGTTTGTCTCCTGGTTATTATAGGTTTCTGACAAATCGTACAGTTTCAGAGTCACATTTGCTACAAAAGCATTCTGAGGAACAGTTAAGATAAAATTATCTGTGGAAAAAGTACCGCCATGCGATCCGATAACTGTTGAAGCAAGTAAGGTTTCATCGGAATTTTCCGGATAGGTCAGGGTAACTGCTGTATCAACGTTCACCCAGTATCCGAACCCATTTTGCATAGTGATTAAGGTGTTGTAGTCAGTTAAAACCGGATCATATGACAGGCCGCCGTTAGCTTTCTGTCTGTTGGTTATACCATTCTGGTCAATGGATTTGACATATACAACATGATCCATTATAGAGTGCAGCGCCTCTTCAACAGGTAAATCATGGTCCGGTAAGTAAGAGATCAGATTTGTTCCCTTTATTAAAGAGATGGGTGTATTTGCTGGTATTTCTGTACCTGTGATATATAATACTGCCGGATTCTGCATGTGAATGTAATATCCCTGTAGAGGATTAAACGTCAGCAGGGTAGAGGTTTCTGAAGAATCAGGATCATAGATTTTTTCAATTCCGTTTTCAATTCCTACCACTATATCAACATCACTGATTATATCACCTAAGATTTCTGTTATTCGGAGATCTTCCGGTTGGACATCAAAGGAAAAAAGATTCCAGCCTTGATACAGTTGAATAATGGTTGCGGGAGTATCCACGGTTGCAGGTTTTCCCTGTTCAATAGTGTAGGTTCCGGTTACTACATCACTGGGTATAAAACCTTCTTTATAGGCTCTGGCTTTTAAAGTGGTAGTTGATGTAAGATGAACAGGTGTGGAATAAAGTGTACTCATGTCTGTAGGATCTGATCCATTTGAGGTATAATAAACAGATGTGTTCGAAGTGGGACAGTTGATGGTAACTGATACAGAATCAGTATATGTACCAGGCAGAGGATTAAACACCGGAGTGGCAACCGTATCGGTATCGGAAACACTTAAATTTAGGATATTGGCATAAATATCCCATAAGGATTCCAGTCGGTTATCTTGCCAGGATGTGTAAAGCTGATTATCAGCCATCGCCACACTGGGAAGCAGTTGTCTGGTATTTCCCTCTCCGGAGTCGATTTTGAAATTAGTTTTTGATTTGTTTCCAGTAGTATCAAAAAGTTGACCATAAATACCGGTCAGGTTATGAGGCCAAACAATGACAAAATTACCCTCATCATCCATAGCTGCATCAGGATAGGTGATACCATTGGCACCTGCATCGTCATTCACCTTGAAGTTGAAATTTATCTTGGTTCCGTTATAATCGAACTGCTGGCAGTAGATATTAACAGCACCATCCCGCCAATCATTCCAGGCTATGATGAAATTTCCCTGGGCATCCATGGCAATGGCAGGATGCATCTGATTGGTACTGTTGGTTTCATCATTGACTTTAAAATTGCCCCATAGGGGATTACCGTCTGCATTAAAACGCTGAGCATAAATATCATATTGTCCTGATCTCTCCTCCTGCCAGACAATAACAAAATTTCTATTGTCATCCATGGCAACATCAGGAAATATATGATTGCTTACAGTATTATCATTCACCTGAATATTATTCCCAACAGGATCTCTGTTTTTATCATATAACTGAGCATAGATATGCCTGCTGATTTGATAATTGTTTTCCCAAACAGCAATAAAATCACCTCTTTTATTCATGTCAACACTTGAATTGCCTGAATTATTTTGTTCAGTATTTATGCTTACTTTAAAATTATTACCTGAAGCTGATCCATTGTTTTGAAAGTATTGTCCGTAAATCTGGGTTGTCCCATCTCTTGCATCAGACCAGGTGATGATAAAATTACCCGAACTGTCAGAAGCTATGTCCGGGAATTGATGATGACCAGAATGATTTTCATTTACCTGGAAATTTCCATCCTGGGGAATACCATTGCCACTATAGGCCTGACAGAAAATATCTGTAAGTCCATTTCTGTTATCATCCCAGACAATATAGACATTACCATTTTCGCTCCTGGTAATACTGGGATTTGACTGAGTGTGACCACTACCGTCGTCATTTACAATAAAATCATTCAGTAAAATTTGTGAAAAAGGGTAAGGATTTTGTTTTGAAGTGGTTTGACTATGATTTCTCTGTGAAATGAAAAAAAGAACCAAAACTATCACTGGGAAATATAAATTATTTTTCATGAGTCTACTCTTTAAAAATATTATAATAGTGTTTATACCAGGTAATCAATATTGTATGCGAAATTATTATCAGTATTCAGGTAACTCAAATAAATTTCTTTTGAAGAACATATAATAATAGGATATTATATCCTTAGATCATGAAATTATACTATTACTATGATTAATAATAGTCCTTTCAATCCTGATTTATCTGTTATGGAAAATTATTTATAGAAATATCCTG
>CAZETW010000156.1:0-5120 GCA_964515295.1 uncultured bacterium | reverse complement strand
ATTATAGGATATCCTGGTTCTTCGGAAGGTCTGGATGAAAAAGTCATTCAGAAGGAAAAAGCACCCCGGCAAAGAAAACCGTTACAGGAGATTACTTTCAGTGAATTATGGGGGGATGATCTGGTGCTGAAAGATCAGAATTTTTCTAAATAACAAATTATTATATAATCTATAAATTGATTTTATCAGTATTAAGTTTTACATTATTACATATTTATTGACACATTTAAAGTATATTTTTTTTATAATCTCAGGGAATTCAGTGGATGAAATATAACCTACCTGTACAAAAGCAGCCGATGATGCGGACAGTAATAGTGGGACTGTTACCTGCAGTTATTGCTTCTATATATTTTTACGGCTGGGTCAGTATGGGAATACTATTACTATCTGTTCTGACCTGTATGATTACAGAATGGCTTTTTGCACGCAGTATGGAGTGCAAGGTGACAGAAGCCAGTGTAGTCACCGGGATTCTTTTTGCCTTAGTACTCCCTCCTACTATTCCTTTTTATATGGTTATCATCGGGGCAGCATTTGGTGTTACCTTCGGGAAAATGGCTTTTGGCGGATTCGGCTGTAATGTATTTAATCCTGCTCTTACCGGTCGGTGTTTTATATATATCACTTTTCCCATACACATGACTGCCAGATGGGTACCTGCAGCGAATTTTTCTGATTTTCCGGGCGGATTTGCTGCCTGGCGATTTTTACCTTTAACTGGAGAACTATCTGCTTTGACTACTGCCACCCCTTCTCATGCATACCGGTCAGGAACTGAGAAACTTCCGGATTTACTGCAGCTCATTTTGGGGAATATTAACGGTTCTTTTGAGAAACTGGGAGAAACCCTATTTATCGGTGGCGGGGTTCTGGGAGAGGGTTCGGCAGTGCTGCTTATTCTGGGAGGATTGTACATTATGTATAAAAAAACCGCCAAATGGAGATTGGTGGTGAGTTTTCTTTCTGTCTATACTATTGTTCAGATAATACTTCATGCTTTGGTTCCGGAGCTTTCTCCTCCTCTGCTTTATGGATTATTTTCAGGAGGCGTATTTTTAGCTGCATTTTTTATGGTAACTGATCCGGTATCAGCTCCCAAAACATATGCTGCACAGCTGATATACGGAAGTCTTATTGCTGTTGTGGGACAGATCATAAAAACCTTTTCTCTTTTTGCCGGTGGAATTATGTTTGCCATTCTTATCGGCAATATGTTTGCTCCTCTGATGGATCATACGGTCAGGTATGTTAAGAGGAATCAGAAATGAAGAAGATGTTATATACATTTTTATTCATGGTAGTCATAACCGCTGTTTTTATCGGAGCTCTGGGATTTGTTAACGCTGTTTCCAGAGAGAAAATTATTCAGAATCAGAAAATCAAGGAAATTAAATCAGTTTTATATGCCGGTGATTTTCTTCCGGAAGGGGTCAATGAGGCACAGATATCACCTACAGCAACAACAGCAGATCTTCCCTGGAATGAGAAGCGGGTTCAGCAGATTTACCGCAGTTCTCTGGACACCCTTACTCTTGCTCTGAAAACCGAACACCGGGAACTGCTCAAACAAAGTTTTCTTTCCTATAAAGATTCTCTTGATATCATTATCTTGAAGAAAAACAGTGGAAGTCTTCGGGGATACGGATTTCCCCTGAGGGGTAAAGGGTTATGGGGAACTATTGCAGCTTTTGCAGTGGTTTCTCCGGACCTGAACCGTATGATTGGTATTGATTTTACTGAGCAGTCAGAAACTCCCGGTCTGGGAGCCAGAATCACAGAATCTGAATTCAAGTACTATTTCCGGGGATTGAAGCTGACAGGTTTTTTTGATAATGCTGATCTTCCTCCCATAAGGATGGTGTATAATAAGCAAAGATCCAATAGAGAAGATCCAACTAATACGTTTCAGGCCATCACCGGTGCCACTCAGACCTGTAACGGAGTCAGAAATATGCTGAACAAGGATTTAAAATTTTATCTTATGGTATTGAAAGATCATCTGCAGTCTGTTCAGAATTGATTTTTTAATTAGTTTAGAAGGTTCTGTAATTAAAAAAAAGTTTGAAATACAACCACAGAGGTTACAGAAAAAATGAGTTATTTTATAGGAAGAGAAGAAATAGTTGATACCACCTATTGAGGTATAACAATAATTTATTTCTCTGAGTAATCTGTGTTTGATAATAATATTATAATTCCCGGATATATGGGGGAGGAATAATGGCAGGTAAAGCCTTGGACATTGTCAAAGATGATCTCTGGAAAAACAATCCGGTTACTGTCCAGATTCTTGGAATTTGCTCCACCCTGGCAGTAACCAATATTTTCCTGAATACCCTGATCATGGGACTGGGTCTGATATTTGTTACCTCTTTTTCTGCGCTGGTTATTTCCATACTGAGGAACATTATACCTTCCCGGGTAAGGATGATGGTTCAGGTGCTGGTAATATCCAGTTTTGTAGTATTGGTGGATATTTCCCTGAAAGCCTATGTTCCTGATATCAGTAAAGCTCTGGGGCCTTATGTGGGATTGATCATTACCAATTGTATTATAATGGGACGCATGGAAGCATTTGCTTCCTCCAACAAACCAGGTCTTTCTTTTATAGATGGTTTTATGTCCGGAGTAGGGTATACCTGGGTGCTTCTGGTAATAGCTTTTTTCCGGGAATTGCTGGGATTCGGTACTTTACTGGGGATTCCCATAATGGATCCGGTCATGAAAAGTATCGGAGTTTCCGGAGGCTGGACACAATGGGCTATTATGATCATGGCTCCGGGTGGGTTTTTTATGCTGGCTGTATTTATCTGGGTTGCCAATACTGTTGAATTAAAGATTGGTCATGAAAAAAAGTAGAGGGGTGTAATTATGGAAGCAATTTCTCCCTGGGTACTGTTTTTTGCCGCTATTTTTACCGGCAATATTCTCCTGACTTATTTTTTGGGTATGTGTTCCTTTCTTTCGGTTTCCAAACAGATTAAAACAGCTTCCGGATTAGGTCTGGCAGTCATATTTGTCCTGACCATTACCTCTGCAGTTAATCATATTATTTACTATAATATTTTGCAGCCTCTGGAACTTGAGTATTTACGTTTCATTGTATTTATTATAGTCATTGCTGCCACAGTACAGTTTCTGGAAATGTTTATTGAACGGTTTTCAGAAGTGCTGTATCTTAACCTGGGAATATTTCTTCCTCTTATCACAGTGAACTGTGCTATTTTAGGAGTTTCTCTGTTTATGGTGATCAGGAACTATACTTTTATTCAGTCTGTATTTTTTGGAGCCGGGAGCGGTGTAGGTTGGTTTGTTGCTATCATGGCTATGGCCGGGATCAGAGAAAAACTGAATAATAAACGAATCCCTCCCCAGCTTCAGGGTCCCGGAATTGCACTTATCATTACCGGTATAATGGCTATGGCATTTGTGGGTTTTTCCGGTATAGTTCAAATACAGTAATAGCGAACAGAAATGATTAATACTATTTTAGTTACAATTTTAGTAGTAGCGGCCATTAATGGTGTACTTGCCATTATTCTGATTATTGCCGAATATTATTTTTCTAATTATGGTGAATGCACTATTGATATAAATCAGAGTAAAAAGAAACTGACTGTTACCGGCGGTGCTACTCTCTTACAGTCCTTAAATAGTCAGAAGATCTTTCTGCCTTCTGCCTGCGGGGGCAGGGGAACCTGCGGTTACTGCAAATGTAAGATCGAACAAGGAGCAGGTCCTTTACTTCCTACAGAAGAACCAATACTTACAAAAGATGAAATTGCAGATAACATCAGACTGTCCTGTCAGGTTAAAGTAAAGCAGGATCTTGTTATCAGTATTCCGGAAGAACTTTTCAATATCAAGGAATTTACCGCAGAAATCAGTGCCATCTCTGATCTTACCTATGATATAAAGCTTTTGACCCTAAAGTTAATTGAGCCCAAAGAGATTGAATTCACTCCCGGACAATATGTACAGCTGCAGAGTAAGCCTTATGAGAATGTAAAAAGTTCAGTGAGCAGAGCCTATTCTATTGCTTCTCCCTGTACTCAGGTCAATAGTATTGATTTAATGATCCGTCTGGTGCCGGAAGGTATTTGTACCACCTGGGTGCATCAGTATCTGAAGGAAAATGACCAGGTCACTTTTACCGGTCCTATGGGAGATTTCCGTCTGCATGAGGGAGAAGGAGAAATGATCATGATAGCAGGGGGGTCAGGAATGGCACCCATGGTGTCACTTTTGGCTGAGTTACATGAAAAGAGGATACAGAGAAAAGTCACATATTTTTTCGGAGCAAAAACCAAAGATGACCTCTTTTATATGGATAAAATGGAGGAATTTCAAAAGCTGCTACCGGATTTTACTTTTGTTCCTGTACTCTCGGAACCGAAACCGGACAGTGACTGGAAAGGGGAAACCGGGCTGGTCACCGTACCGCTAAAACAGTATCTGAAAAATATTGAGACTGATTCTGTACAGGGCTATTTATGCGGTAGTCCGGGTATGATCAATGCCTGTGTGAAATTATTTAAAAACCAGGGTGTGAACAGTGACCGCATCTTTTTTGATCCTTTTGCCTGAAAGATGAAATATGAACCCCCAGGAGACTGTCGAAAAAGTTAGTTCACGTCTATGCGAGGAACGAAGCGACGAAGCAATCTTTTTCAGCAAGGTTAAAAATGTAGGGGACTGCTTCGCAAAAAACGCTCATAATGACATATTAAGGACTTTTTCGACAGTTTTTAGAGGGGACAGAGTTCACTGTGGTTATTTTTAATTAAGGTAAAACAATGAAACTATCACCTGAAGAAAAAAAAGTACGAAAGAATTTTCTGCCTGGGGAAATAACCAGGGATGGATTTCTGGGTAATGATCCCAGACATATTCATGATATTATCAGGGGTGATCTGCAGATTCTGGAGCAGGAGGGCATTACACCGGAACAAATCGCAAACCGGCTGCAGTATTTTACAGATAAGGGGAAAGAAGCGCTGGAGAACAAGGTGAAAGTGGATAATTATTCGGTACAGGTAACCTGGGCCCGGGGCATGATTCCCTGTCCTTTTGGGGAGCCAGGTTTGCATCATAAAATAACTGTCTATCTCACCAAT
>CAZETW010000155.1:0-5166 GCA_964515295.1 uncultured bacterium | reverse complement strand
GCTTCTTGCGGACAAGATCATAAACCTGAGTATGATACACCATGCCCTTTTTACGACTGATTTCATCGATACCAATAATAACCGTCTCTGTCTTGTCTCGACAGGAAAGTCCAAATTCAACGACTTGTTTAACAGCAGAATAAACAGCATTCCAGCAAACACCAAACATTTGACTGACAGTATTCATGGGAAGCTTTCTTGCCCAGCTTGCCATAGTCAAACTTAAAGGAACAGAAAGACAACTTTTACCATTACTCCATGGAATCGATTCAACTCTTATTCCACAGCATTGGCATTTGACACGAGCTGGACGGTAATAAATGTAAACAGGTATATTCCACAAAGGCACATGCCTCCACTCTCTTTGTTTCAATCGATCTCTGAGTTTTTGCCTCTTCCCGCAACCGGAACATGTAAGCCTTCGACCATGAATAATATCTAAAAAAATGATGATCTTCTCAGTGTTACCAATAACTTTCTCAACACGGTGATCCTTGATTCCCAGTGTATTTTTTATTATCTTTTTAATGAGCATGGGATCTCCTTTAACTCTATAAGACTAAAAGTACCTTATAAGTTAAGGGTATTTCCCATGCTTTTCAATAACTTATCGATTTAATGTTGTGCACAGATTCGCATGAGGAGCCGATTTTTGTAATAATACAGGAAATGATAATGCCTCACATTTAACGATACCAGCTAAGGGTTCATTCGCACCTGCTGAATATGACTCTACAGAAGTGCTTTGCCTAAGCTGGACAGCTCATGATTCTTTACTGGTAAAGATTGCCAAAGAAGTAGCTAAAGACACTAAGATCATTATTACAATCAATAATAATAAAAAAGGGGAAGTTGAAACCTTGCTTTCTGATTACAGAGTTAATGTAGACAATATTTGTTTTTTGCAGGCAAAGCCAAATTCAGCCTGGATTCGAGATTTCGGGCCGCATTGGATTTATACTAAAAATGGAGACAGAGAAATAATTGATGTTAATTATAACAGGAAAAGGCCTAGGGATAAAAAAATTTCTTCAATTATCTCCAATCATTTTAACGTACCATTACATAAATGTAAACACATAACTCTTGGTGGAAATATAATATTTGATGGCCACGGAATGGCTATCATTTCGGATAAAATACTTGAGAATTTTGAGAGTCATCACCCTGAAGTCGCAAAAGAAATTATTGGAGTATATTTAAAATTCTTTTTCGGTGTTCAAAAAATCATTTTCCTGAAAAGCCTCAACAGTGACGGCACAGGTCATTTAGACATGTTCTGTAAACTTCTGAATGATACAACATGTATTATTGGTGAATATGAGAATGCCGATGCTTGTGCGCCGGGTAATTATCATATCTTGAATCACAATGCAGAAAAGATTGCCTTAGAAAAAAATGGTAAAGGAGAAAAAATAACTGTTTTTAAGGTCCCCATGCCAGCGGTTAGAAGCAAAAAACGGGGAGGATATATTACATACTCTTACACAAACTCTTTAATCTGTAATAAAAAAGTATTGATACCTCACTATAACTTAAAAACCGATAGTATGGTTTACAAGTTATATAAAGAGCTCATGCCTGTTTACAAAGGCCCGTGCCATACGAAAATCAGCTAGGTAATGTGTTTAGGTTACCCGTCGAGTGACTTGTATAGTTTATCAGACAAATAAAACTTGTATAATATTGACTTTAATTAATGGTTTAAATAACATTAATCTATTCAGCAATTACAAGTATTATAACAGTGGTGATGATTGGTAAGGGATTGTAAAATTTATTTAATATGGAGAAAAAGAATGGCTGGAGAAATTTGTTTTATTTGTGGAAAACAAAAAGGATTGTTGCCATCTGTTGCCAATAAATGGCATCGTTGTACAAATTGCGGTTCAATTTATTGTGATGAGTGCGGTAGAACACTACCCGGTAAAACAAATCCATTAGATCCTATACGATCCTGTCCGAGATGCGGTAACAGAACTTCCATTTTTTAATTCTTTAAGCTCTGGGTTCCCTGCTCTATAAGGGTTTCCACCGCTATGATAAAAATCGATTGACTTTGAGATAATTATGACAGATTTTCACGCTCCGCAGGGGCTCCGAAGGGTAGAGAACCCTTGGGCGATCAAAACAAACAAAAACACGGAACCAGTCAATGTACCATAAATCATTACTATTAATTACACTATTTTCCTTATTATTACCATCAATTTTATACTCCCAATCAAATGATGAGCTCATCCAGGAATTAAAAGTATTAAATGAACGTCTGGATTCTCTTTATGGTAATTCCAAAAGATTATCAAAATCTGTAAACCTGACAAATGAAATTATTAAAATAAAGAATAAAATCAGTCGCACAAAGAAAAAGTTACATGCAGTCTCCAATGACCTTAATAATCCTGTTTATTTCGATAATAATATTTATCTGGATCATAATGTTGATCTGCTTGATTTTTATGTATATGAGTATAGTAACTCATATTACGAAGTGCATGCCAGAATCAAAAACAAACAAAAAAAATACCTGGAATGGGTAAAACTGAGATATAATTTATATTCAAATGGATCGTTCATTGGTACTGATTATTCATATATAGATTTTGAAAGTTATGGTTACTCAGGTATTTCACCTTATAAATATTCCTTTATCGAAACCTATATTGATAAAGCTGATTTTGACAGTATTTCCTATGAAATTCAATATGATGTGGAGAATGGTCAGGATGATATTTTATGGGACCAGATATTAGATTTGGAATCTGTAGTCATTCAGCCATCTGGTAATTATTATGAATGGGAAGGTGTGGTAAATAATGATTATAATTATTCAATGAAATTTCCGAAAATCTTCGCCTGTATATTCAAAGACTCAAATATGGTTTGTTGTGATTTTACTTATCTGGATGTGCAGAATGATTCTCTGCCTGCAAACAGCTCAGGAATTTTTGATTCCTATATTGATTTACCAACCAATTATGATGAAATCAAATACTATTTACAGTATGCCCTGTATTCCTTAGAAGGTTCGGATAATCTGCCTCCCAACAGACCAATCTTTACTGAAAACAGCTATTCCGGCCACAGTCGTGAAAATATACCATTTGATATATTTGTCATAGATCCGAATGGGAATTCTCCTGATCTATTACTCGATTATGGTGATGGTTCACCCATGAATTGGGAAGGCGGTTTCTATTCAGGGTACAATGCAAGCATTGAACATGCTTTTACTGCAGATGGGCAGTTTTTCATAAAAGCAAAATCGAAAGATAACAGTGCCCTTGAGAGTGACTGGTCAGACAGTGTCATTGTCGATATCACTCAATCTTCTGCACCACAGCTGATACAATCAGATTTTGATTCAGCCAGATACAAAAATTATTATTCAAAACAACTTAATGCATCAGACGGTATCCCTCCCTATTCATGGCATATTACAAACGGCTCTTTACCAGACGAATTAAACCTGAATTCCAGCAGTGGTTTCATATCTGGTCTGCCCACAAAATCCGGTAATTACGAGTTTACCATTACTGTATCAGACGCAGGCACACCTTCCCTGTCTGATGAAAGTGAATATAGTATGTATGTAATAAACAATCATCCCGTAATAACATCTAATGATACTGTCAAAGCCTACATCAATACTCAAATTACCTATACAGCTGCGGCAACAGATCCGGAAGGAAATACGCTGTCCTATGATTTTATCCATTATCCCTCCTGGCTATCAGAAACAAATAGCACATTATCTGGCACTGCTCCGGGCACAGCTATGGATACTTATTTTTCAGTTATTGCCTCAGACGGTGAATTATCTGATACATTGAAAGTTGCTTTAATAGTAACCGATGAAACATCTGTTGTATCTCGTAATGCTATCCCCACATCATATTCCCTGTTACCAATTTACCCAAACCCTTTCAATCCTCAAACAAATATAAAAATTGCTTTGCCAAATAAGATAAATTTAATTATTTTTATTTATGATATAAATGGCAAGGTTGTTGAAAAAATATATGAGGGTACTTTAGAACCAGGATATCATAATTTTGTTTGGAATGCTGTAGACAAACCATCTGGTACTTATTTTATAAAAGTACAGTCAAGAGCTTTTTCAAGCGTTGTAAAGTGTTTGTTGTTAAGATAAGATCAGTCTGGTATGGAATGAATATTTTGTCTTTATTAACAAACCGCAGGGGCCGGAGCCCCTGCGGAGCACTGAAAAATATCCGTTTCCCTCTCTGCAGAGGCTCTGGTCCCTGCAGTGTCTTAAAATATTTTTATTGCATGTAAGGAGGATTTAAATGAAAAAAAAATTATTTATTACCTTTTTCTCAGTAACAACAGCATTAGCGATACCCATATTAATTTCATGCCAGAATCAATTTAATTATAATAAAAGACTGAGCTCATTACAGCAAGAAGAGCTTAAGAGAATTGCATGGATGATATGGAATGAAGAACCAGAAGAACAAATCCTTGAAGCCTGGGAAATGTTTGTGGTAAGAGAAAAAAAACACAGACCTGATTATGAAAAAACTATGATAAATATTTTTGAAACAGTAAAAATTATTGCCACAAAAAATATTGAATTTGCTCAGGAAAAAATTCGTCAGGCAGAATCCGTTAAGCTGGAAGTTAATCAGGAAATGGAGAACATACATAATCTCCGTATCAAGTATGAAAAGACTAAAAAGTTTACACCATTTAAACTTAAAAAGATTGAAAGTATCAAGGATTTCTCCTCAAGAAAGAATCCCTTTAAGGATGAAAGGATTTCCAGCATCAAAGAACTTGATGAATATGAATCCTATATACAACTTGAAGGTATGGAAGCACAACTGCAGGGTACAGGAGGCGTAGCTCTCCTTGAGTATGCCAAAGATGCTATTGAAACCGCAGCATCCAATATCTCGGGAGTTGGATCTACGGCTATCAAAATGAAAAAAATTGTAGAAAGAAAAATTAGCGCATAAGATATTCTACCCTTAACGCACTGTGAGGTGTTTTCACATCACAGATGAAAGTCGAAAGTAAAGAACACCTTCGACAGCAAAAAAGTGTTGACAAAATGCACACAATGTAGTATATTTGTATTATGAAATTTATTAATTGGAATACGGATAAAAATATATGGCTAAAAGAAAATAGAGGCATCTG
>CAZETW010000154.1:0-5193 GCA_964515295.1 uncultured bacterium | reverse complement strand
AAAGCAGGATCCCGCCATCGGTTTTCTTCCCTGGGTATTTCATCACAGATCATATGTGCCAGGGTGTCAATTACCTGCAGTACGTGTTCTGTACTAAAGGTGGTATTCATCAAATCAGCATAACGGTTGATAAAACGGTGACGAAAGGTCTGATTGGATAACAAACTGATCAAAATAATATTATAATTTGCTTTTTCTTTCGTTTTTGATTGTAGTATATTTAGATCTGCTCCCCATTTCCAGGCTTTATCAGTATCCCAGAGAATCCAGTACCAGCGAAGATCATTGTTATAGGATCTATAGAAATCAGTATTTTGATCGAGCCAGTCATAATTAGCAGCATAAAAATTAACTATATGATAATCAATGAAATTTGAAATGTTTATATAGTTTTCAGCAATATATTTATAAATACTATCTTTTGATATATTATTATATTTAAAGAATTTTTTTGTCTCATTCCAATAGTTTACGTTGCCTTTTCGAGCAGTAGGATGAAGATACCAATTAAATCTTAATAAATCAACATCTTTACTGATATTACAATTGGAGGCTAGGTAGTGTTCATCAATAAATTCCCGTATCCAGTAGATTCCCCAATACTCACCGTTTAAGTAAAGTGACACAGGCTTATAGGCTGAGGTTAAGCCTCCTATCTCATGGAGCAGGGTATGCGTAAGAGCATCAGTAATATGAGCATAATTTGAGTTTCCGGTGGGCTGGTCATAAGAAGGGGCATAAAGAACTAAGCGCTCAAAACGATCAATATCCGGCTTCTGAGTAAATAGAGGATAATGTAGGGCAGAGAGACCGTAATCACCTCGGAAGTAAACACGGAATCCTTTTTTATCACATATACGAGATATTGTTCCATGTATTCGAATTCCAGCTGGTACGCTGAAACTTACTTCTCCGTTTTCAAGGAGAGTAAGCCATATTTCCCTTTCCCAGTTACGGCCTGTTTTTAAAGGATTTTTGTATATCCCACTAGAATAATTCCATAAATTTTCTGGGGGAGTGATAACCGACAATACTGGAAGTTTTGGTTTTTCTTTAATACTTACAATTACGATAAAAGTGTGGTAAGCAACCGGTGATACAGCTTCTCCCTGTTCGAAAACCTGAGCCTTCACAACACAACTGCTTTTCAGAGTCAATTCACCGTTACACATATCACTGTCAGCAGCCACATTGCTGCCATCTAGGGTATAGTGAATTTCACCTTCCGGGGGGGGGGATCTGTTGACATGCGTATCGTCACTGGTGAGTCATACACACCCTCTGCAGGAGTAATGGTAAGAGAACAGGTATACTGAAGGATATTGGCATGGCCGGGAGTAGGAGAGAGCTGATAAAAAGACCAATCACTTCCATCCGGATAGCGGCCAAAAGAAACATCAGTCAGCTGTGGACCAAATGATATACTGTCTGCTATCTCTGCTTCCGGATCATAAAGTCCTATCCACTCTCCGCCGTTGGATAACCTGAAATTCAGATGACGTTCACCCTGTTCCGGTTTTCCGTCAGCCCACAGCAGAAGAAATCCCTGAGCAGGAACAGTAGTCCCTGCTGGCAGTACTGCTTTCTGAGGAGCATTCCGGTCATCAGAGAGAGACCATGCTGAGAGATCAATTGCTTCATTGGTACAGTTGTATAACTCTATCCAGTCCTCATGATCACCTGCTTCATCAGTAACTCCTGATACATTGCTGGCAAGAAATTCATTAATGACCACTTCCTGAGCAGAGATAATATTAATTGCTGATATAAAAAATGTAAAAAAAATTGTTCGTGATACTATTGACATATTTTTACCTCTATAATAAAAATTGTATTAATATCACAATATTTATTAGTGAATAATTTTTCTCAATTATTCGTATTTCAGGTAAAGAATTAAATATAATAGTTTATAAACGATAAACATAGCACTATATTATATTACTTTAATTATAAAATGTCAAGTGAATATATATAAAAATTTTTTTTAATACAATAATTTGAAGTTATTATTTAGAAGAAATCATTGGAAGAGATAAAGATTATTTTGCAGAATTCCAGATATTAATTAATAATGAAGTAATCATTTTATGACTGTAGTGTGTTTAAAAGATATTAATTTTCAAGTATTTTTCTTAATTCTCTCTGATATTCTTTATTATAATTCATGCCGTTATGATCCTGACCTTCCAGAGTAATAAATGTGTCAGAGGGTTTTAAAAATTTCCTTAGTTTCTGAGATGATTCATAGTAAATCACCTTATCCTCATTGCCGTGAAAAATAGTTATGGGGATTTCTGAATTTTTTATGAATTTGTAGGTTTTGAAGGTATACCGCAGTAATATATTTGGTACATACGCATATCTGTAGTGCAGCATATCGATCAGACTGTAATAAGGTGCCTGGAGAATCAATCGTCGAGGATTGTTCCTAAAAGCTAATCTGGCTGCCGGTCCGGTACCGATTGAGTATCCCATAATTACTAATTGGTTTTCAGGATAGTTGTTTTTGAGTTCCTCATATGCCAGCTGGATATCGCTGTGAAACTGGGCTTCACTGTATATTTTGCCTTCACTTTTCCCAAAACCCCGATAATCTAATATAAAAATATCATAATTCAGATCTGTATAGACTTTTGCAATGTTTCCCCAGGATGCAAGAGAACCGGCATTACCATGGAGATAGAATATCAATCCCCGGGAAGAATCTGCCATAAATAATAATCCATGGATATCTATACTATCTTCAGTATGAATAAATTTTTCTTTAAATGGTTGCTGAAACTGGAATTGATAATTTTTGGGGAGTTTATCCGGATGAAAAATTAAATTTTCCTGCTGATAATATAAAACTCCGCAAAAAATAATATAAGAGAGGGTAATAATACAGAAAAGCCAGATGATCATTCGTATCATTTGTTATATAAAAATTTTATATCAGATGATGAACTGAAAGCAGTATTTATATTTTTTACTGATAATAAAAATATTACATCTTCCAGCTGACATTATACCGGCAGACCTCACCGCCTTTTGCCCGGCATTCTTCTTCTACAATATTCACTTCATTTGCACCGCACATTTTCAGGGCTTCTTCATACCATCCTATGACAGTGAGACAGTCCGGAACAGAGAATGTTTCTGCATCATAGGTAGTCATTATACCTGAGTTTTCTCCAGTAGGTTCATAATCACGGTGTCCGACATTATAGTAAAAAGAATAAATAGTATTTGCCTGTTTCATAAAAGCCTGAGGATCATTGGTTTTGATAAAAATCTGATGAGCTTCTGAAAGATTTTTTCTGGCAGATTTTGCTCCAATTTTTTTGAAGATTTCTGTTTTTCCTTCACCAAGAATATCCACGATTGCCTGATCCAGTCTTTTGCCGATCTCAAAAGGATACCATCCGGAAGATATCAGGATATTCTTGAAAAAGTCCTGATCTTCTTCTGAGAGAGAGTTCAGTACTTTCTGCCAGCTTTCTTTTCCGAAATTTTCTTCTACAAATGCTTTACGGGAATTAAGTATCGTGCCTCGTATTTCCATGCTCATAATTCCCCCTTTCATATTTTAGTAAATAAATTTAGTTTTCTTGTGTTATCCAATAAATGTTTCTGATTCTATATTAAATGTGTTACAATCAGGCCATTTTTTCCTTTTCCCCAAAAGATCTACCGTAAATGAATTCATCCATATTAAAGGCCCAGGTATTTTCTGATATATAATCTGCAAGATATCTTCCTAATGCCGGTCCCAACATAAAACCATGACCACTCATTCCTACTGAACAGTAAAATCCGTCAATTTCAGTTTTCCCTATAATAGGATTCCCGTCCGGAGTCATACAGTATGAACCTCCCCATTGTCTTAAAATCGCAACATTTTCCAGTGCCGGTACAATGCGGCTCATCCGTCTGGACATTTCCTGCAGAAATTCGAGGCTTGATCCAGTATCCTTGCCTGGTATTAATGTTTCCGGTGTGTAGCAGCCAATAAATTGCCCGGTTACCCGCTGTACAAAATAACCACCGTCAGGCCGGTAATCCACCAGCATAGGAATTTTTTGATATTTAACTGCTTCTGTTACTAATGCTTCATGTCTTTCCGGTTCAACCGGCAGTCGAACTCCGGCCATATTTCCGACTTCTTTTGCCCAGGGGCCAGCTGTATTTATAATTACCGGTGCATGGAATGTATCTCCTGTGGAGGTGGTAACCGATTCAGCTTTATTATTTATAATATTGATCTTTTTTACTTCTGTGTTAATCAGGATCAGCCCGCCGTTTTTTTCAATTCCTTGAGAATACCCTTTTACCACCAGAAAAGGATTTGCCTGTCCGTCGGTAGCACACCACACTCCTCCGACCAGATTTTCGATATTTAATAAGGGTACAATCTTTTTACATTCTTCCGGAGTCAGAAAATTAACTTCTAAACCAAACTTATGCTGAATTTTTATATTATTTTTAAAGAGTTTTACTTTTTTTTCATCATACGCTAAAAACATATAGCCGGAGTGTGTCCATTCAATATCAAATCCAAATTCATTGTTCAGCTCTTTAAATATATTAACTGATTCCATGGCAGTTTTGATAGAAGCAGGTGTTGAAAACTGCTGTCGTATACCGGTTATACAGCGGCCGGTTGAGCCGGCAGTAAGAAAATTCTTTTCCAGTAATAACACTTTTAATTTTTTTTTCGAAAGATAGTAACCGGTTGCTGTTCCTATTATTCCACCGCCAATAATAATAATATCAAAATTCTTATTCATCCTCTCCTCCCAATAATTCTTTTATTGGTACAGAGACCAGAGGCGGTCTGGTTGAAGTGTTTTTGATCTCAGATGTAGATTTACCTGTTTTCCGTGCCAGAACCCGGGTTACTAATTGCCCGCAGGTACGCCCCTGACAGGGGCCCATACCCAGATGAAGAAATCGTTTTAATTCTTCGGGATCCGTGATCCCGCTGTCTATAGCTTTTTCAATCTCCTCGAGAGTAATATCCTGACATCTGCAGATCACGGTTTCTTTTTTATTTTTTTTATCAGTCATTTGAAATCCTCCGGAAAAAACGAACATCCATTGCCAGAGATTTATTAACCGCAAGGGTGACAATCGGGGTTCTATCCTGAAATTTGGCATTTCTTACTTTAACAACTTCACCTTCACCGCATTTTTCGCCACTTCTGTTAA
>CAZETW010000153.1:0-5550 GCA_964515295.1 uncultured bacterium | reverse complement strand
AAACTCACCCCCTTTATCCCCCTCTCTTTTGAAAAAGAGAGGGGGAAATTTTAATTCCGCATAAAATACTCTTCTCCTTTTATCTTCTGCTCCTCCTTTAAGCCATCTTCTCTTTTCTAAAGAGAAGGGGGGCGGGGGATGAGTTAAATTCGGAGTTGCCCAAAAAGTATGAAAAAACTATTAACGCAAAGATCGCTGAGGGGCACAAAAAAACTATAAATGTTTAATGATTATAAATTTATCTCTTTGCGAGCTTCGCGTACTCTGCGAACTTTGCGTTAAAATTTTATTTTTAGTTTCACCCTTCCAAAACTCCGGCCCAAGTACAACGTGGGTCGGAGAGACGACTTTAAATATACATCAATTTTAGCCTCTGTTATTTTACTGTACAGTAACATCTTATCCGTATTTCATCTAAATTAATCTATGGCAATACTCAATATTTCCTTTTACTCAACTCATCATAAAACCTCTTTTATTTACCGTAAAGAAAATGACACACTGCAATAATGAGTAGCTCCCAGACAGTAATGAAATCTTACAGCATAGTCCAGCACAATATTTTTCCACTGTACTCCTATTCCTGAAGAGAAACAAGACGGAACCCTCTCTATTCCGAAACGTATCCATACCGGCTGCCATATCCTCAATTCACAGCCGAATCGTGTATTAAGGTCAACAGTTTCACGACCTGACAGATCAAAACAAAAAAGAAAATCTTTTGTCACTTTCCAGCTCAATCCAGTGCTGTAGATTAACGGAATTGATGATCGATAAGCAGAATCAGATGACTTCCCTGCATGTAACACTGCACCGCCTATTGTAAGAGTCTTTTTGATATTGAAGAGCAGCCCCAGATCAAACAGCAGAATTTCCTCTGATCCATATCCTTTTATCCGTAGCTGATTTTTTTTAACAGTCAGTCCAATATGAATTTGCCTGCAGATACTGAACGCCCATCCCAGACTAACAGAATTCTCACTGTATAAAGAATTACCAAAAGTTTTACCTGCTATACCTGCATTTCCCGGGACATAGGGAATATTCACGGCAAGGGCAGCATACTGAAGTTCTTTCATTTGATAAAGGTGGGTATAGAAAAAATTCACACCAAAAGAATCTGAACCTGATAAAGTGGCAGGATTATAAAATATTCCCTCCGGAGAACCAATAACTGCAGTAAATGCTCCTCCCAGACTGACAGCACGGGACCCGGCTGGCAATTCCAATACACCTGCTGTACAATGTCCTGCTGAAAAAAGCCTGGTTAAAACCAAAACTAAAATCAACAGAAAAGAAAACATCCTAAATTTTTTATCTGACTGTTTCATGATTTTCTTAGAAATTAAATATACTAAAAAAAAGACATTAAAACAAGAAAAAACGTAAATTTTTTCGTTTTATAATATTTTATTATATATCATTATTGTTTTGATCTTAAGCCATATTTTCTTATATTATAAATATTTTAAATAAACTTTTATAATTATTAGAAAAGGAGCAAAAAATGAAAACACCAAAAGCTATTCTTCTTATTTCTCTGGTAATCTGTATAGTTTTACCAATCTCATCAACAGCCCAATCCAATAATGGAGCGCGCCAGCACGATGGCTTTTTTATGCGTTTCCTCGTAGGTGCAGGTCCTGGTAGCATCACAATTGATGATGCTGATATGAAATTTACTTCCACCGGAGCAGCCTTCCATTTCCAGATAGGTGGCTCGATAGCAGAAAATCTTATTCTTTTCGGCGACATAGGCGGATTTTCTCTTTCCAATCCGGAAGTGGAATGGCAGGGTGCTACTGGTACTGCAGAAGATGTAAGTGTATCAGCAATGGGATTTGGGGGTGGTATAACTTATTATATCATGCCCACCAATATCTTTTTATCCGGCAGCATCATGTATGTAAATGATTCTATTGAATATGAAGATGAAGATATAGGAGAAAGTGATCCGGGTATAAGTTTTTTTATTTCTGCAGGTAAAGAATGGTGGGTTGGAAATAACTGGGGTCTGGGGGCTGCTGTTTTCTTTGAATACGGAACCCCCAAAGATAAATCAGATGCCGCAGGTAATCAAGCCAAAATGACTAATAAAATATTTGGTATAATGTTTTCTGCCACAATGGATTAACAGGAGAAGTAACATTAGTTATATTTTAAGGAACATGAAATTTAAACACGAAAAAACAACTAAAGTAAAAAAAATACCCGAAGTTTCACACCTTCGGGTATTTTAGTTTATAAAAAAACATTCTATCTATAATGCAAATTAAACCTATGGATTATCTCTATAGTTTTTGCCTTGTTCTTAAGTCCTGAATTCTTTAATTTCCCTCTTTCAAAACCATATCGCCCTGATGATTATAAAAACCGAAGTTCCAATCGAAAAAACTATAATCACCGGCCGCATGAATCCGCGATCCAGGATAGGAAATGTTCTGTTGGAAATAAAAAAACCGATAATCACCGCCGGTATCATTACAGATGCAAAGAAAAGTTCTTTTACTCCGAATTTACCGACTACCAATAATGATAATACTGCTATTATAGTGCCGACAATAAAAATCCCGGAAAGGGTGCCTCTGATCTGCGGCCCTTTCTTATGTTGATACAGTAAAGCTATAGGAGCACCACCTATAGAGGCTGTCGTTCCCATAAACCCGGAAAGTACTCCTGTGCCGATCAAATTTTTAGTAGTAAGTGCGGGACGAAGTCCGCTGATGAGAATAAGAACCGCCAGTAATATCATTATCCCGAAAAACAGGGAAAGAGAATCACGGGGTATAAGGGTCAGGATAAAAGCACCTAAAATGGAACCCCCTATTCTGCCCGCAACTGCCCATTTTACCTCCCGCATTTTTACGGCGTGTTTTTCGCGATGAAACATTAGTAAGGTAAGAAATAAAGCAGTCAGTAAAAGCGGACCCGGAATAAATTCCGGATTTAACAGAACCAGAAGCGGCGCACAAAAAGGACCCATTCCAAAACCAACCGAACCCTGCAACACCGCACCAATAACAACGATTCCAAAGGCAACGATTATTTCAATAAAACTGAGAGGAAATTCCATAAATATTAATCAATATTTTACTATTTTAAAAATAACAATCAATTATGAAAACTTACTGTATGAATAGTAAACACCTAAAAAATTATTTACCTATCTCTTGCTCAACTCTTTCTGCTAAAAAAATTTTAATTAAGGACTGATAGGGAACATCTCTTTTATTAGCCAAAAGTTTGATTTCTTCAATTATGGTCTCGGGCAACCTAAGAGAGATTGTTTTGAGGGTAGGCTTTAATTTGGGCAATGTAATTGTATCTGACTTAGACCAATCTATGTAATCTGCTGAATCATGAGTAGCCCAAAATTCCCGTTCTTCTTCTTCATTTTTAAATTTAGGAATTTCTTTTTTAATAATATTTTTCATATTCTATTCTTTCCTTTCTACTCATATCTCGTGATGATATTACTCTTATTCTTTTGTTTCTAATTGTAAATGCTATAAATAACTTTCTATTGTGGTTTGTACTACCTAAGGCATAATACCGTTTTTCTTCTTCAGAATGTTTAATATCTGCAGCAACAACTACTGGTTTATTAAAAAAAATTTGCTCACTTTCAATAGGCGACACATGATGTTTTTCCCAATTCTTTTTGATGTTGTGTTTATCCCATTCAAATCCATTACAACCTTGAACGGTTTTGTATATATCATTCATATTTATAATATACCTTAGAAATATACAAATTGCAAGAAATTTTTAATTTTTTTTTAGTCTAAAATTATTGAATTACAACTTCTTAAAAAAATCAGGGTAGGCTCTATACGCAAAGAACGCAAAGTAAAAATTGAAGACTCCATGTTGCAATAATTATAGATATATTACTCTACGAACTTAGCAATCTCTGCGTCCTTTGCGTTAAATTGAATAACTTTCCTTTTAAATTACATCCCGTACATCTCAATAACTTCTTTCTTGGATTTACCCAGAATATCGTATTTCTTCCCGACTTTAGTGAATGCTTCCAGGGCCTTATCCAGATGATGCTTGTCGTGAGCAGCAGAAATCTGGGTTCGGATCCGTGCCTGTCCCTTGGGCACTACCGGAAAGAAAAACCCAATTGCATAAATGCCTTCCTGGTACAGATCATTGGAAATATCCTGAGCAAGCTTGGCATTAAACAGCATAATAGGAACGATAGGGGTATCACCCTCTTTGAGAATAAATCCTGCATTAGTCAGGCCGTCACGCCAGTATTTGGTATTTTCTTCCAGTTTATCCCGCCGTTCAGTTGTTTTGGACAAAATATCCATCACTTTGAGAACTCCGGCTACCACAACCGGAGAAATAGTGTTGGAGAAAAGATAAGGACGTGCTTTCTGCCGGCACATTTCCACCAGTTCCTTACGGCCGGAAACACATCCTCCTGAAGCACCCCCCAAAGCTTTTCCAAAAGTAGTAGTGAAAACATCGATCTCTCCTACTACTCCATATTTCTCATGTGTACCTCTTCCGGTCTTCCCGATAAATCCGGTGGCATGAGAATCATCCACAAACAGCATGGCATCATACTTTTTACATAAATCCACCATTTCATCCAGTTTTGCAGTATCCCCGTCCATGGAAAAAACACCGTCTGTAATTACCATCTTGTTTTTCTTATCAGAATGAAGCTGCAGTTTTTTCTCCAGATGTTCCATGTTAGAGTGCTTGAACGTATCATGATCGGCGCTGCAGAGGCGTATCCCGTCAATAATGGAAGCATGCACCAGCCGGTCTGATATCATAACATCACCCTGAGAAAGTAATGCTTCAAAAACACCTGCATTAGCATCCATACAGGATGGGAACAGAATAGTATCTTCCGTACCCAGAAAATCAGTAACTCTTTTTTCCAGTTCATCATGAATATCCTGAGTACCGCAGATGAATCTGACTGAAGACATGCCGTAGCCCCTGCTGTCCAGCCCCTCATGTGCTGCTTTTACTACTTCAGGATGACTGGAAAGTCCCAGATAATTATTGGCACACATGTTTATTACTTTTTTCAGAGAAGATCCGGTGGGAAATTCAACCTCTATATATGCATCCTGAGGTGAATGTATAAACCGTTCCTTTTTAAAGGTTCCGGATTCCTCGATTTCTTTAAGCTGATTCTGATAAAAATCTCTCTGTTCCTTTACGAAAGCCATACCTAAACCTCCCTTACGATTATACTTGCTGTCTTAAAAGAGAAAATAAAATGTGTCACGTCAATTGTTCTCTCAGATAAAACTTTTTATTCCACATATTCCTTAACCAAATCACAAATTTTGTTAACTGTATCAAAAGCTTCCGGAGTTGCCTTGTCATCCGAAATGGAAATGTTATACTTATTCTCCAGAAAACGCTTTAAAGAAACCATGGAAAACGAATCAACTATACCACCTGAAATGAGAGGCGTGTCCACATCAATTTCTTCATCTTCATCTTCCAGGTATTCCTCAATCACATAATCCAAAACGATTTTTTGCATATCATCCATATTTGTTCTCCTTTTTT
>CAZETW010000152.1:0-5644 GCA_964515295.1 uncultured bacterium | reverse complement strand
AAAACCTGCACCACACCTAATTTTTTCATCAGGGATTCAATTTCTTCTATAGTTCTGGGTAATCCCGGTGTCAAATTCTCACAGCCGGTTTCTGTAATAAGAATAGTGTCTTCCACCCGTACCCCTAAATTTTCTTCAGCAAAAACAGCAAAAGGTTCATTTGCAAGCACCATACCTGCTCTCAAAGTGTCAGGCATACCTCCCACATCATGTATCGCCATTCCAACATAATGACCAAATACATATTTCATTCCCCGCTGTTCGAACATGGGATCATTTAGATCTATACCTTTTTCTTTTAATATTGTCCTTACTTCTTTTTTAGCCTGTTTTCGTGACAGTCCGGGTCTGTATACCTGCATGCAGGCTTCGTGCATTGTTTTTGAAATAGTATAAATTTCTTTCTGACGGGAGGTGAATTTTCCATTTGCAGGATAAGATACCGTAATATCAATATCATAATAATGAAAATCCGGACCCGCATCAACCACTAAAAAATCACCATCCTCTAAAATGCGGTCATGTTTGTAATAATGAAGATAGGGATGGTTTGGTCCGCTGCATACAATGGTTTCATAAGCCAGTTCCTGAGCACCTTCTTTTTTGAGATAATAACGAAACAAGGCTGCCAGTTCACATTCTTTCAGGCCCACCCGGGTTGCTTTGATCATTTCACGATGAGCTTTTACTGCGATTTTTCCGGCTTTTCTGAGCAGGGCAATTTCAGCCGGAGATTTAATTATACGAAGATCCCAGATAAATTGTGAACAGTCCCGGATATCTTTTTCCGGATACTGTTTTTTTAAATAATCAATAAAAACTTCTTCTTTGGTTTTGCGGTCATCCCAGAAATAAGCCTCTTGGTTATGTTCTATAGCTCTCTTTTTTTCCAGACTGCATTCACGCATGCCTTCTTCAGGATTAAAAGGTGAGTATATTACTTTGCAATCTTCAGAAAGAGATTTCAGCACTTTTTCGAATTCATTCAGAGGATAGACATGTTTGATCCCTGTTACCTGGACAGGATCATGAACCAGATCAAGAGGAATGCCGTAATTCCGTGCTTCCCGGTCAGATATAGTGAAAAACAAATGACTTTTTTGATTGATTCCATCTATAATTACGATACAATTTGGTATTTCCACTCCGGTCAAATAGAGAAAATCATTGGTTTGATAGAAAGGGCTGCTGGAGGTCGGTTCTTGTGCACCGATCAAAACTGCACATCCGTTATCAATTTTCTTCATAAGTTTTTGTCTTCGGGTTTGATACTCTGAGGGTTCAAAGGTCAGCTGAGCAACTGCTGTTTGCATGAATAATGTAAATATAATAATGATAAGAAAAGCAGAAAAACGTTTCATAGTAACACCCCTTTTATTAAATTTGTTGTTTAAGAAAGTTTATAGTGATTTTAATCCCTTTTTATTTAAGAATAATCATTTTTTTGGTATCTAAAAATTTTTAATGCGGGTTTTAATGCATACATTTTTCTTCTCCTTTCAAATATTTATTTCTATATTATTTTTGAAAATTGACATTATATAAGTATATATTTTCTGTTTTACAGTTAATTGTGAGAATAGGAATATTCTTAAGATAAAAATTGATAAAGAGAATATCAAGAAGAAAAATTATTAAAACAGACTTGAATCTCTTTTTCGACATTTGTATATTTATATAAAAAATTTCTCTGTGTCCTCATCTCTTACTTTGAGTACTCTATGGTTATTTACTTATCTATTCAAAAAAAATGTTCTATAACCAATTTTCATTACAAAAAGGAGGGATCATGGGTGAATCAATAGACCGTCGTTCCTTTATCAAAAAAACTGCCGCCATAGGAGCTGTTTCTCTGTTTGGCAGAAGTATGATAAGTGGATGCGGCAAGAAAAAAACTTCCCAAATTCAGAAAGTTTCAGATCTTGGTATTGCTGTGGTCAGGGGAGAGGATTATGGTCTTAATACAAAGAAAGCGGTGCAATTATTAGGGGGGATGGAAATTTTTGTCCCTGAAGATTCGAAAGTAGCAATATTAGCCAATCCTCAGCGCAATAATCCCGGGGCTTTTACCAAACCTCAGATTTTACAGGCTACAGTACAGATGTGTAGAAATGCAGGAGCAGGTGAAATTGCCTGCATCAGTCAGCTTCCTCTGCAGAGCTGGGAAGCCACCGGACTGAAAAAAGTGGTTGATGAAGAGGATATTGAACTGATAATTGTGGACAGAAATGATGACTCCGAATTTAAAACTGTTCCCATTCCCAGAGGGGTTGTATTGAAAGAAGCTGACATTATGAAACCATTGTTTGATTTTGATGTTTTTATTGATATGCCCATTACCAAGGACCATGCCGGGAATAAATTTACCGGAACCATGAAAAATCTTATGGGATTGAGTTCCGGAAATACAAACCGCACCTTTCATAAAAAAGGATGGCAGACAGATATAAATGCCATAGACCATCTTGACCAGTGTATAGCTGATCTGAATACTGTTATTACTCCGGATCTTTGTATTACTGATGCGACTGAGATTATAACTACTAATGGACCATTCGGACCCGGGAAATTAATAAAACCTATGAAAGTAGTGGCAGGGGCTGACCGAATTGCTATGGATTCATACTGCTGTACATTATGGGGTAAGAAACCGGAAGATATACTTCATATTAAGAAAGGTCATGCTCACGGATTGGGTGAGATAGATGGTGCAAAAGTAAAAATAAAAATAAAAGAATTGAGTGGGTAATTGTAAGGCCCGTTTAAGAAAATTACGTTGTATGAATTGAATATTATTTTTGGTTTTCAAGCCAGAGATTATATAAAAGCGGATAAATTCTGAAAATTACGGAACAATAGATTATTAGTTTAGTATTAAATGAGAAAGCGAATTTTACTAATTATCAAAAGGAGGTAGAATGATATTTTCATTTTTCAAAAAGACTACTTCAATAGGGTTAATTATAGGATTGTTTTTCATAAGTCAAAATAATGTATGGAGTCAGGAAGCTTCCCAGATGCAACAAGAAAAGTTAGAAGTTTCCGACGTAGAACTTAACAGATTTGCTAATGCACTGCATAAGTTACAAGGAATTCAGGATAGTACACAACAAGAAATGATTGCTGCAGTGGAAAACACCGGATTAGAGGTTGAAACGTATAATCAAGTCATGAAAGAACTACAAAATGCTGAATCAATGGAAGATGTTAATGCATCGGAAGAAAAGGTGCAGCAAGTTCAGCAAGCCTACCAAGAGGTTCAGGAGATTCAGATTTCGCAAGAACAGGAAATTGCGGAAGCTATTCAAGAAGAAGGCTTAAAATCTGATCGTTTTCAAAAGATATTACAGGCAGTACAGCAGGATCCTGAATTAATGCAACGATTGCAAAATCTTGATGAAGAGGAATAAAACATACACAATTGCTTCAATATGAATTAAATATGAATTTTCTATAAACAGTATTTAAATATTGTTCAAAGTATACCATGTCAATTTTTAAAAAATTTAAAAACAGAAAAAAGAATAAAAAAGAAAAAGCATGTAAGCGTATTCTTAAAGTAATAAAACCAGGAGATGTAGTAAACCAGAAAACACCTTACAAACCGTATCAGATCCTGCTGGCAACCGGCATCCATGCGATCAGAAATTATCAGCGACGTCTTTTTGGTAAAGAAGCAGCCTGGGAACACGATCATTGTATGATGTTTTTTGATAAGAACTTTACACTATCAGTTGAACCTCCTGAAGCTTTTAAGAAATCTTTGGAAAAATATTGTCTGAATGATATATCAATTTACCGCCTGACCAAGAAAAATTTAAATAAACAGGACATAGAATTGCTTCGGGAAGGTGCAGAACAACTGGTGGGAACAGTGTATGATGTAGGTCAATTACTGGATATTGCAATTAACGGTCTGCTGGGTTTTGAACATACATTTAAAATTAAAATTTTTGATTTTGGTAAAAAAAAGAAAGTATGCAGTGTTGGGGTTCGGGCAGTATTTGAATATTTATATCAAAAAAAGTACAAAAAAAAAGGTGATAAAGAGAGAACTTGGCTTTTTAATACTATTAATCCCCATAAATGGCCTGAGAAGATAGTAAAAAAATATCAGGGGACAGATGTTGATGCAACCACCCCTGCTCATTTTGCCAATTCTGATTATTTTGGCGATGAATTTAAACTGGTTGCCCGGTTTCATAAAGGTGTACAGATATATCCGCTTTCCATAGAAACCGTAGGGATGACATTATGGAGGAAAGTAAAGGGAATGTTTCGAAAGGAAAAAGGAAAAAGTAAAAAACAGAACTTGAGAGCGTAAGAACGTTAAACTTTACAATGTTAGTGTTAATAAACAGGGGCAGAAGTTAGAGAAGACCGCGGACGGCAGACCGCAGACCGCAATGGGGGTTCGGCACAAAATGTGAGATTTAGAAAGTAAGCATTCGGTAACCAGAGACCAGTGATCTGAAGTCAGTTGTGATTGATGAGAATTATGGTCATTCAAGTTAATGAACCGGAGTATCGGGGTAACGGAGAAGGGAAAATGGGGAAAGGGAGAAAGGAAAAAATAGAATTTAAGAAACAAAGAGTTTGCGAACTTAAACAAAAAAAGAATACTCACAATTTACAGATAAAAGACTCAAAGACTATTGTTCGTTTTGTTAGTTGCTAATATTAAAAAGGTAATAAATAAAAGGATTACTATGAAAATCCAAAAACTTCTAATACTCATATTTTCAATCGCAATTATACCCGGATGGATGCATTGCACCCGGGAAACTGCTCATAACAAAAAGGATATACTTCTACTTCTGCCGGACAAGGATCAGTTGGAAGGATGGAAACCTTTCGGAGAACCCCAGTATGCGGAGGGTGAAGATCTGTTTCTCTTGATAAACGGAGGAGCAGAAATATATTATGAATATGGCTTTAAGCAGGCAGTCATTCATTCCTATTCCCATGAAGACGGAACTTTCATCAATGTAGAAATCTATGAAATGGAAGATGCAGTCAGTGCCTATGGCATGTTTACTTTTAAGACAAGGGCAAAGGGTGAAGATGTTCCCGTCGGGACCAAAGGAATCTTAGAAGACTACTATCTCAATTTCTGGAAAGGACCCTATGTGGTAACCCTGATCGGTTTTGATACTGAGGCAGCCACCCGGGAAAAACTGAAAAAAATTGCCGGATTGATCGATGATACCATAGCCGAAAAAGGAACTCCTCCTGCCTTGATCAATGATATAACAGAAATGTCAGAGCCCTATTCAAAAATTACCTATATTGAGGGAAATCTGGGATTATACAATCAGTATGAATTCGATACGGAAAATATTTTTGGTGTTAGCAAAGGAGTGGCTGGAGATCATCAAGAGTACAAATTTATTGTGCTCTCTTATCCGGACAGCTCGGAGAGACAACAATGGTTTCAGAATGCCGAGGATCATTTAAAAGAAAACAGTAAATTTTCTGATTATACAAGAATTGATAAAGGGTTCACCCTTAAGGACAGTCAGGATCAGCTGGTGCGGGTGATTTCTTGTAAGAATTATATATTGATTTATGTGGGGGAGGATGATCCGGAGAAGGCTGAGAGTATTTTGGGGAAAGTTGAGGAGGGATTGGGAGGTGTATAAGA
>CAZETW010000151.1:0-5723 GCA_964515295.1 uncultured bacterium | reverse complement strand
TGACGAGGAGGCACAGAGTTACAAAAGGCGTAGCTCTGGTCTTACTCTATTGGCTTGATAGTTTTATTTCTCATTCCCGTTCATTGACTGGGAATGTATTAAGAAGGCTTTGCCTTCTGTTTTTTCAGGGAGCTGATGTAATAAGAAAACCACGAAGATCACGAAGGACACGAAGAAAAAAATAAATTAAATCTTCGTGCTCTTCGTGTGCTTCGTGGTAAAATAAAAATATATGAGACTCAAAGCGAAGCTTTGAACATTATTTCCAACCCAAGTACAACTTGGGTCGGAGGTAGAGAGTCTTTCAAAAGCAGACGTTATTATTTTCACTAGAGGTCTGTAAGGTTACTTTTTTTTAAAAAAAAGTAACCAAAAAAACATCCGGCTGGCTGGAAATCTACTAAAATACCCTAATCAAACGTATCAGAAAGGAATGTTTCTGTTTGTGATTTCGAATTTGATCATTGGAATTTATTTGTAATTTGTTTTTTGTTTATTGTTATTTTTTCTCCGATACCCCGTTACCCCGATACTCCGATACAATCGCATCAATGATGAAAGACCAACATTCACAAACAACCACTCTCTAACGCCCAAACATTCCCATCACCACGCGGTCAGCCGTCGGCGGTCTGCGGTCTTTCCTGGTTTCTGAACACAAATCTCCTCTTGATTTAATAGTGATGAGAAGCTATATTATAGTAATTTTAAAAAAAAATCAGGGATGATCTGATGACAGATTTTTATCTCAGGGAACGACGATACAGAATCAACGAGGTTGAACATATTGCCACTCCCAGACTGGTGGTGTTTCAGGATGCAGTAGAGGAGAATATTACCCGTATGCGCAGGTATCTGGAAGCCGTAACCGGAGATAACGGTTTTGATCATTTGTGTGTGCATGTCAAAACCAATAAATCATCATTTCAGACCAAAATGCTTTTGGATCAGGGAATATCCTGTTACAAATCCACTCTGAATGAAGTGAGCATGCTGATCGATTCCGGCGTAAAGGATATATTTATTGCTTATCCGCTGCTGGAACAAGGAGCTGCCTTTATTGCCCGGAATATGAAAGAACATCCGGAAATAAATTTTCAGGTTCAGATCGGTTGCCGGGAACATGCAGAGATACTAAAGAAAATCGCACAGGACTATACAATCCAATGGAAGTATTATATTGATATTGATGTGGGTATGCACCGTACCGGAATAAAGCCGGAAAAAGTATTTTCCTTATATAAAAGCTTAGCAGATCTGCCGGAATTCACCTTTACCGGTCTGCATGGCTATGACGGACATATTCATTTTAAGGATGAAAACAAACGGAAGACAGAAACCGGCAAATCCATGCAGCAACTTATTGAAGTATATGAGATTTTTTCTCAGCATCAGGTGCCGGTTGAGCGGGTCATGGCAGCCGGTTCACTAACTTTTGAACAGGATCTGCAGATCCTTTATGAACATATACCTGACAGCATCCGGGTTATGGTGTCTCCCGGTACCTGGATATACTGGGATACGGAGTATGATGCTGTATTGAAAGAAAAGTTTGAACTGGCCGCTCTGGTGCTGGCTCAGGTTATAGAAGCTAAAAGCAAAAACCGCCTGACCTTAAATTGCGGACATAAACGCTGGGGAGCGGACAGAGGTCCGGTGGAGCTCTTCAGTGAGCAAGGTGTGAAGGTGCTTTCTTTCAACGAAGAGCATACTGTGCTTGAATCTCGAAGACCACATAAATCTAAAGTGGGTGATTATATTCTTATCGCTCCCAAACATGTGTGTTCAACGGTAAATCTGTATGAATATTTTACTTTAATTGGTAAGGACGGTGAGATCAGAGAATTACACTCACCGGTTGATGCCAGAAACAGATGATATATGTTGTCAGTCTGAGTTCATCGAAGACTGACAATGCCAATGAATAAAAATTTAAATAATGTAAAATAGAGGTTACTATGCAGGACAGAATAAAGAAGTTCAAAGAATACCGGCAGAAAATGAATAAGACAATTCTGGACAGTGAAAATCTGGATATTAAACGATTTTTCGCGCTCGATTCCTCCGTATACCGGAAGGGACATCTAAATGCACCCACCAAAGAAATGATGGGACTGGTCGCATCCACGGTCATGCGGTGTAACGACTGCATTCTCTATCATCTGGACAGATGTATACAGGAAGGGGTGACTGATGAGCAGTTGCAGGAAGCGCTTTCTATTGCCCTGGTGGTCGGCGGTTCTATTGTTATCCCGCATATACGCTATGCTTTTGAAATGATGGAAGAATTACGGTCAGAAAAGAAATAGTATGGACATCATTTCCAAATTAAAACATCTGGATTCACAGTTTCGTTTCAAACCTGAAAAACGGATCTCATTACCCAGGAAAGATATAATAAAATGGATACCCGGGGAGGAGATTTCGAATGATTTTGGCAGTTATTTTAAAAGCATAACTACGTATACCGGAGATGAAGTGTATGGTACAGAGCTTGTGCAGTCACTAAAGTTACCGGCTGGTAAAGGGTTTGCCCTGGCTGGTAAGGATGAGAATCTGCTAAATTTCAATTATAAAACGACTCTTTTTATTGACACTGAAACCACCGGGTTGGCAGGGGGTACCGGAACAGTGTGTTTTTTGATCGGCATTGGCAGTTTTTCAGATAACCAGTTTGTCATCGAACAGTATCTGATGAGGGATTATGATGAAGAAACTGCTGTACTTAAAGCGCTTGAGTCCCGGTTTAAACAAACAGAATTTCTCGTAAGTTATAATGGCAAAAGCTATGACCTCAACATTATCTGCACCAGGCTGATCCTTAACAGATTGGCCAATTATCTGAATCACTTGCATCATTTTGATCTTTTATATACAGTGAGAAGAATATGGGCCCCCAGACTGCAGGACTGCAGTCTGATAAACGTGGAACGCGAAATTTTAAATTTTTACCGGGATGATGATATTCCGGGATACATGATCCCTCATATATATTTTGAGTACATAAAATCAGGGAACGGGAAAAACCTGGATCAGGTATTCAGACATAACCGTCTGGATATTCTGACCCTAACAGTTCTGGCAGGCAAAACAGCAGCAATTTATCTGGATCCGCAAAATTGGTTGGAACACCCCCGTGATTTTGCCAGTATAGCCAGATCCTATGAGAGTATGGGTGAATTTAAAAAGGCTTCTCTCTGTTACAAAAAGTCACTACAAAATGAACACCTGCAGTCTGACAGAGAACAGATTCTGTACAGACTGGGATTTTTATATAAACGCAGACGATTGTGGGGAAAAGCTCATGAAATATGGGAACATATAATTAATAATTATAAAAACAGTCTGACTGCATATGAAGAACTGGCTAAATATTATGAACATAAAAAAAGAGATTTCAACAAAGCATCTGAAATCGTCAATAAAGCATTGAAACGTATTGAGGTCCGGGAGGAATTAAAAGGCAGTTTCAAGTATGTAGGGACCAGAGCAGCATTTGAATACAGATTAAAACGTTTGCAGAGGAAGGGATTGCAGGAGCGGGAAACATTTTCCCATTCCTGATTTTTTTCAGGTATGCCTGCCGATAAAATAAATTTAATATTTCCAGCATATTATAATAGTTATCTCAACAAGGTAAATATGGTTTAATTTTTGCTTTATTATAGATATTCTATGTGTTATGTTTAACGTGTTTAAAAGTGAAAATTTTTTTTATGATATTTTGTAAATTAACGCGCAGATCACTGAGGTCACTGAGAGATCAGGTAAAATTGTATTCATAAAAAGAGACGGAAAAGGGTATATGAAAAAACCGATTGTTATTCTTTTAGTATTTATAAGTAGTATGATCTTTCAGGTTCCACTTTTTAGTTCTGATGTTCCTCAATATGCTGATAATCCTTATACTGTTCCTGTTCCGGGTGATACGGAACCCTACCATTTCGGAGATCATTTTATGATGTATGATATTAACGGGGACGGAGCAAAGGATTTTCTTTTTCGTTACCAGAGTAGATTGGTGGTTTTTGATCATTACAGTACCGGAACAGAATTGTGGAGTTTTCTAGCGGCAGCGCCATCCGGCTGCAGCGGTACTTCGTTTGGTGTTTCTGATATAGACGGAGACGGACAATTAGAAGTGATGCTGCTGGATAATTCCAGCAATCTGTATGTCATCAATGGTCTGAACGGAACAGAGGAGCGATGTATTGCGCTCAATGATATTGGTGACGGTCTGAGTACAAATCAGAAAGCCGGATATATTGCAGTAGTGAATCTGCGGGGGATAGGTGACCGGGATGTCATCGTGCAGACAATAGATATCACCCCTGAAAATCAGGGTTTAGGGTATTATATAAATCGGAGTATAATTGCAATAAATATGGAAGAATCCCTCACTGAGAATATGGAGATCTGGAGAGTAGAACAGAATGATAACTATGATGATGATTATTATTATGAAGGCTACTGGGGACAGGCTCATGGTGGTCTGATGTGTGCAGATGTGGACAGTGATGGTCTTGATGAGGTGATAGGCGGCAGTATGATCGATGATGACGGTACTGTGATATTCTTATCCTATCCGGAATCTGATTGGGTTGATGCCATAAATGCAGCGCAACCAACAGATGATTTTCTGGATCATCTCGATGCTGTGGCAGTGGGAGATTTCCGGCCTCAGCTGCCGGGACTGGAATGGTGTGTGTGCCAGGAGGATCATGCAGGAAATACTCAAAGCTGGGAAACAGTTATGTTTAATTCCAGTGGTGTAATATGGGCTGAGGAGACAGGTCTTTTTGAAGATAGTAAAAACAGGGAACCCCAGAATATTGCTGTGGGCGATTTTGATGATACCCGGTCTTATGCAGAAGTATGGAACCGTTCGCGTTTTAAGGAGGAAACGCACAGTGCAGGTGAGGGACAGCACCCCTGGATCTTTAATAATAATGGCACACAAATTGCTGATTATGATATGTATACCAAGTTGCCGGATAATTTCAGCAGTAATAACAAGTATGGAATCGAAAATATCTGGACAATCGACTGGGACGGAAACGGGAAGGAATATGTTGCCGGCAAAGCTCGGAATGGTTTAGGACATGTGGGTGTTTTTGATGCAGTCAGCGGAGATGCGGTATGGACAACGCTTTCTTTACTCTCTGATCTTGAGGCTAAAACACTGTATGTAGCAGATATTTCAGGGGACAGCAGAGAAGAAATTGTTGTTTTTGATCTGTATGATCACAGTATCAAGGTATTTCATAATGATGAATTGTATACTGATACCAGGCCGGATAAATGGGATGATCCCCTGTACCGAAGACTCAAACAAAACTGGAGCTACTATTCTCCCGGCGGGTATACTCAGCGGGATCCGGTTAAAATTACCATACGGGTGTTTCTGGAAGGGCCGTATTTATCCGGATATGCAATGGATACACGTTTACAACAATATGGTGCAATTCCCCTTCAGTCACCATATATTCAGGATCCGCGTATTGTAGAGAACATTCCGGATAATACGGTTGACTGGGTTCTGGTCCAGCTCCGCAAAACCGCAGACGGAAACACCATCGATTCCCGCAGCTGTTTTCTGAAAAGTGACGGATATATCATTACCGAAGATACGGATGAACTGAACTTTTTTGTGGACCCGGATAATTACTATGTCGTCGTCCGCCACCGCAACCATCTAAGTGTGATGAGCAGCAGTGGGGTTA
>CAZETW010000150.1:1193-5763 GCA_964515295.1 uncultured bacterium | reverse complement strand
ATTTTCATAAATGATAAATTCATTCAATTCCTTCTTGGGCGGTGTTTCCGGCCATTCTTCAGGTACACCAACCGGAGTTATACAGATACGCTGGTACCGTTTCGGTATCTGCAGTACCTGCCGGGTAATTTCTTCTGTAATAGAGTCGGTGAAATAACAGGTGCCGTATCCCAGGGCCCGGGCTGCCAGCATCAGATTGGCTACTGCCAGGGGTCCGTCGTGTTTGTTATAGTCCGGGTGTTTGGATTGAGTATCCACCAGCACCACAATGAATACCGGTGCTTTGAATATCTTTTCATAATGTGACTCCAGCCCTTTTTTCTGTTCCTTGATTTTTTCTTTGCCCATTCCTTTTTGCTCATAGTAATTCCGATACTGTTGAATTGATGCTTTTTTCAGTTCGTTCAGTTTTTCTTTATCTCTGACCACCAGAAATTTCCAGGGCTGCTGATTACCTGCAGTAGCAGCCATGCGGGCTGCGTCCAGTATCTTCTGGATATGCACATCCGGAACCGGATCAGGTCTAAAGGAACGCACAGAACGGCGATGATGAATATATTCAAGAACAGACAGTTTCTCTGATGACGATCTGGATAATGATTGTGAATTAGGATTTAATCCATGCAACGTCAGGCCTGTACCCAGTATAGCAGTAGTTTTTAGAAAATTTCTTCTTTTTTGATCTATCATGATTAATTCTCCTTAGTAGAAAATTTCATTATTCTATTGATCAATATCCCTATAAGGTTCATCTAATCGCTTTTTTGCTTCTTTTTTTGAACCCAAAAAATCTGGTAATTCCAGGGTTTTTTGATATTCTTCACAAGCTTTTTCACGAAAGTTCTGCAAATCATATATATATCCAAGCTGGATATGCAGCCAGGCATTATCCTGAACGGACATAATTTCCCGAAAGGTCTCTTGAGCTTCTCTGAACCTTCCCAATTCTTTATAAGCCATTCCTCTAAAATATTTTGTATAGATATCGCCTGGATTTGAATACAGTACTCGTTCACTAAAATCAAGACATCTTTGATATTCTCCCTTTTCATACAGCATGATTACATAATTGTCTCTCCAGGGATCATGAATTCTCGAAAAAATGGTTAACCGGTAATTCGGATCCAGTTCTACATTCAATAGGGGACTGGTGGTAGTAAATTCTATACATCCTTCTTCACGTTCACGGGGAAATGTTTTTATATGCAGGATGCTGTCCGTTGTCATGAGTTCAATTTCCACCGGCATGGGAATTTCTCCGGTGCGTTCAATCTGTACTTTGGTTAAGAAACCCTTTTCAGAAGGGCCTGTTTCTACATTTCTGATTTGGTAATCAAGAATCCGGTTGGTATGAAGCCACGGATGGAAAAACCATTTTAGATCCTGTCCGCTGATCTCTTCAGTTACCTTAATAAAATCATCAACCGTAAGGACCTGATATCCATAACGCTGAAGAAGAGTTGTATATACACGATGGAATATCTTTTTACCAATTACGTATTCCAGCATTTTCATTACAGCAAAGGCTTTGTTGTGACAGATCACTGAATTCCAGTCATAATCCAGCTTCGCAAATTCTTCTTCGCTTTGCATCATCTGTGTATTGAAGCCGGCATAAGCAGCAGCCAGATAATCTCCTCCGTACGGTGGTTCTCCTCCTCGATAGAAATGATCTGTATAAATACCCATACCAATATGCAGCCAGTGGTGATCATTTTGTTTGGGCACCAGGATATAATCATATCCCCAGTAAATATGGGCAATCTCATGAGCAGTTATACCTGTTTTATCCTTTCCGCCATGCTGATGGATTTCAAACACATTACTGGCTATGGGAAAACCACCTCCAAAGGTAAAGGATCCGGGGATAATATGAATTTCTTTTTGAGGATAGAAACCTACGGTATCAATATAAAACTGAACGATCTCTGCAGCCTTGTCCGCTAATCCACGTGTCCAGTCAGCTGAGTCAGGTATAAAATGATTATAGACAGTAATATCCTGTACCTGTCTTTTTTCAGTGTGAAGTTGATCAAAAAAGAAGATTCCGTAGTTGGTAACATGGGAGGCTTCTGCTGTCAGCTTTTTAGTTCCGTCTGATAATGGAGTTTCTGATATTAACTTTCCGGAAGTGACTATTTTTTTATCCTCCGGTACGGTCAGAGTAATCCGGTAGGAAGCGAATTCCTTCCAGTTCGGCTTCAGTTCACCTTGATAATAGGGCAGGGCCCAGGGATGCCAGCAATGATAATTACTCAGATATCCGAATATATAGTAGGAACGATATTCAACCGGAACTGAAAAGGACATATTCAAGTTGATGGATTTACCTTTTTTCAAAGATTGCAGTAATCGGACAGCCAATACTCCCGGATAGGTTCGGGATGAATCAAATTCAAGTATTTGTCCTTTTTCATTGGTGATCTCCTTGACTGTGCACTGGGCTTTATCTCCTGGATCGTGAACTCTGAAATAAAGGATTTTCAATGAAAAGTGATTGGGATTATAATAAGTAACTGTCTGAGTACAGTTGGCGGTTTTCATATCCGGGGATAATTCAACCTGAATATCATACTTGTTTTCTTTTGCCTGGAGAGAGAATATACAAACAAAAAATATTATGATTACAATTGTAGTTCGTTTTCTCATTTTTTATTCCTTTCTTGATTTTTTATTTAAAGTATAAATCCTATTTTATCTTTACTCAACTATATTATTGTATTTATATTTTACATTAAGGAAATTATTAAACTCATCAACATCTTCAAATTCTCTCTTATAGACTGTTTCATAATAAATTTTGTATTTCCTCAATACCTCTTCGGAGACAAAATCCTCAATCCAGGTACATTGAGATAATTTATTGCATGGTTTTATATAATTATATCCTCTGCAAATATCCCATTCGTGGCAGTTCATACGTTATTTCCATATCCTCATTTACCCAAGGCATCATATAATGAGTAAAGGAATGAAAACCTCCTACCCATACAATTCCTTTTTTCCCTTTTTTAATGACTTCCTGTTCTATTATGTCAGCCATGAAAACATCATCGTTTTTGACGCTTGCGGTTTGTTCTTCAGCTTTTTTAATAAGTTTTTCATCAGAGAGTTTATTGTTTTGCCATAACCATTGAAGAACGAGGTCTGTATTAGGGTGCATCCCTATAATTTTCATAGGTTCACTGTTTTCCGGCAGCTCCTTATTTAATTTCCATACCGTTTTAAAAATATCCCAATATTCTTTATAACCCCAGATCCCTCTTAATGCAGACCGGGCGATTTCTAATGCCAGGCCACTGTCATATTTTTCTGCTTCAATGAGCTGGGCAATTTTTTCATTCTGTCCAATATGACAAACTTCCAGTACCACATATCGTACCCCGGCTTTATGATACACTTCAGGGATAAACTGATTGAACCAGTCTACATAATCCTTAATACCGTGAACTTCTCCAAAAATGACAATCTGATGTTTCAGGCATTTTTCAACAGCATATTCTTTAGGAGTTTTGCCTTGTTTATCCAGCCACTGTGTAAAAATGGGATAATCAGAATTTTCAATCTTTGAAACATCCATAAAAGTATGCTTTCGCAACCAATAAGGCTTTTCTTGTGCGTGAATATATAGGGATAAGAATATAAATGCTATTAAAAACCACATTTTTAATTTCTCTTTCCTTAATACCAATTTACTGTAGTAATTAATTGTTGATTCCGGGCCCAAACCCTCTATGATGCCAATTTTTTTCATTGTTCCCTCTGATTTTTTAATTTCTCAATAAAATCCTCTCTCACCGGATGAAAAATATCCAGCATTACAAAAGGTTCGTCCCCGATGCAGGTATCACTGTGTATTACATTAGAAGGAATACAGTAAAAGTCTCCTTTTTTTACAATTTTTTCTTCATCCCCGATTTGCAGGGTGGCTTTTCCGGAATACACCATACCGATCTGTTCATGGGGATGTGAGTGTTTGGAAACCGAATGTCCCGGCAGTGTATAATTGAGCACCATCATCATTTTTTCACCCTGCAGGCCGGTTAATATTTTAGTGGTAAGCCCTTTCATTTGGGTGAGCTCTTGTGCTTTATCAGGATCTATGAAAAATGGATTTTTATTATTGTTCATCTCATACTCCAATACTTTTTTATTATTTTTGGTTTTAATTAAACCGCTTAAGTTTTCCGTGGAATGCTTCCCCTATTTTTTCTGTTTCCCGATTCTCCAAGTTTTTAACACAGATATATCTCAAGGATTCAACTCTTCGATCTTGAAAACCACTTTCGCCAGAGGATCCGGACATTGCCACACGTTGAGCAAATCCAGAATACCCTCTCCCTCTTGCGACTGAATCAGTGCCGCTGTAATCGGCTGTAGGATGCTTCCCAGAGCAAAAATACAGATAGACTCGCCAGGGGGTAGTTCGAGTTTTGCGTTCCTGATGGTAAACGCCGTTCCCACTTTCGAGCGGCTGCATTGCCCCTCAGCCTTGACGATGGTCACTTTCAAGTCTTTGAATTTCATTTCTATCCTCCCTGTATTCGTTCTAATCATTTCTTACTCACAT
>CAZETW010000150.1:0-1093 GCA_964515295.1 uncultured bacterium | reverse complement strand
CTCCTCCTTTAATCAGAGAAGATTTTATGTTTCTTTTCAAGGAGGGTAATTGAAAAATATTCAGTTTCACAAACACCAGCAGAGTCCCGAAACAGAGAACGGCATTGGTCAGGCTGAAGAACAAGACATGTTTCATGAAATATTTTGGTCCTGTTCTCCAGCCTTCTATAAACGATTCGAACAAGGATCGCATGAACGGATTTGCTGTTTTTAATCCAAACAAATATACTCCAATACAAATAATACCTATAATACTTCTTTTTATCCAGGAAACAGGTTTGTTTTCTATAAACCAGTTCATTTGTAAGTCTGTCATAAATCTATCCTCCTAAATACACCCTGTAGTTCATCTTAAAAGCAGCTGTATTCCGTTCGCTGATCAGCCGATTGTTCAGTGTACTGGTCAGATTATTGTATACCAGGTACAGATCGTTGTCATTGCCGTGAAGAAGGTGGAACCGGATGTTGGAGCTTATTCGGTCTTCCGCACTGTTGTACTGAAAGTAAGTTTTCAATGAAATATTAGAGGTAAAAACAAGATTTACTCTCAACCTCCCCAGGGTGGTCTCGAAATTTCCGTAGGGAAAATGGATCTGGTTGTATTCCATACCGCTGCTGATTATCAGATGTTTGCTTACTTTCACGGTTCCGTCTATATTCATACTGTACAGATCACCATCATAAAATTTCCCGGCCGATAGGGTCAGACCGCTGGAAAATTTTCTTCTGGGAGCGGATTGAACACTCAGGTCGAAAATATTATAATTGTACTGTCCGGCAGGGATTTCAATGTCGCTGAAAATATTGAAATTTTCATACAGTTTCTGAAAATTATTGTACAGATTGAAACTCAGTTCATCCCCGGAATCAAATTCTATAGTGTTCATTAAAAAATGTTTTATCATAAAATCCCGGTTGCTCTGGGTATAAATGTAGTCATATATTCCCATGATATCGATTTTTCTCAGACCCCAGAAATGAGGTCTAAAACTCTTTCTCAGGATACCACTGTAATCCCTGATGTTCTTTATCATTACAAATCCGGCGGCAGGATCATAATTTTCCTCCACACTGGTATATCCGAAAGTAAACT
>CAZETW010000149.1:0-5790 GCA_964515295.1 uncultured bacterium | reverse complement strand
ATCACAAACAACCTCTCTCTAACGGGCAAACATCCCCATCACCACGCCGTCTGCCTTCCGCGGTCAATACCGGCCTCTGCCTGTAATCCCATGCACATTCTAAAGTTCTGCCGAATTAATTCATTGCTTTTTTATTCTGATTTTTTTATATTCTTTTCTGGATAAATATAAAGGAAACTGAATATGGAGCGTATTAAATTTATTGATTATAAAGATAAAAAAATCCTATTAGAGGATTTTTCCGGTCTGAAACCCGGAGAGGAGTTTTATGAGATACTTGAAGAAGCCAGAAAAACAATCCATTCTCAGCCTGCGTCTTCTGTGCTTGCTCTTTTTGATGCTACTGATGCATATTTTGATCAGAATGTAATAAATCAAATGAAAGAATTTACTGCTTCCAACACTCCCTATATCAAAGCTTCAGCAGTAGTTGGTATAACAGGGCTGTTAAAAATTGCTCTCATGACTGTTACTAAATTTGCCAAACGTGATTTTAAACCATTCAATACCCGTGAAGAAGCGCTGGAATGGCTGGTTGCTCGGTAGTGTTGTTTAAATAATTTTTCTTTATGAAGTTGTATTACTGAATGAAAATATAACATTAATGTAGATTGTATAAGTTTAATAAAAATATAATTAAATTAACAAAAAAAGGAAAACAAATATGTGCGGAGAACATACTCATCATTGCTGCGGTGAAAACAAATTATGTTCAATAACCTGCTGTCCCTGTGGTCTGGATATTGAAAGTCTCAAACCTCTGGTGAATAATCCTAAATATATCTGCAAAACCTGCGGACATGTAGCTAATAATGCAGATAACCTCTGCCAGCCGGTTGCATTGAACTAAGTATTGCAGCAATTGCCCGGATCGATTCCCAGTTGTTGACCGGGGATTGATTTTTTTAGGGCATTGTCCTGGTTTTGTATTAATCTACAGCAATACTGCTATAAATATCCTGTCCCTGCGGTACCCAGAAAATTGATTATTGATCATTCACACATGTTCATTGTTCAATCTTGCTGTAATATAAGGGGAGCAACATGATCAGAATTCGTTGTATTCACAGCGGAATTCTGTCTTTGAGCCGTGACCGTATAGATCAGACAAAAGATCTGTTCCGGGAAGCATTCCCACATATTGCTGATAAAGCGGAAAAAATTCCATTAATGTTGGATAAACCCATTGAACACGGCTACAGAGCAGTACTGATTGTACTTGAAAGAAGTATGGGACGTGTTGATGCCTTTGGTCTGGTGCTTCATTTCCCCGAGTGTAGAAGTGTTTTTCTGGATTACATTGCAGTTCGCGGGAGTATACGTGGCGGTGGACTGGGAACTGCATTATATGAAGCAATCCGTGAATACTGTCAGAAAGTTGGTGTGCGAGGATTATATATGGAGGTTCAGCCAGATGATCCTGCATTGACACCTGATCCTGAAAAACTGGAGGAAGCCAGAAAGAGAATCCGTTTCTATGAACACTATGGGGTTCGTACTGTTATAAATTCTGTATATTCCGAACCTATCGGAGATCCTCCTACTACTGCATATCTGCTGTTTGATGGACTTGGCAGAAATGATCCACTGAGAAGAGAAGAGATCAGGAATGCAGTTCATATGATCCTGACCCGGCGTTTTACTCAAATAACATCACCTGCTTATTTAAAAAGAGTAGACGAGGCTTTTCATGATGATCCGGTCAGGTTTCTTTCCATGAGATATCTCAGTCAATCAATGCCTTCCCGCAGTGTTGAATCTCACCATATGGACCGCGAATGTGTACTGATATCCAGCCAGAAGCATTTGATCCATCATGTGAAACAGCGTGGGTATTTTGAACGTCCGGTACGTGTTGGTGCCTTGCTGGAATCACTGTTACCTACAGGGTTATTTACCATGATTCAGCCCAGATCTTTTCCTGAAAGTGTGATAACTGCAGTTCATGATCGTCATTTCATCAAGTTTTTGAAAACAATCTGCAACAAACTGGCAGTTGATAAACCAGTATACCCTGACACATTCCCCGTCCGCCGTCCGGACCGACGTCCTAAAATGTTTCCAGAACAAGCGGGATATTACTGTATCGACTCCTGTACACCGTTGGATAGAAATGCTTACGCTGCTGCTCGTGCTGCAGTAAATGTAGCCATGACTGGTGCAGAGGAAATCCTGGCCGGCCAGCGTATTGTTTATGCCCTCTGCCGTCCACCCGGTCACCATGCTGAGCGCCGTGTCTATGGTGGATTCTGCTATTTAAACAATGCTGCCATTGTTGCGAACCATTTGGTTAAACAGGCAAAGACTGCAATTCTGGATATTGATTACCATCATGGCAACGGGACCCAGAATATTTTTTATGAACGATCTGATGTGCTGACTGTATCCATTCACGGCCATCCTGATCACGCTTTTCCCTATTTCAGTGGATTTACCGGTGAAACCGGGTCCGGACCTGGTGCGGGATTTAATCTGAATCTGCCGTTACCAATGGAATCGGATGAACAGATCTACCTGTCAGCTCTGACCAAAGCCCTGCGGGTAATACACAGATTTCGGGCTGAAGTGCTCGTTGTTAGCCTGGGCCTGGATATTCTGCGCGGTGATCCTACTGGTACTTTTAATATTGCTGCTTCTTCAATGAAAAAAGTTGCGGAACATATTAGGACATTGGGTATTCCCTTACTGATTGTGCAGGAAGGAGGCTACAATCTCAGAGGGATTAAAAAAGGTGTTACTGCTTTTTTTAATGGTCTGCTTTAGTGAAAACAAAGACATAAGAAAAATTATTTTTAGAAATAAGATGACAGGATAGTGGAATAATAGAATGATGGAGAAGGGAGAAGGGAAAGAAGAAGTGCCTAAAGTGCCTTAAGTTAAAAGTGCCTAAAGTGTCTTAAAGTTTAAGTACTCCAGGCACTTTAAGTACTTAAAATCCCAAGCTCCAAGCACCAAATAACAAATATTAAAAAATAAGACCACAGACCGCCGACGGCTGACCGCCTATCATAATGCGGTCTGCCGTCCGCGGTCAATACCGGCTTCTGGTCTCTGCACGCTGACGCTCTAAAGTTCTCACGCTCTCAGGTTCTGTTTTTGTATTTTGTCTTTTTTTTTATTCTTTAGTCTTTGTTCTTTAGTCTTTCACCTTTTCCTTCTACCTTTTCCCTTGTTTTATCTTTCCTTTTGTTCGCTGCTACTTCATCAGCATCATCTTGATGATCCGGGAAAAATTCTCACCCTGCAGGCGGCAAAAATAGATGCCGCTGGGCTGGTCAGTTGCATTCCACTGCAGCGTATGTGTTCCGGCAGCATACTGTTCATTGCAAAGTACATCCACCTCCTCACCCAGCATAGTATATACGGTTATTTTGACCTGCTGAGTCCGGGGGAGATAAAATGTAACAGTGGTGACCGGATTAAAGGGATTGGGATGGTTCTGATGCAGGACAAACCGGTCAGGAACTGCTTCTTTTTGGTGGTCAATTTCTGTGATCAGCAAGTTTTTCAGTATATAAAGCCCATCTTCACCATCTGCCACATACACATAACTGTTGGCTGCAAAAACACCGTAGGCAATATCTCCGGTATTAAAATAACCGGCTTCAACAGGAGCGGTGGGATCAGAAATATCTACCACCAGAAGACCATTATATCCATTTGCCAGATAGGCATAAGTATCGTATAAAAATACATTGTATGCATATCCCGATACAGCATAGTGAGCAACCTGGACAGGTTCTGCAGGATCAGCAACATTCAGAATCCTGAGATTGTCACCCCCATCAGCCACATAGGCATAACTGCCGGATACAGCAATACCCATGGCTTTACCATCTGTAACGAAGTATCCGCTTTCCGAGGGAGAGGCAGGGTCTGAAATATCAATAATCCGGATTCCTGCATCGCTGCATGCAACAAATGCATAATTCCCGGATATAACAACGTCTTCGGCATTGCCCTCGATATCTATATGTCCCACTTCCGCAGGAGTTGTCGGATCACTGATATCAACTACCCGCATACCATTATTACCATATATTGCACAGACATAATCTCCGGATACAGCCACTCCATTATTGTAATCTCCAGTAGACAGATATCCCGCTAAATCAGGAGAAGCAGGATCAGTAATATCCAGTATTCGCAGATCATCTCCACCATGTGCCACGTAGGCATAATTGCCGGATATGTCAACATCAAAAGCATAGGCTCCGGTATTATAAAATCCCACCTCACTGGGTACAGACGGTTCGCTCATATCAATTACCCGGAGACCCTTATCTCCATCTGCCAGATAAGCATAGGATCCGGATACAGCTACACTGTAGGCATAATCTCTGGCATCAAAGAAACTAATTTCAACCGGGGTATCTGGTGCAGAAACATCGATCATTCTCAGACCATGGGAATCGTCTGCTGCAAAAATATAATTACCTGATACAGTAATCCCCTGGGTATTACCGGAAGTATTATAAAATCCAATCTCAGTGGGAGCAGCAGGATTGGTAATATCGATCACCCGCAGACCTGCAGATCCGTCTGCTAAAAATGCATAATTACCGGAAATAGCCACATCCCAGGTATACCCATTTGTATCAAAAGAACCGATCTCCGAGGGTGAGCCGGGATCGGATATATCAATGACCCGAAGTCCCTGGGTGTAGTTGGCCAGAAAAGCATAATCTCCGGATACTGTCACTCCGCGTACAAAATTTCCGGGATTTAACAACCCGGTTTGAAGGGGGGAAGACGGATCAGTTATATCTAAAATCTTGAGTCCTTTCTGCCCATCTGCCAGGTAAATATAATTTTCGGACAGATATAAATCCTGGACATAACCGTCAGTACCAAAAGAAGTGACTGAAACCGGTGAGGCAGGATTTGTGATATCAATGACCCTCATACCACCATATCCCACAGCCAGGTAAACATAATTACCCCCTACGGCCACACTTCGTGCATAGTCCCCGGTATATAACTCACCAACTTTCACGGGTGAAACTGAATCCGTAATATCAATTATAACAAGCCCGTAATATTCTACTGCAACATAGGCAAAATTGCCGGATACCATAATTCCCAGGATAGGTCCGGATAAGGGTATTCTGTTCAATTCCACCGGACTGGAAGGATCTGAAAAATTAACTATCTCCAGATAGGCTCCGTTACCGAAATAAGCAGTATCTCCCACTGCATCAGCACAATAACAGGGTCCATATGCCCAGCGCCCGATCAGTTCCACATTTTCTGCGTCATAGGTTTGTGATACAGCAGCACTTCCCGCAATACATATGATGACTGCACAGATTATGCGTGCAAAACTTTTTCCTGCAGTTTTGAATTGGTTCATAATACACCCCCAGTTCTTTTATAATGAAAAATTCTTTAAAGCAAAACTGACTGAAGAATAGTACATTCCCGCTTTACATGATCAGTATTGTATTCAGTAATTGTGAAATGAAAACATTAATATTGCATTATAATTAAATATGGAATGAATGTCAAGTTTTTTTTATTCGAAATTTCAATGACCAAACTGGTCAGGTTTTTGTTTTAACACGAAGCACACGAAAGGAGAAAGGAAAAAGGGAGAATGGAGGAAAGGAGAAGGGAGAATGGAAAGAAGAAGTGCCTAAAGTGCCTTAAGTTACAAGTGCCTAAAGTATCTTAAGGTTTAAGTACTCCAGGCACCAAAATTTGAAAAATTCCAAATTCCAAGCACCAAATAACAAATAAATTACAAATACCAAATTCAAAATCCCAAACAGACAGTTGGGTGAAGTTTGG
>CAZETW010000148.1:0-5808 GCA_964515295.1 uncultured bacterium | reverse complement strand
TATTTTTACCGATTCTTTAAATACCCTTTTAAATCCCGATAGTAATTCTCGTGAGGTCCAACAGTAATTAATTCTATTCTATTTTTCAAAAACCGATAAGCGAGTAAATACTGAATATCTTGTATCTTAAATGTATAGACAAAAATCCCCTTAAGATCTCCTTTTTTCTCCTGGCCGAGCTGTGGAGTATCTATAATTTTACGAATGTGAATATCTAATGTCTTTTTCTGTTTTTTATGAAACTTCTTTATTTTCCTGGCAAATTGTGGAGATTGAATTACTTTCATACATTTTATCCAAATTTATATTCTGACCCCTGTCCACTATCCAATTCTTCAATTCCAATAAGCATTTCTTTTATTAAGCTGTAGGACAAATCTGGATTTTCTTCAGCAATTTTACCTAACTTAGCCCAGTATTCAATCTGACCTGTTACAGAACGATTTTCCACTCTTGAAAAAATTTTTGCTGCATCAACCAACTTGTCAGAGATTCTTACAGCCATACCCATAATCAGTTACCTCCTTATGTTATATATGCGACAATATAATACTTTTTGTTGTAAAATGCAACATAATTAGATGGTGGACTCCACTTTGGAAGTGGAGTCCACCTTGAATTTAAGATGAATATTTGATTCTTACACCCTTACTTTTATTACCCCCTCAGAGGAGGGAAATACGTCGTGTAATTTGTATAAAAATTTTATTGACATTTACTAAAAAAAACCATAACTTAGTTATATAAGTTGACTAAGTTTTAAGGAGGTTTAAAAATGATCCAGGTCAATATACATGAAGCTAAAACCCATCTTTCAAAATTAATAAAGCAGGTCTTGGAAGGTAAAGATATAATTATTGCTAAAGGAAATAAACCTGTTGCTAAATTGACTATGTTAGATAATTTGAAACCAGAACGGAAATTAGGTTCAGCCAAAGGAAAAATTAAAATTTCACCTGATTTTAATAAACCCTTAGAAGATTTCAAAGAATATATGTAATGGAATACATATTAGATACACATATATTACTCTGGATTGTAGATGATAATCCAAAATTAAGCAAAAACGTTAAATCTATTTACTTAAATCCTTCTAATGATATGTATATAAGCTTGGCAAGTATTTGGGAATTAGTAATAAAAATATCATTACAAAAATTGATAATTGATGATTCAATTACAAATTTTATCACAACACACATTAAAGGTAATAACATTACAATATTGGATATTACTTTAAAACATATCATTGGATTAGAAAATTTACCATATTATCATAGAGATCCATTCGATAGATTAATCATTTCTCAGTCAATACTGGAAAAAATACCTATTATAGGTAATGATAAATCTTTTGATAAATATCCCATAAAAAGGGTATGGTGAATTATAAATCTTTTGACTTAAGGTGGTCTCCACTTCCAAAGTGGAGACCACCTTAAGTGTAATACACCCTCCTTTTTATAAGGCCAAATAAAAACAAGATTTTAACCCAGAGCAAGCAAAGATATCCCAGAGTACGCAACGTTATAACTATCTTATTCTTAACAATCTAATAACTTTTAATTTTCCTTTGCGACCTCTGCGTTAAAAACATTTTCTTACTTTTTGGATCATTCATCCCCTTAAACAGGCACCTGCCTCTTTCGGGTCACAATGGCAGAAAAAATCAAGGTCAGTCCTAAAAACATCACCACTGAGGGACCAGTGGAGAAATTAAATAAATAGGAAAAAGCCAATCCTAAAACCGAAGCTACTATGCTGATCCCGTAGGCAATCCAGAGTCTTTTGACCCAATTAATTGAATACATTGCAGAAATGGTTGCCGGAATGACCAGCAAAGCAAAAACGACCAGAACACCGGCTATGCTGACTGCAAGAGTTACCACAATTCCTACAGAAAGATAAAACAAAAAATCCCAGAGTTCAACTTTTATACCCTCCTTTACAGCCCCGTCATAATCCCGGGTAACTTTTAAGAATTTGTCCCGGAATATATAATGGAATAAACCTAAAACAGCATAGACACCTGCACAGAGTAAAATATAATTCCATTTAGCCCATAAAATACTTCCGGTGAGCATATGCTCCATATGGACATCGGATCCGGCAGCCAGGGAAAAAATAAATAAAGCACCAGCTGCAGCTATGGCATAGGTTACACCAATGACAGCTTCCTGAGAAATTTGTTTTACTCGTTTCTTCACTTTAGTAAAAAATAGAGCTGCCAGGATTGTAAACCCGAGAGAAAATAAATATACCAACCAGCTGTTCTCTTCAGCACCCCAGAAAATATGAGCCATAGTAGCTCCAACCGCTGCAATCTGAGCCAAAGCAATATCAATAAAAATAATTTCTCTTTCTATCACATGAATTCCAAGATATGCATGTATCCCCACTAATGCAACACAGGCAACAAATGGTGGTAAGAAAAATATAATTACATCCATCAAACTCATATATATATCCTTTCATGTTTCATAGTATTTATTACTTCCATATTGATACATCTATATTACTCTCTATTTTTTTAAAATATATGTTTTCAAAATCAAAGCACCTAAAAAGAAACCCCCCAGAGCCAGTACCAAGCTGGGACCATAGGATAGATTAAAAAAATAAGATGAAAACAACCCTGTCAGGGAAGCAATAAATCCTACTGTCCAGCCTATCTGCAATCCTTTTTTCCAATCTTTGGTAAACAACAAGGATATAGCTGCAGGAATCATCAAGAAACTATAAGCGAGGAGTACTCCTGCAATAGGGACTATCAATACTGTAATGATCCCCAGAGTAATAAAAAATAAGAAATCCCATAAATTTTCATTTTTTACTGAACGATTTCCTTCGGTGATAGAAATAAATTTTTTCCGAAACTTGTAGTGAAATACGGCTAAAAGGATATAAAGCCCCACAGTCACAAAAACCAAAGGCCAGCTAACCCATAACAGTGTTCCACATAAAGTCTGGGTTACATAAGCTAACCCTCCGGAAATCTTATCAGCTACCATCAAAGAGGCAACTAGAGCCAATCCATAAATAATTCCAATCACTGCTTCATGTGGAATTTGTTTATTTTGAGGTTTAACATAGGCCAATAAAAATGCTCCAAACAGAACTGCCAGAAAAGAAACCAAGTAAGATCCGACACTTCCGCCCCCTATACCTATACCGATGCCAACAATTACCCCTAATGCTGCCAATTGATCCAGAGCCAGATCAGAAAAAACAATCCCGCGTTTAATAACATGTAGACCGAGATAAGTATGAACTGAGGTGACCACAGCCAGTAATACTATCTGAATAGCTAAAAAATTTATTATCTCTACCATTACAATACTCCTAATTTCAGATTATTTAAGAGCATAAAAGATTATTTTTTAACAGCTTCATTAATCTTTTCTATCCAGTAATCAATCAATTTAAAATTATCACTTACTTCGGAAATCCCGTCAACCGATACGGGAAGAAACAGAGCCTCTATACCTGTTTTTTGTGATATTGTCTGCGGCTTCCTTTTCTCAAAATAAGTAGCAACCAGCATGAGATCAATATTCATATCTTGAATAAGCTTTGTTATTTTCTGAACATGTTTCGGTGTGGGCGGAATTCCTGGTTTTGATTCAATGTATTCCACCACATTTAAACCAAACTGATCAGCAAAATAAGCCCAGTTTTTATGGTAGGCAATAACTTTATTCCCGCGAAAAGGCAGAGCTTCTTTTAACCATCCTCCTAATTTTGTTATCAGCTTCTCTCCCTGGTATTCTTTTTCCAGAAATTCAAATAAGGTATGATTTAAAAGCATCTTTGAAAGCCTCTCACCCCCGAACATATCCACTAATTCTTCACCAAACATGGAATAATCAATTTTCTTCTTGAATTCTTCAAGATTGTCGGTAAAATAGTCTTTCTTTTCCGGCATATTCTTAACAAGTCCGATGGTAATATTCTCTGCTATATGTTTCCAGTTTAATGGGCCTGTATGTATATGAGGATTTCCCATGAGATGTATATCACCTCTGGATTGATCAACATTCCCGGTAACTTTTTGTAAAACCGGAATACCGGGAGAAACTGCAACAAAACCTGTTTGACCGTCCATTATATCTTTATTACGTGCTTTGTCCAGCAACGTTGTAGACCATCCTTCCAGATCCATTCCGGTAGTAATCCACATATCAGCCTTTTTTAACATCATAGCAAATCCGGGTTTAGGGGGGACAAAATGAGGATCCTGATTACCCTGAGAGATATATTCAACTTCGGCATAATCGCCTGCTATAAATTCTGTAATAGAGGCGTAGTCAGAAAAAGAACATACAATCTGCAGTTTTTTATCACTGCTGAATAATTGTAATGAAAATATCAAAATGAATACTATCAAAAAACCAATGGTTTGTTTGAATTTATTTCTCATTATTTACTCCCTTATGATTATATATTAATATTTCTCATGTTTATGAGGACCCAGAGCCCAGGAAGTCTGGAAAATTAAACGACTGTCCCCTTCTGCGAAATTTCTGTCAATAAAAGAATATTGTAAGCGCACTCTAACAAATTCACTCTGCCAGAAATCAACTGCTGCTGCCATGCCTTTTTCTTCCAGATCATTGTTCCAGGGGAGCTGAGAGTAATCCATTCTTACACTTACTAGAAAACTGGCATCAAGTCTGTACTGGAGGCTTGAAAAGACACCCCAGGCATATATATCATTATCAGGAGTTTCTCTTTTAGAATAGAGAAACTCACTTCGCCACTCCAGACTCCTGTATTTCGCCCTCCCCGGCGGAATCCAGCTCAAGGTTACATCTGCACCTCCAACCAGACTGTTAAACTCCTCAGCCTTATACCCGACATCATGGTCTGCACTCTTTCCCAAAGCAGCACTTAAACCAATCTCTAAATACATACTTTTGGAAAGATCATAATAATTTTTCAGATGAGTAACAAGAATCAGATCGTCTCCTCGTTCCTGAAAGGAATGTCCAACACCTCCTCGTATAATTTCTAAATCCAATTCATTTACATGAGCAAAAAGAGAAGGAAGGAGAAAATTACCTGCGACTCCGAATCCTTTTAACGATGTATTTCCGAAAAAATTTACCAATACTCTTGGTCTGTCATACTGAGGAAGTGCATGATCATGCCAGCGGTTAAACTGTCCAAATTGTGCTTTAAACTCTCCTGCTTTCAGATTCATATTCAAAGGACAGTTCAGCCAGATCATATATCCTTCCTCAATACCTACTTCATCACCTTCATAGGAAATAAAAACTTTTGCCCGGGTATAGGGATCAAGAGGAGCATTGATATTCAACTGAAATTCTCTGAGAAAGAAATTTCTGCTTCCATAGGAAAATTCTGAAGGTTGAGTATTATACGGATCTTTGGACTTCCCATAAACACCGTACATATCACACTCCAGCGTAAGATTTGGATTTAACCCCGATTGTTTCCTGACACCGGTAAAAAATCTTTTACCAAAGTTAAGCTCTTCTTCTTCCTTCTGTTCTCTGCTTAAATCATCAGCCGCCTGCATGAGATCTTTTATTTCCTGTTCCTGTTTATATTCTTCAAGTTCTTTTATACGTTTCTTTAACTCTTTAATTTGTGCTTCAAGTTTTTGTTGTTCTTTTTGTTCTTTTTGATCATTACCTTTATCATTTGTCTGAGAAAACAGAAATACTGGCATTAACAACAGCATCAAAAAGATAAATAATTTGTTTCGTGACATCAGTATATTCCTCCTCGTCTGATTTGAATTAAGCAATTGCCGTAATTCAATAAATATATAATATATACTTA
>CAZETW010000147.1:0-5832 GCA_964515295.1 uncultured bacterium | reverse complement strand
TAAAATTTAAGAAGGAGGTCGTTATGGAAAAGCAAACTAAAAAATCTTCTGGCAGCGGCAGAGTAAAACTGGTAATCGGTATAGTAGTTATTGCTGTAGTAATTGTCGTAATTTATTCATTAACTTCTTTTCCACCGTCAAATAGGGATGTAAAAGGCACCATTGAAGGAGTAGAAAAAGCGGAAAGATACCATGTTGATCAGATTACTGATTCTGATGTGAAGTTAGATGATCCTGAACTTCAGAGTTTTCTGCAAAGTGCACAATTTCAGAATTTGTTAAAGGATCCTCAATTTCAGTCACTGATTGCCAATGAAAAATATGTGGCATTAATGGCAGAGGAAAGATTCCAGGCACTGATGGCAGATGAGAAGTTCCGGGCATTGATGGCAGAAGAGAAATTCCGTGGATTAATGGCGGACGAAAAGTTCCGGGGGTTAATTGCAGATGAAAAGTTTATGCAGTTAATGGCTGATGAAGAATTCCGGGGATTAATTGCAGACGAACAGTTTGTACAATTGATGGCAGATGAGAAATTTCAGGCATTGATGGCAGAGGAAAAGTTCCGTGGTGTGATGGCCGATGAAAAATTTCGGGGATTAATTGCAGATGCCGGATTCCGGGGATTGATGGCAGAAGAAAAATTCCGCGGGCTGATGGCAGATGAAGGTTTCCGGGGAGTAATTGCTGATGAAAAATTCCGCGGGCTGATGGCAGATGCCGGATTCAGAGGATTGATGGCAGATGCTAGTTTCCAGGCACTCATACCTGCCGCTAAGTATAAGGAACTTATTGCGAATGCAAAATTCCGGGAATTACTGGCAGCAGAAAATTTCCGGCAATTAATGGCAAAGGAAAATTTCCGGGCATTGATGGCTGATGAGAAATTCAGAGCTTTAAAACCAGAAGCCAAGTTTGAGGAACTTAGGGCAAATACAGAATTTAAGGATCTGATGCCGGAAGCTCAATTCCGTGATCTTATGACACATTCAGATACAAAATTCTGGGAATTGATGGCGGATGAAAAATTCCGTAATCTGATGGCAGATGCAGTGTTCAGAAACTTGGTAGCTCACACAAGTTTTCGTAACCTTATAGCACATACTGGTTTCAGGAACTTAATGGCTCACACAAGTTTTCGTAATCTGATGGCAGATGCCGGGTTCCGGGCATTAATGGCAGAAGAAAATTTTCGGAATCTTTTAGCACAAACCGGTTTCAGGAACCTGATAGCTAATGCGAATTTTCGTAATCTGATGGCACATACACAATTCCGCGGATTCATGGCAGATGAGAAATTTCGCGGCCTGATAGCTCACACAGGTTTTCGTAATCTAATGGCACATACCGGATTCAGGAATTTAATGGCTCACACAAGTTTTCGTAATCTGATGGCAGATGCCGGTTTCCGGGGCTTGATGGCAGAAGAAAAGTTCCGTGGGTTAATAGCACAAACCGGATTCAGAAATCTGATAGCTAATGCTAACTTCCGTAATGTGATGGCACATACACAATTCCGCGGAGTTATGGCAGATGAAAAATTATCAGCATTAATGGCGAATACTCAATTTAAGCAAATGTTACAGGCAGCGAAAATTGAAGAATAGTAGTTGAGTGGAGTACATCTAACCAGCTATTATCAAAATATCATTCCGGGAAATAAAACACTCACCTCCTGCAAGGGAAAGCGGCGAAATGCCGTTTTCCCTTTGTTAGGATTTAATGATATAAGATATTACTGAAGAGTATCTTTTTATTATTTTATTTCAATTAATAAGATTTTCTGTTTTACATTTACGAGAAGCATAGAAAATTAAAAGGTATATATATGAAAAAAACAGTCAAGGTTTTGTTGTTATTTTCTGTTATATTTTATATCGGATTTTCTGCATTATATGCACAAAAGCTTAAAGTATTAAAGACAGATAATTTAAACCTGGTTTATTATCATAATGCTCATACGTATGTTGTTCCACATTTAGCCCGCTGTTTTGAGAACTCATTAGGTTTTTATAAAAATTTATTCGATTACACTCCGACTGAAAAGGTCACCATTTTTTTAAAAGATTTCAGTGATTATGGTAACGGGGGAGCCACTGCTCTGCCTGTAAATTTAGTTTTAGTCAGTATTTCACCATTTCTTTATACATATGAAGTGATAAATGGCAATGAGAGGATGAACTGGCTCATGAATCATGAATTAGTTCATGTCATAGCAATGGACCGTGCCTCTGATGATGATAATTATTTTCGTTCAGCCTTTCTGGGAAAAGTGAATTCTGATGAAGAAAATCCTGTTTCGATGCTGTATTCTTATTTGACCTCACCTCGAACTTATGCTCCCCGCTGGTATCATGAAGGAATTGCGGTATTTTTGGAAACCTGGATGTCCGGAGGTCTTGGGCGTGCGCTCGGTTTTTATGATGAAATGGTTTTCAGAACCAAAATACATGATAACAGCTATCTGTATCATGCTGTAGGGCTGGAATCAGAAGGAACAACCACAGATTTTCAGATCGGGGCAATTTCTTATCTCTATGGAACACGTTTTTTTACCTATCTTGCTAAGAATTACGGACCCGAAAAATTAATAGAGTGGGTCTCCCGTACTAACCGCAGTAAGCGGTATTTTGTCAGTCAGTTTAAAAATGTATTTAGTACATCCTTGGATGATGAATGGACTCAGTGGCTTTCATTTGAAAAAGACTGGCAGCAGGCAAATTTAGCTACTATAAGAAAAAATCCAACAACCTCCTATCGTCCCATTATTCAGGAAGCCCTTGGTTCTGTATCGCCCATGGTTTATGAACCGAAGTTAGAGAGAATATATGCAGCTGTTCAGTATCCGGGGCATGTATCTCATATTGCTGCAATTGATATCCACAGTGGAAAAATTGACAAAATATGTGATGTAACCGGAGCAGCTTTATATAGTGTGTGTTCTTTGACTTACGATGCCTCCTCGAGCAGAATATACTATACAACCAATAACAACAGCTATCGGGATCTTAATGTTGTAGACATACAAACCAAAAAATCGGAAAGGTTAATCAGGGATCTGAGAGCCGGAGATTTAACTTACTGTGAATCGAATAAATCTCTTTGGGGAGTACGACATCATAATGGTATTTCTACTCTGATAAAGATTGACCCACCATACAACGACTGGACTGCTATCTATGCTTTTCCCTATGGTAAGGATTTTTATGATATTGATATTTCACCCGACGGTTCTCTCATTACCGGGGCTTTGACGGATATTGCAGGCAAACACAAATTAATTTCCTTTCAAGCTGAAGAATTGTTAGAGAGCAATTATTCTTATGATGTTCTCTTTGATTTTGATATCAGCTCACCGGCCAGTTTTAAATTCTCAGAAGATGGTACCTATCTCTACGGCTCATCATATTATACAGGTGTATCGAATATTTACAGATATAGTTTCAAGAAAAGTGAGATGGACATATTAAGTAATTGTGAAACCGGTTTTTTCAGACCACTTCCTGTATCAGAAGATTCCTTGATTGTGATGAGATATACCGGGAAAGGATTTGTGCCTGTCTGGATTGCCAATGAACCTGTGACCGGTGGGGTGAGTGCAATAAAATTATTGGGCCAGGAAGTTGTGAAACATCACCCGATTGTCAGGTCCTGGATGCCGGAGTCAGTAAAGTCGATAAATATTGATTCACTTACTGTTTTTTCCGGAGAATACAGTGCATGGAAAAATACAAAGCTTAATTCAGCTTATCCGGTCATTGAAGGATATAAGGACTATGTTGCCCTGGGATACAGGTTTAATATCCAGAATGAACTTCAATTTAACAAGTTAAATATTACAGTTTCATATACACCTTCTATAAATCTGCCCAGTGATGAAAGACTGCATCTCGGGCTTGCTTATCAGTTCTGGAACTGGGGAATAAACGCTCAGTATAATGGTGCCGATTTTTATGATTTATTCGGACCAACCAAAACCAGCCGAAAGGGGTATTCTCTGGGGTTGGAATATAATAAGAATTTATTGTATGATAAACCTAAAACACTGGATTTTAATTTCAGTATAGCAGGATACGGCGGTTTAAAAAGATTACCTGATTATCAGAATGTAGCTGCAACCTATGATAAACTGCTCTCTGCCAATATGAGTTTTGATTATGATTATCGCGGAGCTTCTCTGGGTGCGGTAGATTATGAAAAAGGTGTTAAATGGCAGCTTTCAGCCAGCAGTAATTATGTTAATCTAAAGATGTATCCGCGTATAAACTTTAATTTTGATTATGGTGTACCGCTTTTAATTAAGCATTCTTCAGTCTGGTTCAGAACTTCTGCCGGTTATTCTTTTGGCGATAAAGACAATCCCTTTGTCAATTTTTTCTTTGGAGGCTTCGGCAATAACTGGATTGACCGGTTATCAATACAGCGATATAGAACATATTACAGTTTTCCGGGAGTTGATCTCAATGAGTTTGGCGGAAAGAGTTATGGCAAACTGATGCTGGAATGGAATTTACCGCCCATCAGATTTCGTAATTTTGGATCCACCAGCATATACTTACGGTGGGCACGCATTGCTCTATTTAATTCAGCTATTATGACTAATTTTAATAGCCAAAAAGCTGCTGACATTCATCCTCAATTTGGTACAAAAAGGGCACTTTTGAATATAGGCGGTCAATTGGATTTCAGAATTGTATTGTTTTCGTATTTCAGTTCTACATTATCAATCGGATATGCAGCTGCTTTTGAAGAAGATCAAAATCCATCAAAAGAGTTCATGATTTCTCTGAAAATACTGTGAGTGAATTAATAAGAATATCTGCTGCTTTATTACCAGTTTTTATTTTTCTTGTAGTGTTAATAATTATTGACAGCTACAAACTGGTAAAATTTCGTGCTGTTGTGATAACTATTCTCATGGGCTGTATTGCTGCAGTTGTGTGTTCTTTATTGAACGGCTGGCTTAGGTCAGTTCTTCAATTGGATATGGATACTTATTCCAAATTTGCAGCACCAATTATTGAAGAGTTATTAAAAGCATTATTTATAATCTATCTGATCAGATCCGGAAAGATAGGATTTATGGTTGACGGTGCCATCTATGGGTTTGCCCTTGGTGCAGGTTTCTCATTTATAGAAAACATTTATTATTTATATTCATTAACTAATTCTAATCTTTTTGTCTGGATTATACGGGGGTTTGGTACAGCTATTATGCACGGCGGAACCACAGCAATATTTGCAATTTTTTCAAAAAGTTTATATGAACGTGATCCGTATGAAAAATTTGTAAAACTGTTGCCTGGTCTGGCAATCGCTATAATAGTACATGGTGTTTACAATCAATTTTTCTTTGGGCCTGTTTTTAATACAATTATTTTTTTAACAGCTTTGCCTCTCTTGATCTTATTCGTTTATGATCGTAGTGAAGAAGCTATGCGGGAATGGCTGGAGATGGGGCTTGATTCGGATGCATTTTTATTAAATATGATCATTTCCGGCAATATTTCAGACACAAAATTAGGCCGATACCTTCATTCACTTAAAGAGAAATTCCTGGGAGAAATTGTGGCAGATATGCTGTGTCTGTTAAGAATAAACCTGGAATTATCAATCCGGGTAAAAGGAATTTTATTGATGAGAGAAAAGGGATTTACAACTTCTGTTGATCCTGAGTTAAAAGAAAAACTTGAGGAGTTAAAATATTTAGAGAAAAACATTGGTAAAACCGGCAGACTTGCCCTGGCACCTGTAATGCATATTACTACCCGTGATTTATGGCAGTTATATATTGTTAAAAATAAATAGTTAAATCAGATTATAATTTTTCTT
>CAZETW010000146.1:0-5849 GCA_964515295.1 uncultured bacterium | reverse complement strand
AGGCCAGACGTCATGAAGTCAAACCCGGCATCACCGGCTGGGCGCAGGTGAACGGACGTAATGCAGTATCCTGGGAGGAGCGGTTCACGATGGATGTGTGGTATGTGGATCATATGTCTTTTTGGCTGGATGTGAAGATTTTGTTTTTGACTGTATTTAAAGTCTTTAAAAAAGAAGGTATCAATCAACCTGGTCATTCAACTGTAGAATATTTTCAGGGAAATACAAATGTCAAAGAAAGCTAAAATGCGTTTTGCTTTTGCAGGAGACAGAGAATTAAGTATTAAAATTTTAGATTTTATACAGAATGAAGGTATGCAGCCGTTGGCTTTATTGGTGAGTAATGGAAAATCAGCCAGTCATGCTGATGAATTAATAAATAGATGTAAACATCTTAAGTCACAATATATTTTCAAAGGAAAAAATTTTAGGACTTCAGAATCACAACAAAAATTGAAAGAACTTCAGCTTGATTATATTATTGGTATTCATTTTCCGTATATCATACCAAATGAAGTACTCAATATTCCTAAAATCGGTTTTTTAAATCTCCATCCTGCTTATTTACCATACAATCGAGGCTGGCATACACCCAGCTGGGCCATTTTAGATAAAACCCCTATTGGTGCAACGCTGCATTTTATGGATGAGGAAATTGATAGTGGTGATATTATTTTTCAAAAACGACTCGAGGTTAGACCTGAAGATACTGCCAATTCGTTATACCAGAAGATTTTAAATTTAGAATATGAGGTTTTTAAAGAAGCCTGGCCTCAGTTACTCTCTTTAAAGCCCAGCAGGCATTCACAAAAAAATCGTAAAGGTACTGTTCATACAAAAGAAGATCTTGTGAAACCTGAGATTCAAGAGATCAATTTAAATAAAAAGATAAAAGCAGGTGATCTGATAAATCAGTTAAGAGCGTTAACAACAAATAAATTGATTGAAGCAGCTTATTTTAAAATAAATAACAAGAAATATTTTGTTCAAATATCTATTCATAAAAAAGATATATGATAGGCTTTGAAGATGAAAATCTGGAGCTTGAGAACTTTAGAATGAGAACATTCAGAAGCCAGAGATCAGTGGTCAGTGACCAGAATGCAGCATAACACAAGCGGTCTGCCGTCCGCGGTCCGTGGTCATTTTCCAGAACGTGAGAACTTTAGAACGTAAGATAAATTAGCGTGTAGAAGCCAGTAGCCAGTAGCCAGAGACCAGGGGGCGGTGGGCTTTATTTTATGCGTTAGGGTGTTATAGCATGATATGATTCAGAAGTCAGAAGACAGTAGTCAGAGGCCAGGGGCGGTGAGTTTAATTTCAGGTGTTAATACGTTATAGCAGGATGTTGTTTAGAGGCCAGTGGCCAGTAGTCAGTTGTCAGATAGTAAAGGAAGATTCATCAATAACAGGAAGTTAAATGAGTAAAGTAATCAAAAGCGCTAAGGATTTAATTGTTTATCAAAAAGCATATAAACTTGCTATGGAGATTTTTGAGGAAAGTAAATCCTGGCCTGTAGAAGAAAAATATTCTTTAATAGATCAAATAAGAAGGTCTTCCAGGGCTGTATGTGCAAATCTAAGTGAAGCCTGGGCTAAAAGGAATTATAAAGCATATTTTGTTAATAAACTAACAGATGCTGATGCAGAGAACAGTGAAACATTGACCTGGCTTGATTTTGCTTTATCCAGTGGTTACATAAAAAAATCTGTTCATAATTTATTGATAAATTTATGCAAAGAAAATGGTAAAATGCTCGGTTCAATGATTCAAAATCCGGAAATTTTCATCCTAAAATCAAAACGAAAATCCTGAAAAAATCTAATCTTTGCTTACTGATATTCTGACTTCTGATTACTGGCCTCTGGCTTCTACACGCAAATTTTCATTACTGAAGACATGCATCTAAATATTATACACTGACTACTGGCTACTGGTATCTGGCTTCTGCACGTAAAAGAGAAACAAGGCAACAAATATCAAATTATGAACAGAATAGACAACAACGCTTTTACTGGCTTCTGTCCACTGGCCTCTGGCTTCTACACGCAAATTTTCATTTCTAAAGTCATGCATCCAGATATTATACACTGACTACTGGCTACTGTTCTCTGGCTTCTGCATGTAAAAAAGAATTAAGGTATAATTCCCCCTTGCTCCGGTTCTCCGTTTCTCCTTTTCTCATAAGCGGTCCGCGGTCATTTTCGGTCTCCTTAGACTTAGAATCCAAAAAGAATTTAACTATATAAGAAAAAGAATGTCACGAAAAAAAATATACACTCTTCTTCGCCATTTCCTTTATTTCATCCTCCTGGAAATATTCATCCTGTTCATATACGGACTGGCTGCCGGGAGCTGGCTTACGGTTCGGGACAGAGTGAACAAAGCAGATGCAGTGTGGGTGCTGGGAGGTGACAGTGTGGATTTTCACCGGACAGAACACGGTGTCAGTCTGTTTAAACAAGGGGTTGCCGATACACTGTTTTTCACAGGATTCGGGATGAGTCTGCAGGATGCATTAAAAGCTGCCGAACAGTTCGGCCTGCCCCGGCAAAAAGCAGTAGCTATTGACAGCTGCCGGAGTACAGTTGATGAGGCAAAGGCGGTCCAAAGTTTTGTTGAAAAACATGATATTGATTCAATTGTTTTCGTTACTGACATCTACCACACCCGCCGGGCAAAGAACACCTTTGAAAAATTTCTCCCTGGCGTACACATATTTTCCAGCCCGGCCCGGAACTCCAATTATCATGAAAAGTACTGGTGGAAGACAGAGGAAGGGTTTGTGACAGTGTTTGTGGAATCATTGAAAAATATATATTATTTATTTGCTTATGGAATTGTATAGGCGGAAAAGGCTTGAATAAATTAAATATCAAATATGTTAGTTGCTACTTGACATATTTACAATAAATATGTAAGTTATAAATATGAATTTTAAAAGAAATTTAATGCCTGCTCTCTTAAATCAGGTAGATAAAAGAGAGATTGTGGTTGTCACTGGAATGCGTCGAGTAGGGAAAACTACATTACTGACTATGCTTTATGAAAAGATACCCAGCACAAATAAAGTTTTTTTTGATATAGAAAATATTATAGAGCAAAAAATATTTGAGGAAGTGGATTATAATAATATATGGGTAAATTTCCGGGATTATGGTATTACTGATAAGGAAAGGGCATTTATTTTTTTGGATGAGATCCAGGCAAAGCCTGATATAGTTAAGCCCGTTAAATACCTTTATGATCATTATAATGTGAAGTTTTTTCTAACCGGCTCCAGCAGTTTTTATCTGAAAAATTTATTCCCTGAAAGTCTGGCCGGTAGAAAAATTATATTTGAACTGTACCCCTTAGATTTTAAAGAGTTTTGTCTGTTCAAAAAAACCAAAAAAGTGTTTTTCGATTCATTTGATAAAAAAGCAAAGGATAAAAGATATGTATCTGCTGAAAAATATAAAAAATTATATCAGGAATATTTAAAATATGGCGGCTTTCCTCAGGTTGTTCTTGCAGAATCCAACAAACAAAAGGAAATTTATTTAAAAGACATCTTTGCATCCTACTTTGAAAAAGATCTGCGGAGAATGGCAGATTTTAAATTCCTGAATGCTTATCGAGATTTAATGCTTTTACTTATGCAACGGGTTGGATCTAAACTGGATATAACAAAATTAGCTTCAGAGATTGGAATAAGCAGAGAGACTGTGTATTCATATTTATCTTTTTTACAAGGAACGTATTTTGTTTCGCTTATATCACCATTTAGCCGTAATGTTGATCGAGAAGTCAGTGGCACAAAAAAAGTTTACTTTTGTGATAACGGATTCTTAACGCTGTATGGTAATCTGAGTGAGGGTAATGCCTTGGAGAATGCTGTATTCAATACATTAAAGAAGTATGGAATGATCAGGTATTATCAAAAACGCAGTGGTGCTGAAATCGATTTTATTTTAAATAAGAAAATAGCTTTTGAAGTTAAGAAAACTGCCAGGGAAAGTCAATATTTACGTCTCAAAAAACTTGCTGATTCTTTGGGAATGAAGGAGGCCTATATTATCACCCAAAGATTTATCCAGCAGAAGAATATGATTTTAGCCCAAGATTTATAGGCATAATCAACAAAAAAAAGGAGGGTGAAGACATGAAAATCTTAAAGATTTTTCAAATTATTTTACTGATTGTAGGGGCAGTTGTATTTTTGTTCGGTATATTAACTGCTTTAAATGTTTTTCCCCAGGGAGCATTTTTATTAACACTGGGTGGATTACATCGGGTGGCTGACACCTGTATTTTGTTTTCCATTGCATTGGGACTTTTAATAGTAGTGATGAGGAAGAAGTGATTTGAGTTTTTTTATCAGACTTTATACCATAAACCTATTATTTTATGCAACAGAGTTTTTTATTTTGAATACTTGAATAATATGTTTTCTTAAGTTCTAAAGGTCTAAAGCTCTCAAGTTATTACAGGTTGATAAGCTGGTAAAAATTTAATTATCCAAAACCAACAAATGTCAAACAAAACCCCAAAACGCCTCTACCTCTCCCCTCCTCACATGTCAGGAGAGGAAATGGAGTACTTACGAGATGCTTTTGAATCTAACTGGATTGCGCCGCTGGGACCGCATGTGGATGGGTTTGAGCAGGAATTTGCAGAGCTGCACGGTATGCAGGGAAAAGAAGAAGCAGCTGCAGTGATCAGTGGGACAGCAGCACTGCATCTGATCCTACGGATACTGGATGTGGGTCCGGGAGATCGAATCTTCTGTTCGGATTTCACCTTTTGTGCCAGTGTGACTCCGGTTGTTTATCAAAAAGCAGAACCGGTATTTATTGACAGTGAATCCGGCAGCTGGAATATGGATCCTGATATTCTGGAAAGGGAGCTGAAAAAAGCAGCCGAGCGCTCGCAGCTTCCCAAAGCAGTGATCGTGGTGCATCTCTACGGTCAGAGTGCAGATATGGATCCCATTCTTTCTGTGTGCGAGAACTATGACGTGCCGGTCATCGAAGATGCGGCTGAGGCCCTGGGTGCCCGGTATAAGAAAAAACTGGTGGGAACCTTTGGTAAGATTAGTTTTTTTTCCTTTAACGGCAATAAAATCATTACTAATTCCGGTGGCGGTATGATTCTGTCCAGGGATAAAGACCTTATTGCCAGATCGCGGTTTCTGGCCACCCAGGCCCGGGATTCTGCACCCCATTACCAGCATTCAGAAATCGGCTATAATTATCGCATGAGCAATCTGTTAGCTGCAGTGGGACGGGCTCAGCTGAAGGTGCTTTCCTCCAGAATTGAAAAAAGAAGGGACATTTTTGATACCTATAAGCAGAAGCTGAGAGATCTGCCGGGCATTGCGTTTATGCCGGAACCGGAATGGTCACGGAGTAACCGTTGGTTGACTTGTATTACGGTAGAGCCGGATGAGTTCGGCGTTGACAGAGAGGATATTCGTCTAACTCTGGAAAAGGACAACATAGAATCACGTCCCTTATGGAAGCCCATGCACCTGCAGCCGGTGTTTAAAGATTATCAGTCTGCAGGAGGCAGAGTTGGAGAAGAACTTTTTGATAAAGGATTGTGTCTTCCCAGTGGTACAGCCATGACTGAGTCCGATATTGAACGGGTATGTTCGGTGATCAGGTCAGTGCTCAGGATGTGAGAACTTGTAGAACGAAAGAGCTTGAGAACTTTAGAAGATTAACATTCAGAGACCAGAGGCCAGAATGACCGCAGACCGCAGACGGCGGACCGTGAGGAACATTCAGAGCTATAGAACGTGAGATCTTGAGAGCTTGAGAACTGCAGAACGAAAGAACTTTAGAGCTTGAGAGCTTTAGAAGTC
>CAZETW010000145.1:0-5871 GCA_964515295.1 uncultured bacterium | reverse complement strand
GACACAGTTACTGAAGTATCGGTCATTGAACTGCAGGTGACATTTTCCGGGGGAATGGTCTGGGTGGATTCCCAGTCTCCGCCTATTTGTTTGCTGTTAAGAAAATTACGCAGTGAGGTATCATTGGTATAAATCCCATTCCAGCGCAAGTCAAGGGCCGCACTGTAAAGATTAGTTAAATTTATTAGATTAGAAGGAATTGGTCCAGTAAGCTGATTACTGTTCAAATAAAAATCCTCTAGATTAGTAAGATTTCCTAACTCAGAAGGAATAGAACCGGTAAGTTGATTGTTATCAAATGTTAAGTATTCCAGCTGTGTTAGATTACCTAATTCAGCAGGAATAGATCCGATCAACTGATTGTTACCAAATGTAAGATATTCCAAATTTGTCAGGTTTCCCAGTACACTTGGAATAAAACCAGTAAGCTGGTTGTCATTAAAAAATAGCCCCCGCAAATTAGTTAGATTTCCTAATTCTGAAGGAATAGAATCAGTTAATTGATTATAATTGAGCGAAAGATCTGTCAGATTCGTCAGATTTCCCAAGTCGGGGGGTATAGGACCACTAAATTGATTCTCACCAAGTCCAAGCCCTTGTAAATTTATCATATTTGCTAATTCCGAAGGTATAAGGCCATCTAATAGATTATCTCCAAGATTAAGATAAATAAGATTTGGCAAGTTAATTATTTCTATTGGGATAGTACCAGTAATCTGATTCATAGAAAGTATAAGACGTTCTAAATGAATTAAATTCCCAAGTTCAACAGGAATTATACCTATAAGCTGATTGTCAAATAGTATTAAATTTTGTAAATTGACTAAATTTCCCAGTTCAGTTGGTATTGGACCTGTAAGTTGATTGAAATCAAGTCGAAGATCTTTCAAGTTCATCAAGTTTCCCAGTTCAGCAGGAATAGAATCTGTAAGCTGATTGCTGGAAAGCCCAAGATCTTCCAGGTTTGTCAGATTTCCAATTTCAGGTGGTATAGGACCAGTAAGTTGATTAGCAATAAAATCAATATCTTGCAGTTTAGTCAAATTTCCTATAACAGCGGGTATTACACCTGTTAAATTATTAGCATCTAAAAATATTTTTATTACCCGACCGCTGGAAACTCTAATGCCATACCAGCTGTCTAATGAACCGGTAAGCCAATGAGCGTTGTTATCCCAATGATCACCATCAGTACTGTCATATAAAGCAACCAGAGCAAGAGAATCATGATAAAAAGCTAGTATTTCCAGATAGTAATCTTCAACCTCTCCCAGTGATCCGGGCCCTTCATAAGACAAATCAGATTCATCACTGAACCGAAACCTGCCGTACGTATTCCCGGTATCTGCTGTAACAGGCACATTCAGTTCAAGATTATGAGTGCCGTCAGACAAAGAGACAGCATTGAAAACCTGTTCTCCCTCATCTTCCCAGTCCCGGTCCTGATTGAAATCGATCCATCCGTTCAGATACCCGCTGCCGTGTACAGTCACTTTGATCAAGGCAGTATCACCTGCAACAAGCGGAGGTATAAAAAACCCGTCTTCGTCATCACTGTCATCATTGATATCATCTCCTAGACATAAACTGTCCGGCTGACCGTCATTTTCTGAATCAACAGAAGTACCTAAATAAATGCTGTCATCTATGATATGTGATGCACCGTTATTTGCTTTCAGAGTTGGATAATGACCAGAGCCATCATCCGGTGCGTCTCCGTAGTCCCTGTCCGGTTCCTGTTCATAGACCTTGATATAATTGGATTTTGTTTCCGTATCACTGGGCGGAGGATTCTGGGTCACCGGTCCTACTATTTTCAAGGTTACATCATAGCTTCCGGGGTTATAGTAGATTACTGTATGAGGACCACTCCCTGTCGCTGATGAAGGTGAACCACCTGGGAAGCTCCATCCCCAGCTCGATATCTGTCCTTCTGATTTATCTGTGAATATGACAGTAAGCGGAGTATCACCTGAGCGTGGACTTCCCTCAAAATCAGCTTCAAATTGAGAAAAAACACTATTTGCAGCAATTAAAAAAACTGCTGAAATAATGATTGTAATCATACAACCATTAAGATTTTTTGAACACATTAAGATTTTCATTTCTACCCCCTTTGTTGATAAAACTGAAATATTATAGAATTATAGAAATAAATTCTGCTTCGGTTAAACTCAAAAGAACAAACTCAGCGAATGAAGATCAGTTTTTTGATAGCTTTATAATGATCTGCCTGAAGTTCTATAAAATATACCCCGCTGGAAAGTGGTTCATTATCCGAATTGACTGCATTTAATACAAAATTATGAGTACCGGCAGCTTTATTATTAAATCGCAGTTTTCGTATCTCTCTGCCATTGATATCAAATAATGAGATTATGATATCACAGGATTTTGAAATGTTATAGGAAATAGTTGTCGAAGAGTTAAATGGATTGGGATATGCGTTGAATAACTTAAAATTTGAAATTGTCTGATTTTTTTCGGATATATCTGTTAAAACGGTTAAACTAATGTTCAGCGAATATTCCACTGATTGTGAACGGTTTAACCAGCTAACTATTAACAAATTTTTACTTTTTCCTACATACCGGTATACATTGCTCAGTGTTAATATACTTGCTATATCCCCAGTACTGAAAACATATATCTCTTCTTCCTGATCCAGTGGGATTAATCCAATATTTTCGCCATACCCTGAGAACTTTTCCAGTGATATGTCCACCTGAAGGGTGCTTACTGTGTGATATTCTTCCGGAATTTCAAGTTTCCACATTTTAAATTTATTGTTATCATTAAGAGTAAACGGACCATTATTGCCGACATGTAAGATTTGATCCTGTATTCCTACACCGGTAACAGTTCCCCCTGATCCGTAATGACGCTTAAGTTTAATATACGGAATATTTGTTTCTTGGATACCTTCAAAATTAAATACGGAAAATTTTAGAAAAGGATAACGACAATCAACAGCGGAGAGAGTATCATAAGAAACCATCATTGCTGACTCATTTTGTGACAATGCGAAAGCAGACCAGTAAGAATCATTGTTCATATCAAAAACTGCTGCAACCAAATCTTTCTGGGCAGACAACTGATTTAAAGTAATTTCGGTTCCGTTTATTGCAAAAAGTGCAGATTGTAAACCTAATTCAACTGAAGATGAATATACAGTCTGATTAAGTGGAAAAATATCGAGTTGAATATCTTCCGGAAATAATGCACTGTCTGATTTTGAAAAAACAACCAGACCGTAGGTATCATCAAAAGGGAATACGTTTTTATTTATAACCACGTTAAGTACTTCGTCTTCACCGCAACCGCCATCATCTGCATATAAGGATAAATTTTTAGGTGTATTTCTGTTATCATATTTATAGGTTGTCATATGAGAGTACAGTGCTAATCCCATGTCTGCATCGTTGTTGACATGAAGTAAAATTTGTATGGTATCCTGAGACGAAAAATGAGAAAGCTGCATGGGTAGTTCATATATTTGGACAATATCATCTGTTCTTTGCCAGGTAATTTGATTAACCCCAAATCCTAACTCTTTAGAAGATGTTCGGCCCTGAAGCCAAAACCGTTTTTTTGAAGATGTCGATACCTGTATCCCTGCCATTTTGGGACAGTCACTTATATCATCTGGGGAGTATACAATAAATCCTGTTCGCTGCTGATCCGGACCATCAACAATATAAGGAATTGTGTCCTCTTCTTCCAGAAATTCCATGGTCGGGTTATTATATACACGCAATGTATATCCTGAAAAATCTTTTTCAGTTCTTAATCCGATAATACCCCATGAACCAAAAGGTCCGTTATGTCTGAGAAAATGTTCAAAATCTCTCTCAGCAGTTAAGATGGGGAAACTAAATATTTCCCTTATATTATTATGTGTATCTTTAATATCAAATGGACCGTAGCTTCCATCTTGGGCGATAACATTGCCTTCTTCATCCAACAGTCTGATATATATTCGATTATCCTCAGAAAAATCAGGAGTCGAGGGAGGAACAAACCATTCATATAATCCGTTATTTGGTACAGTAGCCATTAAATAAGTTTTGAAATGACCGGTTGTATCTAAATACATATGATGTATCTGGACCTGACCCTGTCCATATATTTCTGCATTCGTGTTCCAGGTTATATTAAAGGTTTTGTTGATAGCAATAGTATCTCCACCTGTATTAGAATTATACTCCTGGGAACCAACAGGGGATGTCAATCTTACTGAACCTATTCCCGGTGATTTGGGATTCATACAAATGGTAGAGTAAAACCATTTCACATATAATTTGTGTGGTATAATATTATCCCAGGTATTATGAACATAGACCCACAGTTTATCACCATCATCTCTGTATCTGTAACCATAGGCAGCATAGCTGTGATTCGAAGAATTAACTATACAGGGACGATGTTTACCAATAGCATTTCTGATATCATCCTTTGCAGTAGCATCTGCAGATCCGCATCCATGCCAGCTTGCATCACAGTCATATCCTTTTTCTCTTACTAACTGTTTAATTCCATCATCGACATTCCGCGCAAATGTTTTACCATTAGAATCAGTATCCATATAATCTGCCAGAGAATTTATAATGTCAGGCACATTATAATCCGTTTCATCTTCTACATTATCATACTCCTGAAAACAATAGGACACAATATTACCGAAATAATCATGTTTAGGGTACAGACTGAGATTATCAAAATATCCCAGACACATTGCTGCTGAAGTTGGGGTACATCCTTTATGCCAGTCATAAAATGGCATTTCTTCCCAATGGTCAATCATTTTTTCAATCTCTTTGCTGTCATGAGTTTCCCCTTCTTGCAATCTGTCCCAGGATTTTTTATTTTCGATTATCTCTTGTTTATACATTGACGGATAATTCTGTCTGATATTTTCAATAAATTTTCGCCATTTATCTGCAACATTAAGTTTAAATTCGCTGAATGAATATATAGTATACGGAGGGAACATTTTTATATACAGACTATCAGTTCCATTAGAATACAGCAGCCATTTATCTCCGGCATCTATATAATATCTTCGCAGAATAATTGCATCAGTACCCAGTTTCTGAATGGCTAATTCATCGAGTTTTTGTTTAAGAATAATATCATCAGACAGTCTTTCTGCATATTCAAGTAAAGGTTCTTCCTCAGACCTGGCACTGATACACATAAAAGAATAATCTTCATTCCCGTATTCAGAACTTCTGTTATCAACTGTACGTTTATTGAACGATCCGCTGCGGCAGATATTATAGGTATACATATTGATCTGATTATTTAAATCATAATATGGTATGGGTTCTGATATGTCTGCTGACTTCCATATCTTTTGAGCAATCTTTTGTGCTATTTGTTTGTGTGCTTTCAGCTGAATTACTTCAGAAACAGCATTGCTGAATAATAAAAAGATAAATAAGACAGACTTGATAAGATTGTTGAAATATTTTTGCTTCTCCATAACATACTCCTTATAAATTCTTACTAAAAAATAAATTTTACCTCTGGTTATTTTAATTAATAAAAAACTCAGTATACCACAGGCTCTGTCTTCAGTAAGACACAAGAGAATTAATGTCTGAATTTTACAGACATGAGTAGTTATTTTATTCAGAGGAAAATAATGTATTAATACTGAATGTTAAAAATAATTATAAATAATGTCAAGGAAAAAAATATTTTTTTTGCAGTACATCCGATCATTTACTTAGGTCGAGACTACCAATATTATCAAGCTGCCAAAGCAGGTATCCAGGGGTGTAAGGAATAATTTTTTTCACTATCCCTAGTTTTTATCCATTCTGATTTACGAACAAGGATTAACAATTTCTGATTTTTGATTTAGTT
>CAZETW010000144.1:0-5888 GCA_964515295.1 uncultured bacterium | reverse complement strand
TCATTTATAAAATCTCACTGGACTCAGCTACAGTTAAAAATGTTTTTGGTGAATTACTCCCTGTAAATAACCGGGGCAAAATTGAGTTAGCCATGCGAAGGAAAATGTGCAAGAACTTAATTGAAATGTTACATATATCTGAAAGTAAAATACAGAAGACAAATACACGGGAAGTCTTTCTGCTTGAAGGTTGGCTTCATTTACAGCAGTAATAAATACACTTAATCTATATTTTTTGATAGAGTATGAATAATTATATAAATAATAAATTCTACAAAAAAGAGGTAAAGATAAATTTCTCTCCCTTGAGAGCCTGTCCTGAGCTTGTCGAAGGAGAGAGATTAAGAGAGGGTGTTAAGGCAACACAAAAAATATAAATTAAATTTTAAAATTACAAAAAAAGGATCAAAAATGAAGATATTATTAAAATGTAAAAATCGGATACTATTAATTTTCTTTAGTTTCTTGTTTGTTGCACAAGTTCCGGCTCAAGGACCCTTAGTTTCATATTATTATCAACCGAATACTAAACTTGATTTTGCAGAATGTTATGTGTTTATGGAAGGCGGTTCAAAACTCCGAATCCCCTTTATGCCGGTGGTCAGCCGCAGATTTCAGAGAGCACCCCTCGGAACTCATAACTATACTCAGGACATCACTATCCAGGGTCAGTTGGTTTTTATCAAAAGCGGGGTTGTGTTAAATGATAAACGAAATGATTACCAGGGAAGAAAAGAAGATTACAGTATTGGAGAAATTGATGTTACAGGAAAAATAGTGTTGTTTTCTATTGAATGTGCGGATTCTCTGATAGAAAAATATGATGATAAAGTTTCTCTTGAACAGCGCATTACTGAAGCAGAAACAAGAGGAGCAAAAGCTGCTGTCTTATTCACCAAAAAAAACGACTATCCTTTTCTCTTTGTACAGTATCAGGAGGAAGAACACATTCCCTCCCTTCCTGTAATTACTATCACCAGATCTTCTTTTGAGCGGATCATGGCAAGTGCAGGAAGGAATGGTGAATCCATACTCGAGGACTGGGAAAAACAAGGAAAGATTCCCAATTCAGAAGTCCTTATCTCTAATCTTGCTTTAAAGATAGAAGGACAGTTCGACCGGGTGGAAAATGATCATTTCCTCTTCTGCTTCCGGAAAAAATATATACCCAGAAAACAGATGAACGAACTGGTAAAAATCAATGAACGATCAGTTAAGTTTATATTCGATTTCTTCGAATCGGTAGAGAAACCTGAGTGGGACAAGAGAATGAATGTCTATTTCCGTGACTATGATTCCAAACTCTTTTACACCCATCACTGGGGCCGGGGTCTGGCCTGTCAGGAAGGTGTATTCATGGTACATGAGGGAGAAATCCCTGAATTCGGACTGGCAGTACATGAAAACACTCATTTATATACCTATACCAACTGGACAGATGAGACCAGTTCATTTATGGGAGAGGGTATAGCCAAACATCTGGAGGCTCTGGCAGAAAATAAAAATCAGAATCATCAAGCTGTGATGGAATTTCTTAAAAATCAGGAACTGTTTCCTCTAAAAGAGCTGCTTATGCATCAGATTGGGATGTCCGGACTGAAAACAACCGTGGGGTATCCGGCTGCCGGTTCTTTTGTGGGATTTCTTATTGAACAGTATGGATTAAAAAAATTCAAGAAGGCGTTTATTCTGGAAGGACGTTCCTGGAAAGAAAAAAATCAGAAAGACACCTGGCAGGAAGTGTACAACAAATCAATTCCGGATCTGGAAACAGAATGGCTGCAGTGGCTAATTGATAATTTTCAGGGTTCAAAAGAAACAGTTGATGCTCACTTCAATCGGATCGCTGAATTAAGAAGGATTAAAGAAGAAAAACAAGCTCTGAAACCCTCTCCCCATGAATTCCCCCGGTATGAAGGAACTTATGTTTTAGAAAATCTGGGAAAAGAAGTCCGGATCCAGATGGAAAAGGAAAAACTATTAATGAAATTCCCGGGGTCATTTGATTTAACCTCTCAATTAATACCGGTTGAAGAACACGGATTTCGTCTGCAGGGAGGTCCTGTTCATGGCCAGACCATGATATTTCATATGGATGAAAATGGAAAAGTGACTAAAGCTACCATGGGAGATTTTGAATTTATCAGGAAATAATAAAATATCAAAATGAACTCAAATCATTATAAAATAAAATTATTTTATTTATTAAAGGAAAAATTAAAATGAAAATTTTATCCCTGACAGTTCTTTATATTTTACTCGTATTTATTATAACCACTGCCGGTCTGTTGCTGGGGAATGAACAAATCCTTTATCTGATCCTATTATTTTTAGGTTTGACTGCCCTTGCATTTCAGAAATTCTTTCACAAGAACCCAATCCGGAACCTGGGATACAAGTGGCCTTCAGCTGCCTGGATCATATATGCTGTTGTTTATTCCCTGTCTGCAATTCTTTTAATCGCTGTCCTTGATTTCTTAACAGGATGGACTCAATTACAATCTCAGGAAGCCATTCGTTCCTCCATAAATTTTACTGTTAAGGAATCCTTACCTATGGTTATTCTGCTTTTTGTATTATTACAGTGGATTCTTACTACTCTTATCAATCTGATTACAGAAGAACTTACATTCCGCGGGTATATATTAACTCGTCTACAGAAACTGGGAACCTGGAAAGCAGTGCTGTTTTCTTCTCTTTTATTCGGACTCTGGCATGTTCCGGTTTCTATATTAATAATTAAAAGCGGATGGCTGAGAGTAATCCTGTATGCTGTAAATATTTCCTTGCTGGGCATCGGCTTTGGATGGCTCTTTATCAGATCAGGCAGCCTTATACCACCCTGTATAGCTCACGGACTATGGAATGCTCTGGAATACACTTTCTGGGGTATGGGTAATCATACCGGAGTGTTTGTCGGATCTCAGCGGGTACTGTTTGATCCTGAAGAAGGAGCAGCCGGGACCATAATTCTGCTGATATTTGCTGTAGTTTTTATGATTAAGCTTGGAAAATTAAAATTAAAAAAATAAGGAGAGATAATTAAATGAAAATACGTATTCTTTTAACAATTGTTATTATTGTATTTTTAGGAGGTTTTCAGACATCTTTTGCACAGAAAATCCTTAAGTCAAAAGGATTTGCCGGTTTCGGTTATCGGGCTATTACTCAGAAGGATGTCGATTCCTTAGGATTAACAGATACACAAGGTGTTATCATAAACCGAATAGTGCCCCGTACGCCGGCGGAGCAGGCCGGATTTAAGGTAAATGATGTATTAAAAAAGTATGATGATGTTATCATAAAAGATAATATCCAATTTGTAGATATTTATCAGCAATATTATGCCGGAGACACTATCCAGGTTACCTTCATACAGAAAGGTGAATTAAAAACCACACACCTAATTTTGCGTGCCTTACCCAGAGAAAAAAGTGAGGATTTGGATATTGAATATACCTCCTTTCCTGCAGACAGCATCTATCTGAGAGCAGTGATTACCTCTCCTCTGAACCGTGAAGATAAAAAGCTCCCCGCCTTACTCATTGTCAGCGCTTTAAGCAGTTATCCTCTCATAGAATTTCCCTATTATAATCTGCCCCGGGAATTGGCCTACGATGTCAGTAAAGCAGGTTTTCGGGTACTTCGTTTCGAACAGAGAGGATTTGGAGATTCTCAAGGAGAAAATTTCCGGACTACTGATTTTGATACGGAAGTGAGGGATAATCTTGCCGCTCTTGATTACCTGAAAAATCGAAAGGATGTGGATGAAAACAGGATTTTTGTATTCGGACACAGTACAGGAGGTATAATTGCAGCCTTGCTGGCCGGGCAAAAAGATCTCGCAGGAGTTATTACTTCCTGTACTATTGGCAGGTCATATTATGAAAGAATGATCGAGACTCTGCGAACACAGGGAGAACTGCAGGGTAAAACCAACATTGAAATTGAAAACACCATAAAAAAATATATGAATCTCCTAATTCCTGTAGCTCTGGGAGATTCTCTTCCCAAAATCACTCAAAAAGCCCCGGAAACTGCAGATCTGGTTAACAGCAACCAGAGAATAATGGATGACCGCACCATTGAATACTGGCATCAGAAAATGAAAATCAACCTGGGAGAGGTCTACAGCAGCATTACCGAACCTGTACTTATCATCTACGGATCTTCCGATTTTCTTACTCAACAGACCTGTCATGAGACCATCAAAGAAGTTCTACTGAATTCAGGGAATAATGATGTACAGTTGAATATTATCCCTGATCTGGACCATGCTTATGCAGTAGCGAAGGACAAAAAAACAAGCTATGAAAATTATCAAAAACGAAATTTTACGAAGAGTCCGGAAGTATATGAACGAATTATAGAATGGCTGAACCAGTATTAAAAGGATTAAAACTATGAATGAATCAAGAAACATATCAATTCGATTTGCAATGCAGAAAGATGCAGAATCAATTTCTGCTGTATTGTACCAGTCTTTCATAGAATATAAACCATTGTATACTCCGGAAGCTTTCTCAGTCACTACTCCGGATGCTATCCAGGTATTAAAACGCATGCAGGAAGGCCCCATCTGGGTTGCCTTATTAAACCAGAAGGTGGTTGGTACAATTTCTGGTGTCGAGAAGAATATAGGACTTTATATTAGGGGAATGGGCATAATCCCGGAAGCAAGAGGAAATAAAATCGGATGGAAACTTCTGGAACAAGTTGAAGCATTTGCCATAGAAAAAGAAATAAAAAAGTTATTCCTGATCACTACCCCTTTTCTGGAAAGAGCTATATGTTTGTATGAACAGTTTGGATTCCAGCTAAGTTCAGAAGAGCCTCATGAACTTTTAGGGACACTCCTGTTTACTATGGATAAACTTATTAAGAAAGGAAAAATATGAAGTATGTATATATGTGTACCGGGCATGAACTGAAAATTCCAAATATCATTGACAGTCAGGGAGTATATGTGTTTGATGATAAAGGAAGACGCTATATGGATTTGGAATCGGGAGTCTGGTGTATATCTGTTGGTCATAATAATAAAATCATTAATAAAACTATCATGAAACAAATTGAGTCCATAATGCACGCTGGTTTTTCCTATTCCAGCCACATACTTGAAGAATCATCAAAAACAATTTTGAATATTATAAATTTTATTAATGGAAAATGTGTTTTTCTTTGTTCAGGAAGTGAAGCTATTGAACTATCCAGACAGATAACCAAACATCTCTCAGGAAAAAAAATATCCATGACACTTCATGACTCATATCTTGGTGCCTATATTTCAGTAACTGACAGAACTAAAGGATGGTATATCTTTAACTGGGAGCAATGCAGAATATGCAGAAAAAAAGAAAAATGTGATCCGTTCTGTGAGGCATTGCAGGACATACCGGAAGATATTTCAGAATTTATATTCGAACCAGGAAGCTCATCAGGTTTTGTAAGATTTCCCCCCAGGGCTTTGATCAAAAATTTAATTAAAATCATTCATAAGAACAACGGAAAGATTATCGCAAATGAAGTGACAACAGGTGTGGGCAGGACAGGAAAATGGTTTGGATACCAACACTATAATATTAAGCCGGATCTGATAGCAATAGGGAAAGGAATTGGAAATGGATATCCGGTCAGTATTGTAGCAATAAATGAAGCTACAATAAGCGAGTTAGAAAAGAAACCGTTTAAGTATTCACAGTCACATCAAAATGATCCCTTAGGTGCAGCAGTCGTGCTGGAAGTAATAAGACAGATTATAAAGAACGAACTGATCAATAAAGCAGAACAAAAAGGCTCAGTATTCCTGTCTAAATTAAAATCTCTTGTTGATAATGAAATTATTCTTGATGCCAGAGGAAGGGGAATGATGTTCGCTGTTGATGTGG
>CAZETW010000143.1:0-5939 GCA_964515295.1 uncultured bacterium | reverse complement strand
TAATTACAAAAGTGAATTTAATTTTTTATGTTCTTGGTATTTATAGAAATATAATTTTTTAAATCTTTATTTATAAGAAGTAGGGGTATGATTATAATTTGAATTCATTAGATAAAATGATTATATTTTATTATTATTTAAAACATAAGAAGGTTATAAAGAATTCACATGGATAAAGGAGAAATAATGAATATACCAATCTGTATTTTTGAAGATAATAAGTATTCCCAGCTTTATCCTCTGTCCTTAACCCGACCTGTTTTTGATCTGCGCTGCGGTATGATTACCCTAAAAGAAAAAATTATCCGGCAGCTTCCAAAACAGTCAGTGCATCTTTTCTGCAGAGATTATCTTAAGGATGTCGTACAGCAGCAGAATCCGTCTCTGAAAGTAAATAAGATTGATTCCGATGTATGTTTATTTATTAACGGCAGAATTGTTATTGATTCCATGATCGCAAAGATTTTTAATACTAACGAGGAAGTTATTTTTATTCATAAAGATATAGTAGCAGGAGCGTATCTTAAAGGTTCCAATATAAAGAAATTTCTTAATTTATTAGAAAATGAAAAAAGTCTTAATGAATTCAAAGAGATATTTAGAAAAGAGATCGAGAAAATCACCATAATTGATTATCCCTGGGATCTGGTGCATAAAAATGCTTCAGAGAGTGAGAAGGATTTCAATTTCTATGCCAGGGGTGGTAAGATTGAAGGGAAAGTTTTTAATCAGTCTGTGTTAATTAATAAAAGTAATATATATATAGGTAAAGATGCGGTTATTAAACCCGGAGCTGTTATTGATGCTGAGAAAGGATGCGTTTATATAGGTGATGGAGCAGAAGTGTTACCTAATGCAGTCATTATGGGGCCCGCATTTATTGGCAATGGGTCTATGATAAAAATAGGTGCTAAGATTTATGGAGGCACTTCCATTGGTGAAGTGTGTAAAGTCGGGGGAGAGGTAGAGGAATCAATCATCCATTCGTACAGCAATAAGCAGCATGACGGTTTTCTGGGACATGCCTATCTGGGGCAATGGGTTAATATTGGTGCCGGGACCAATAATAGTGATCTAAAAAATAATTACAATCCGGTTAAGGTACAGATTAACGGAAAAACGATTGACAGCGGTTTTATACATGTTGGTTTGATTATGGGTGATCATTCCAAGACAAGTATCAATATGATGCTAAATACTGGTACGGTGGTTGGTATAATGTGCAATATTTTTGGTACTGATTTCCCTCCCAAGAATATTCCTTCTTATTCCTGGGGGAGTGCTAAAAGAATGATGATACACAAATTTGATAAGGCATTGGAAACTGCTCGCCTGGTCATGAAAAGACGTAATCAGAACATGACTCCTGAATATGAGAAAATGATCCATCATGTTTATATGTTAACATGTTCAAATAAGAAAATTTAATCTTATTAATTTAATAAAAAATTTATTATATGCGGATAATTATTCTCGACAATTATGAATCTTTAAGTAATTGGGCAGCAGGTTATATTACTGATAAGATTAATCAGTTTAATCCAACTAATTAGTCCTGCAGTGGCTCCGCCTCTGCCGGGCAATAAGTCAGAATCACAGATAGTCACAGATGCCGCAGATGAATAATGTGTTCGGAAAGTTTTATCTGCGTCATCCCTTCATCTGCGTTATCTGCGGTTCAGACAGTTAATAGTCAGAATCGCAGATGATCACAGATGCCGCAGATTTCACAGATGAATAACGTGCCCGGAAATTTTCACCTGGTTCTCAAACTCCGGTTTGGGAACCTAATTGAATAATTTACATTATAACCAACATAACCAGAACAATTTTGTAGTTATCTGTTATTATACTGAAAGGGGTATTGTGGTGAGGGTAGTATTTAAAAATCTAAAACAATATAACATTTTTATTGAAATTTGTTTATATTTTCCATATATTATTCCACTAATAAGCTTTATTTAAACCATAGGATATTGTCAAATGACCAATGAGGTTACCTACATGACAAAAAAAGATAATTATATTGCCTCTATCCGTGAGATGAAGACCCGTCTGGAAAAAGGAGGTAATTTAATTTCAGATCTGGGAAATATTACAGCAGTACTTAATAAACGAATGGATTATTACTGGGTGGGTTTTTATTTTGTTGAAAAAGAAAGACTGGTCCTGGGTCCCTTTCAGGGCACACCTGCCTGTGTTTTTCTTGATTTAAATGAGGGTGTATGCTCGGCTTGTTTAAGAGACAAAAAAACCATAATAGTTCCCGATGTTGATAAATTTCCCACTCATATTGTCTGCGATCCCAATTCCAAATCAGAAATTGTAACCCCATGTTTTGACAGCCAAAATAGTATACGTGCCATTCTGGATATTGACAGTGATAAGCTAAATTTTTTTGATGAAACAGATAAGAAATACCTTGAAGAAATTGCAGCATTAATTAGAAGTCTCTGGTAACCGATACGTGAAAGAAAAAGATTTTATAACATATAAAAATTGGTTTTTTACATACACTGATTCCTTTTTAACCGCTGATCAACATTTCAATTACCACATAATTTTAAAAAGAGAGCACTGTAAAAGAGTTGCTGAAGAAATTATTCATTTAGGCAGTTCTTTAGGACTGAAGTCAGAGGATTTAAGATTGTGTGAAGTAGCCGGTCTTTACCATGACCTGGGGCGGTTCGAACAGTATAAAACATATAAAACCTTCTCTGATGAAAAATCAGTGGATCATGCAGAACTTGGAGAACAGATTGTCAGAGATAAGGGAATATTCGATAATCTTAATGAAGAAGAAAAAAGTATTATTCTTTCTTCCATCCGCTTCCACAATAAATTAACACTGAGTGAGGATTTAAACGACAGCGAAAGATTTTTTATACATATGCTGCGTGATGCTGACAAACTTGATATATGGAAAGTGCTCATAGAACATTATCGTTCTGAAAATAAGGATAAGAATCCGGTTCTGCTTGATCTGCCAGATATCCCATCCATATCAGATAGCATAGTCTATGCAGTGAACAACAAGAAATTAGCAGAAAAAGAACATATCCAAAGTGTCAATGATTTTATCATTCTGAATATGAGTTGGGTGTTTGATTTGAATTTTTCCTATACTTTTCAGCAGGTAAGTAAGCGGAACTATATAAATACCCTGATCAGTTTACTTCCTGATAATGATCAGGTAAGAAATATATCTGAAACAGTAAATGATTATCTGGAAAAAACAGTCATATTAAAATAATATTAAGTCATATTAAATAATTACAAATTTCTAAATGTTTAAGGATTGATTCACTATCAACAGGAAAATAAATGATTTATGAAAATATTATTCACACTATCGGGAATACACCTCTGATAAAAATTAATAATCTGGTGCCAAATCCAAAAGTTTCAGTATTTGCAAAAGTAGAAGGATATAATCCCAGTGGGAGCATTAAAGATCGCATTGCCCTCCGTATGATCGAACAGGCGGAAACAGAAGGTAACCTGAAGAAAGGGCAGACCATAATTGAACCAACTTCCGGTAATACAGGAATAGGTTTGGCTATGATCGGGATTGTAAAAGGATATGCAGTTGAGATTGTTATGAGTAAAGCAGTATCAGAGGAGCGAATAAAAATGATTAAAGCCTTAGGTGCTGCAGTAACCTTAACTCCTGCGGATCAGGGAACTGACGGAGCGATAAAGAAGGCACGGTCATTAGTAAAAGAATTCCCTAAAAAATATTTTATGCCGGATCAATTTTCCAATAAATATAACAAGATTGCACATTACAAAGTGACCGGTGAAGAGATCTGGAGACAAGCGAATGGAAGGATTGATTATTTTGTATCCTCCCTTGGCACATCCGGTACTATTATGGGAGTAGGAGCGGCGCTGAAAGAAAATGATCCCAGGATTAAAATAGTATGTGCCCATCCGGTAAAGGGGCATTATATTCAAGGATTAAAAAATATGGAAGAAGCTATAGTTCCGGCTTTATACGATCCTTCCCGAATTGATGAAACCATTATGGTGGAAACGGAAGATGCTTATGAAATGACCAGAGAAATAATCAAAAAGGAAGGGATTTTTGTGGGTATGAGCAGCGGTGCTGCCATGTATGCCGCTATTAAGATTGCTAAAAAGATAAAAAAAGGGAATATAGTGGTCATCTTTCCGGATAGAGGAGAAAAATATTTAAGTACGGAGTTATTTCCAGAATTATAATAGGGATAAAGAGGATGAATGTAAATGTTTTTTTAAGAAAGATACACCGGATCGTATCCATAATTATTCTGGTACCGTTTCTAATCGTTATTGTCAGTGGTATACTGCTTCAGCTGAAGAAAGAGATTTCCTGGGTGCAGCCGCCTACTCAGTCAGGAAAGGGATTTTCACCTGATATGACATTAAAACAGATCCTTGATTTTGCCAGGGCACATCAGGATACGATTCAACTAAACTGGGGGGATATTGACAGACTGGATGTCAGACCGGATGAGGGAGTGATAAAGGTGAGATTAAAAAATCATCAGGAAATACAGATAGATGCCAGGACCGGAGAAATTCTTCAGTTCGCGGTGAGAAGATCGGATACAATCGAAGACCTGCATACCGGTGCCTGGTTTTTTTCTGCAGCACGACTCTGGATTTTTCTTCCCAGTGCAGTACTTGTTTTTATACTCTGGATTTCAGGATTGGTACTTTTAGGCAGAAAATATCTGAGATCAAGAAAACCTTGATAAAGGCATTATTCATAGCATTAAATTTAATTTTTTATTTTTTATGTAAAGCTTATAAAAGAGTAATATTATTTTTTCTGCATTTGTTAATCATCCCCTCTGGCCAGATACTGCTTTGAATCTCACCTATATGAGCTTTATGCAGATACAGCATACAGAGCCGTGACTGACCAATCCCTCCGCCCACAGACAATGGAAGCTCTCCGTTTATTAATCTCCGATGAAAGAGCAGCTTTTGTCTGTCCAGATCGCCGGTTATCTCAAGCTGACGCCAAAGAGACGGAATATCAACCCGAATTCCCATAGAAGAAAGTTCAAAGGCACAGTCCAGCACCGGATAATACACCAGAATATCACCGTTCAGTCCTTTATGACCAGAGCTGGTCGGAGTGGACCAGTCATCATAATCAGGTGCACGCGGGTCGTGGGGTTTTCCGTCTTTAAGTTGTGCTCCGATTCCGATCAAAAATACAGCACCGAATTCTTTGCAGATTTCGTATTCTCTCTGTTTAGGAGATAATTCTGGAAATTTTTCTGTCAGCTCTTCAGTATGAATAAAGGTGATCTCCTCCGGAAGAAAAGGATGTATAGAATGATAGTAGTGATTAACATATTTTTCTGTCCGTTTTATCACATCATAAATTTTTCTGACAATATCCTTCAAAAATACTAAACTTCTTTGTTTTTTGGAAATCACTCTTTCCCAGTCCCACTGATCAACATACAGAGAGTGCAGATTATCAAGTTTCTCATCTGCACGGATGGCGTTCATGTCAGTATATAATCCTTCTCCGGTTTTAAATTTATAATCGGCCAGCATCATTCGTTTCCATTTAGCCAGAGAGTGAACAATTTCTGCTTCAGTATTTTTCATCGCTTTTATTTTGAAATTAACCGGTCTTTCAGTGCCGTTAAGATTATCATTGATCCCGGTATTGGCTTTAACAAAAATGGGAGCGGTTACCCGGATGAGATTCAATTCAAAAGCCAGATTGGTTTGAAAAAATTCTTTTATCATCCGGATGGCTTTTTCAGTTTCCTTTAAGTTAAGCAATGGAGTATAATCTTTGGGGTATATTGTTCCTTTATTAGTCATATTATGTTTCCTTTCTCAACCTTTTAAAATAAACCATTTTTTATCATGGGTGAAAGATATGATGATAAAGATAAAGGATAAAGTAAGAAGGAAGAAGGATAAAG
>CAZETW010000142.1:0-5946 GCA_964515295.1 uncultured bacterium | reverse complement strand
CTTCCGGGAGAGTAAATATCCAGTGTATATGGTTGGGCATAATGCAGTATCCATTCGTTAATACATTTCGGTTATTTTGAAAAAATAAGAAGCTGTCAATTATCAGGGATATAACAGATTGTTTAATAAAAATATGTTTCCATTCACAGACAGTGGTGGTGAAATAGTAGGTGCAGCCTTTATGTTGTAATCGTTTATGTTCTCGTGTACTCATTGCTGAGCGGGAATTAATCTCACTCTATTCTGAACAAAAATCTGGTTTGAAATTTTTATTCTGGAAATTAGTTAGGTTCAGCAATAAAAATTCCGGTAGTTGTACAGAACCAAAGATTCCCGTGTTCATCCACATCTATACTCTTCGGATCATTACCGGCTCTTATATCAATAAACGGTGTTAAATTACCGCCGTTGCTACCAAGTTTATAAATTACATCACTGCTCCCCACAGTTCCGGTTACAGCCAAAACAAAAATATCACCAGTTGGTGCAACTGCAATATCCACCATACCCCCGACTCTTTGACAATCAAGATTAGCAAGTAATGTAAGGTCTGAGCCATCACCATTTGCTCTGTAAACACGTTGGAAATATGGTCCGTTATTATATGATCCAAGTCCGGTAACTATAATAGCAATCCAACCTTCACTGCTTACATCAATTGCGGCATCATGAACAGAAATTCCTCCATTAAATGAACCTGCATTAAATGAAATGGGAAGTGTTATCAAACTTCCGGTTTGATCATATTTATATACATTAATTGCATTATTCATATTCGATGTAATAACAAAAATATTATTATTTGCATCAACGGAAATTTCCCTCAGGCCATCAGGTCTAGAAGAAATGATCATCTGAGTATTATCACTTTCGGTAATTGAATATATTGCCGAGTTTGAAGCTAAGTAAATCGTATTATAAAAATCTACATCAATTGATACGATCTCCTCAAACGACACTTGTGAATGTTCTTCAATATTACAATGCCAATCAAGACACATCAAGACGGAATTTATTACCGGGGGATTACCCGGTGTAGAATAATATACTTTTCCATCTGCACCGGCTGAAAATGCAAAACTATTCCCGAAAATTCTTAGTAACGGCTCAGACGAATTCGTCTGAAAACTATAAGTGTAGTAAACCTCAAAATCATAAAAAATTATTTCCTGTGCCGACGGAGCGATTACATCACCGAACGGATTGTGATTTTCAATGTAAATTTGCTGAAGTGATCCGTCGATCGGATTATATTTTTGCAGACCTTGCGAGATTTCATTTATATAAACAAATCCATCGGGTGTAACTTCAACCCACACTGGTTCGTTATGGAGGTTATCTGCTATCATGATTAAATTTCCATCAGTATCAACCGCAACAACTTTCCTAAAACCACCAATATAAATAGTACCGTCCTGAGCAACATCAATATCCGTTATTGCATAACCAAGATCTTCGAAGCCAAGCGTTTCAACAATAATTTTTCTAGTTCCATTAGGTGTAAATTTTTGCAGGTGTTGGTCGGAGCTCACTGCATAAATATTCCCTTCCGAATCACTCCCCAGTGCATTTGTGTTACCTCCAAAGTACAAAGAACCAATTAGTGCCTCCTCACCTGTATCGGGATTATGTGTATAAATTCTGCCACTATAAGTCGAATAACATATTAGTCCATTAAATAAAGCAGTTACAACATGCGGATTTAAGTTTTGCCTATCGATGAGAGTGGAAACATTTTCGCCATCAACTAAAACAATCCGATTATTATTCGGATCGGCAATTACTATTCTCCCGTCGGGTAATTGATCTATTTGTTTTGGTAATCCCAATGCAGTTCGGTAAAGACATTTTAAACTGTGGGAATTTGAAAGTAAACGTATTTTATTTGTGTTGAATGTATAACCAGAACACGTCCCAGCGACAGAATCTTCTGTTTCTGTTGGATTATTACTACAACCAAAAATTAATAAAGAACAAACCAAAAGTAAAAAACCTAAGATTGTTGCGATTGTTTTCATAATTGGATTACCTCCTCTTAGGGTTTAATTATTTTATGATTAAATTTATTTATATTGGACTAAGATTTAATTATCGCTGATCGCCCAAGGGTTCTCTACCCTTGGTTCTCTACCCTTGGGCGCACTAAGAAGAGGGCTTAGCCCTCTGGATACACTATGTTTTTATTAATTTTTATTATACTATCATCATCTAATAACCAATTTCTTGCACTGCTATATTTCCACCACTCAGGCTGCTCTACAAATCCTTTTCGGACAGGGTTAGCATGTAAATAATTGATTTTTTGGTGAAACCATTTTTCGGATTTCAATGCAACTGGATGATAATCGTCTTTCCAAATACGATATTTTTGTTTCGGTAATGATGATGCTGCCTTTTCAAATATTTTTAAGAATTGTATTTTTTTTGATTTTGTATGGATTTTCGGATTTTTTTGGATGTATATTGTCTGAAATCTCGCATAATATTTGACAATGTTGTATTTTCATTATTAGAAGTAATTAAATGGATATGGCTTGGCATAATTACATAACCCAATAAATATAATCCTTTATTTTCCTGGCAATATTTTAAACTCTCAATGATTATATTGAAATAATGTTCTTCTTGGAATATGGGGAGCCAGGCGGTTATTGTACAGGTTGAATAATAATATGTTGTTTCATGGTTAAAAATATTATAACGTTTCATCAAATCCTCAAATTTTGCTGGTTATGTTTTTTTATTTTGTATTAACCAGGGGCAGAGCCCCTTTTTTATTCCGACCTGGGGTAAAGAACCCCAGGGCGATCAGTTGTTTTTTCTTTCATTCCAATATATACATTTTTCTATTCCTGCATATAGCTATTTTTTTACAGTCAATACCATAATAAATAAGTCAATACATCACACCCTCACCCAACCATTCCTGTCTAATATGTAAGTGTAGAAGAATTCATCCCCCCACAAGAAAATTAATCAAAAGTGAAATTAAACATTAAAACCTATTAATTTAATCCCAAAAAGTCAAGAAAAAACTTGACAAAGGTATTTTTTTGTATTATATTCTTTGAAATATTAAGGAAAAGTAAATGAATATATATATGTCACATTGTATGCATTGGTTTAAGATTCAGATGAGGTTTCATCTGTAGCACCGGTGCTGTAATGTGACATAAGAGATGTTAATCCCGGGTTCTTCAGGTGAGATACTCACCGGAAGGCCCGGGATTTTTTTATTTTTAGTCCCCCCTTCCGAATCCAACCTGAAGGATCCTCTGAAAATATAAGAAAATTACAGGAGACTGTCGAAAAAGTCTTAAATATGTCATTGCGAGTGTTTTTACGAAACAATCCCCTAGATTATTAACCTAACTCAAGGAAATTGCTTCGTCGCTTCGCTCCTCCCAAAGACGTCATTTAACTTTTTCGACAGTCTCCAGAGATCACAGTGGAAAAAACCACAGAAAGTTCAGAGAAAAAAAATTATATAAAAATATATATTCTCAGAGTACTCTGTGGTTACCATTAAACGGAGGATATCATGATATTGAAATTTGGCCTGCCCAAAGGAAGCCTGCAGGAGACTACGCTGACCCTGATGCAGAGAGCAGGTTTTCAGTTTTCTGTAAACAAACACAACTACTTTATTGACTGTGATGATCCTGAGGTAGAAGGAATTCTGCTCAGGGCGCAGGAGATGGCGCGGTATGTGGAGAACGGGGTGCTGGATGCCGGGCTTACCGGCAAGGACTGGATTGAAGAGAGCGGCTGTGAAGTGGTGGATGTGTGTGAGCTGATCTATGGCAAGAGCGGATTCAGACCGGTACGATGGGTGGTGGCGGTGCCGGAGGATTCTCCGGTTACATCCATAAAAGACTTGCAGTCCAAACGCATAGCAACGGAAGCAGTAAATCTTACCAGGACCTTTCTGAAAAAGAAAGGAGTTGAGGCTGAGGTAGAGTTTTCCTGGGGAGCAACTGAAGTAAAAGCACCCTATCTGGCAGATGCCATAGTGGAGCTCACCGAAACCGGCTCTTCCCTGCGGGCCAATAAACTGCGGGTGGTAGACACCATTATGGAATCGACCACCAGGCTGATAGCCAACCAGAACAGCTATGAAAATCCGGGAAAAAGGGAGAAGATCGATACTGTTGCCACTCTTTTACAGGGAGCCATCAATGCCCGTAACCGGGTGGGTCTTAAATTCAACATTGAAAAAAAATATATCGATACTCTGCTGCCCATACTCCCGGCTATGAAAAACCCCACGATCTCTCCTCTGATCAATTCAGACTGGGCAGCTCTGGAGATAATCGTAGAAGAACAGTTTGTACGCAGGATCATTCCCAGATTACGGGATCACGGAGCCAGGGATATAATCGAGTATCCGTTGAATAAGGTTATTTTTTAAATAAAGGCACAAAAAATGAAACCACAGAGAGCTACTTAATTTTAATGTGGAAAGATTAAAGAGCGGTATTAAGAGATTAATTATTTAAAAGATCACGTGGCGGAGGGGAAAAAGGTATGAATATTTTATTTTTCCTCTGTGTCCTCTGTGGTTAAAAATATATGGATAATGGATAACAGTAAAAAGTATAAAAAAATCTTAGGAGGGATTATGATTGAAACAAAAACTATCACCGAAACCATACTTCCCATATATGATTCTCCGGATGATTATATGTTTCTCCATGATACTGCAGTCATTGACCAGGAAGTCATTGATTCAGTAAGTGATATTATTGAAAATGTAAAAAAATACGGTGATGAAGCACTCCTTGATTATACGGTACAGTTTGACAAAGTGGAAAGAGATTCAGTTACAGTTACCCTGGATGAACTGGATGAGGCCAGGAACATTCCACCTGAAACAGTCTGCCTTCTCACTGAAGCTGCTGAAAATATAAAAACATTTCATCAGCAGGAACTGGAACATCTAAAAAGCTGGACCCTTGGATGTTCAGAAAGTTATGTGGGCAGAAAGAGAGTCCCCATTAACAGAGTTGCAGTCTATGTGCCCAGGGGCACTGCTCCCCTGACCTCATCAGTGCTGATGAATGTTATTCCGGCACAGGTTGCAGGGGTAAAAGAAATAGTCATGGTGTCACCTCCTGACCCTGAAACCGGTAATATTAATCCTTATATCGTTGCAGCTGCAGCCCTGGTGGGAGTAAAAGAAATCCATGCAGTCGGAGGAGCGCAGGCAATTGCTGCCGCAGCACACGGGACTGAATCCATACAAAGTGTGGATATGATCTCCGGTCCCGGTAATATGTATGTTACAGAAGCCAAGCGACAGGTGTTTGGAAAAACAGGCATAGATTCCCTGGCCGGTCCCAGTGAAATTGTGATATTGGCAGATTCGGATGCAGACCCGGAATGGATTGCCAGTGATCTGCTTTCCCAGGCAGAACATGATGTGCACGCCCGGGCTATACTTATCTCTGCAGACAGAAATATTCTGGAACAGAGCAGGAAAGAAGTGCTGTCTCAGTTAGAGGATCTTCCCCGGAAAAAGATTGCCAGTGCTTCAATTATAAATAATGGAGTTTTTATTTTAGCAGAAACTCAGGAACAGGGCATTAACATAGTAAACAGCATAGCGCCTGAACATCTGGAACTCATGATAAAAGATCCGGAAACAATCCTTGATTCCATTACTGCTGCCGGTGCAGTATTTCTGGGAAACTACACTCCGGAACCGGTGGGTGATTACTGGGCAGGCCCCAATCATATTCTTCCCACAGGCAGAGGAGCGCGGTACAGTTCAGCTCTTTCAGTGGAGGATTTCTGCACCTGGGCCTCAGTGATCAAATTTGACCGAAAAAGACTTCAGAAAGATGCTGAAAAAATTGCAGCCTTTGCCCGGCTGGAGGGTCTGGAGGCGCATGCCAGGAGTGTGGAAAAACGGATCAAGAATAAGAAGAAGTAATGGAGAATGGA
>CAZETW010000141.1:4065-6024 GCA_964515295.1 uncultured bacterium | reverse complement strand
GCGGACGGCAGACGGCGGGTTGAAAAGCGGTCAGCGGTCGGCGGTCAATTTAAAATATTTAGCTGACTCTAAGACGCTAAGACTCAAAGACAAAAAAGGAAGAAGGGAATACGGAGAATGGAGAAATGTATGCAAGAAAATTTTCGTAAAGGTATAAGAGTTGTCCCCAAGAAAAGAATCAATAAGAAACAGATCGGAATGATACACAATGCCTCTCTTTCCATACTGGACGATCCGGGGATAATTTGTTTTAATGAACATGCTGCTGATATTCTGGGTAAGGCAGGATGCAAAGTAAAATTTGAAGATAACGAGCAAGGTACCTGGCGAGTTCGTTTTTCCAAAAAAGTAATAGATAATGCTCTGGAAACTGTTCCCCAAAAGGTTTTGTTGGGTGCAAGAAATCCTGATAATAAACTTTTACTTGATGCTGAGGAGCCGGTTTCTTATTTTGGGACAGGTTCAGAAACTAATATTTTTCTTCGTACGGAATTGGAAGAATTTGTAAAAAAGGATGATCCCTCTCTGACCAGAATTTTTCCAGTTTATAAAAAAGAAAGAGGCAGTATTGAATATCTTTGCACATCAGCAAAATTATGTAATATGTTATCAAATGTAGATTTTTTTATTCGAAATGTTAATATTCAGGATAAAGAGATTACTTCTGATAATAAAGATGTTAATATATTCTTTGCTTCTCTGAAATTTATGACCAAGCATGTACAGGCCGGACTGGTTAATATAGATAAGTTACAGGATGTCATTAATTTAGCTGAAATTGTAGCTGGGAGTGAGAAAGAATTCAGAGAAAATCCGATTATTTCGTTTATTACCTGTCTGATTAAAAGTCCGCTACAAATGGTTGAGGATACGACTGAAAAAATGATCAGTATTGCTAAGACAGGTGTCCCGGTGGTCATTTCGAGCTCACCACAGGGAGGTTCCACAGCACCGATACAGGAAGAGGGAATGACTGCTTTGATCAATGCAGAGATACTTGCGGGTATCACTCTGGCTCAGGTTGTAAACCCAGGTGCTCCTGTACTGTATGGGGCGGTACCGGTAAGAGCAAGACTGGATACTCTACACGATCTTTACGGTGCTCCGGAATTTATTCATTATAACACTGACTGTATTCAGATGGCAAGGTATTATGGAATTCCCTGTTATTCCACAGCCGGTGTGGGCGATGCAAAAGTGCCTGGTTTACAGGCAACACTGGAAAAGGTATTTTCACATCTTGAAATTGCAGAAGCTGGGGCACAGTATATTCATTATGCTATAGGTCTTTTAGAAAAAACAAACAGATTTTCTCCCCTGCAGGCTGTTCTGGATGATGCTCAGATCAACATAGTAAAAGAAATTTTACGGAAGCCCAGGTTTAATAAACAGGAGACTGAATCAGCAGTACATCAGGTCAGAAAAGTCATGAAATCTTCTACTCGTTTATTCGCCAGGCACATACGGAAAGCCGTAAGAGAGGGACTGGTCAGCTCTTCCTACCCCTTTGAAACCAGTGAGGAGGAAGACAGAGTTTTAATCAATGCTTATCATAAGCTTAAGTCAATTTTAAATGATAAAGATGAGCGGCTGGATAATGCAGTGATAGAAAAAATTTATAATCAGGTTCCGGGTTTACTGGATAGAGAAGTGTTTGAACCGGGGACTAATTAATAATGAATAATGTATAATGTATAATGAATAATGGCTAAGCATTGTCTGGAACTTAAGAACTTTAGAGCATGAGAACCTGAGCGTGCAGAGGCTAGTAGCCAGAGGTCAGATAGACAGCGGACCGCGGACGACAGACGGCGGGTTGGAATGCGGTCAGCGGTCGGCGGTCTGTGGTCAAAATTGAGAATATGAGAGCTTGAGAACTTTAGAACGGTGGTAGATTATCGGGTAGAGGTCAGATAGACAGCGGACCGCGGACGACAGACGGCGGGTTGGAATGCGGTC
>CAZETW010000141.1:0-3965 GCA_964515295.1 uncultured bacterium | reverse complement strand
AGAGGTCAGATAGACAGCGGACCGCGGACGACAGACGGCGGGTTGGAATGCGGTCAGCGGTCGGCGGTCTGTGGTCAAAATTGAGAACATGAGAGCTTGAGAACTTTAGAACGAATAGAGGACGGAGGTCAGATAGACAGCGGACCGCGGACGACAGACGGCGGGGTGGAATGCAGTCAGCTGTCTGCAGTCCGCGGTCATATTATACACAAAGAGATAATGATAAAAGTAAAATCGACAGAGGTTGTGATATAAATAGAATCATTTTAATATAAATAAGGAGAACCATATGGATGATATTTTAGAAAAAATAAAAATGAATGTTATTTCAGGGCGTATTGACAAAGAGGATGAAGGTTTTGAAGGAGATATGGCCGGTAAGCCTGGTGTCATTGAACTTGTAAACCAGGCAGTAGAAAAAAAGATAAATCCTGCTGATATTTTGGTTAAAGCAATTAATCCGGGAATGGATGAGGTGGGCAGGAAGTATGAAAGCGGTGAATATTTAATACCCGATATGCTGGCTGCAGCTGAATGTGTGGGGGAGGCAATGAAAATTCTTGAACCTCTGTTACTCGATAAAGATATTGAAAGTCGGGGGAAATTCATTATAGCTACGGTTGAAGGAGATTTACATGATATTGGTAAAAATATCGTGGCAACTATGCTAAAAGGTTCTGGCTTTGAAGTACATGATTTAGGAACCGGTATTTCAGCTGAAAAGATCGTAGAAGCAGTAAAGCGGGATAAACCGGAATATTTAGGTCTGTCTGCTCTTCTCACTACTACAATGGGGCATATGCAGGAAGTTATAGAATTGCTGGAAAAAGAAGGACTAAAAGGGAGAGTTAAGGTTCTGGTAGGCGGTGCTCCTGTTTCTGAAGAATTTGCCAAAAAGATAGGGGCAGATTTTTACTGTGAAGATGCCTTTGATGCTATAGATAAATTAAAGGCAGCCTGATGAAAAAAAATGATCCTTATTCTCAGGCTGTGAACAGCGGAATGTACAGGAGAGAGAAAGGAATTCGCCGGAAATATGACAATGTTCGTATTTGTTGGGAAGATGAGATTATTCGTATTTTCTTAAAACCTTATATTGAAAGAAGGTTACGTTCACAAAAGAAAAAGAGGAAAAAATTTCGCATTCTTGATTTAGGATGTGGAAGCGGAGACGGATATGAGTTGTTTAGAGAAATGAATAAGAGTGATACAGGAATTTCTGAAACTGAAATTAAACTTCTGGACGATGATTCTCTGGAACTTTATAAAGGTATAGAAAATAACAGAGATCTGCTTGTCCAAAATTCAGACCGGTGGGGAAATAAGTCAAAAATGATGTGTTCCTGGGGTGATTTTTCACAGGGATTACCAGTGCAAGAGAAAGAAAAACCTTATGATATATATTTTGCTTCTTATGGAGTAATGTCTCATATTGATGAGGATCAAACTGTACAGCTTTTTTCTGATATAATACGACATGCAGATAACGGTTCATTAATTATGGGTGACTGGCTGGGTAGATATTCATATGAATGGCAGGAGTTATGGGATGATAACACTAGGTCAGAACAGTGGGTGGATTATTATATTTCTTATATTTATCCTTTAAAAAAGCGAGCAAACCTTAAATTAACTCCCTTAAAATTACGACTTATGAGCAGAGATGAGATTATGAATATAGTGAAGGGAGTTGAGGAAAATACAGGGGAAAAACTAAAAGTGGAGAAAATTTATGATCGTTCTTTGTTTGTGGGGAGACATATGGATACCAATGATTATAACAAATATTTACATCCATTGAGAAATCAGGTAAATTTGCTTTTTGAAAGAGGCAGACGAACAGATTTACATAAATTGAAACTCAATTATCATCAACATATTACCATAACCTCACAGAATGAATTTTTTGAAAAATACTCTTCTGTCTGGAATGCAATAATTGAATATACAGTTCAGCTTTTAAATGAATTAGACGGAAAAGAAGCATCTCCGAATATTAAGTACAAAGAGCAGTATCCCGATAACATTCATTATTTATTTGAAAAAATGAAGTGTATAATAAAAAATATTGACTGTTTTCAGATGGATGATGTACGTGCAGACTGCATCGAACCTCAGCTTGGATATTGTCTCAGAGATCTGGAAATGAGTCTACAACAGGGACAGGGAAACGGTCATGGCTTAACAGGGATTTTTACTGTAAAAAAGAAGTAAAAAATGATAAAATTTGAAAATGTGTCAAAAAAATTTGGTAAAGAGGTTGAAGCAGTAAAGAACCTTTCTTTGGAAATACAGGAGAGTGAACTGCTGGTTTTTTTAGGGACAAGCGGAAGTGGTAAAACTACCTGTATTAAAATGGTTAACAGGCTGGAAGAGGTAAGTTCAGGCCATATTTTTGTAGAAGGTAAAGATGTCCAGAAATATGATCCGATTCAGCTGCGCCGAAAAATAGGATATGCAGTTCAGCATATTGGATTATTCCCCCATTTTACTGTTGGAGAAAATATTGCTACCGTTCCGAATTTGCTTAACTGGGAAAAAGAAAAAACAGACAAGAGAGTTGATGAGATGCTCGAACTGGTAGAACTTGCTCCGGATCAGTTTCGGAACCGTTATCCTTATCAGCTCAGCGGAGGACAGAAACAGAGAATAGGAGTAGCCCGTTCTTTAGCAGCAGATCCTGAAATATTACTTATGGATGAACCATTTGGAGCAATTGATCCTATAACCAGATTTACACTTCAGGATGGATTCCTGAAAATACAAAGAAAATTAAAGAAGACAACTCTTTTTGTTACTCATGATATGTTTGAGGCCATAAAACTTGGAGACCGTATTGCATTAATAGATAAAGGGACCCTGCAGCAGCTGGACAAACCTGAAACGCTGATTGATAATCCTGCTAATAAATTTGTGGAGGATTTTCTGGGATCCCAGCGTTTTCAGCTTGCTCTTCTGACTAAAGGAATCAATGATCTGGAAGCTATCAAGAAACTGAAAGAAGGAGAGCCGAAAAAGGAAATTAAACCGGAAGCATGCCTTAAACTTACCGATTCACTGCTTAAGGCTATCAATCTTTTTAAAACAACTGAAACAGAAAAGATCGGATTATATGATGAGGAAAATCTAATAGGGATAGTGGATAAGGAAAAACTGGTATCTTCAATTTCCCAGTTTCTGGGACAATGGGTAGCGAGTTGATAATTATGATACAAGAATTTTTAGCAAAATTAGGAAATGATATTGCTGTTCATGCATTCCAGCATCTGTATTTAACCTTTATCAGTCTTTTTATTGCAGTAATTATTGCAGTACCCCTGGGCATATATTTAACCAAGATAAAGAAAGAAAAAATTGTGAATGTAATAATGAATATTGCAGGTATCATTCAGACTATACCAACTCTTGCCTTACTAGCCTTGACAGTAACAGTTTTTATATTGATCAATCAGATAATAGGAGGCAGTGAGTGGTATCGTGAAGGTGGTATTATACCCACTATAGGAGTATTACCGGCAATTACGGCTCTGGTTCTTTATTCTTTGCTTCCAATATTAAGAAATACCTATACCGGGATCAAGGAAGTGGATCCTTCTGTTTTAGAAGTAGCCCGTGGTATGGGGATGACACAGAAACAGATTCTGACCTCAATTGAGCTTCCCCTGGCTCTCCCCTTTATAACAGCCGGAATCAGAATATCATCAGTATGGACTATTGGCATTGCAACTCTGTGCGGATTGATAGGTGCGGGGGGACTTGGAGATCTGATTCTTATTGGATTAAGGAGTAATCAGGTTGACTATTTAATAGCCGGGACACTTCCTGCTGCTTTCTTAGCCTTAATCTTTGATGGCCTTATGGGGGGATTAGAAAAATGGCTTACACCAGCTGGACTAAGGATGAGGAAAAAGAAGAGACAGTGACTTATTATTAATGAGTAATGAATAATGAATAATGTATAATGG
>CAZETW010000140.1:1614-6041 GCA_964515295.1 uncultured bacterium | reverse complement strand
CTTCGGGAGGCTGATCAGCTCTGTAATTTTACTGTTACAGAGTATCAAAACATGAGTTTAGGGTTAGCAGAATTGCATTAAAATCCTAAGGGCTTGGCGTGTGCGCCCCAAAAGTGCTGTTTCATATAGGTTCCGTGAGACATTATTATTTCAAATTGTCCCTCCATAATGTATCACCACCTTCTGAATATTTATTAGCTTTTAATTGTGATTACCAAATTTTTACCTGATAGTCAGAGGTTAATATTTGTAATTAATTTTGTAAGATTTTTTCATACACCATAAAATGTCGCTGAGGTCCGTAAAAATCAATAATTGCTTCATTACCATTGACTATTGCAGTAGGGGAGTGTTCATCTTTACTCCGGTTCCGGTAACCGTTTTTAATAAATAGTTTTTGGGAGGGGATGTTTTCAGGATCAATAGTTAACTCAATCCGTTTACACTGTTTTTTAATCAAATCTTTTTCAACATAATCCAGCAATCTGCTGCCCAGACCAATACCCTGTTCATTCGGATCAATTCCTATTTGCCATAAGAAGTATGTATCAGGATTATTTGGAGCAATAAAGCCCATTACCCAGCCAATAACCCGGTCTCTTTTTTTTGCTACATAACAGGTATTATTAAAGTAACGGATCATGATTTTATACAGATGAGGGCCATAACTTTCCAGAGGAGGACAATGACGTATCAGATCATATACTTCAAGAAACTCTGTAACGTCTGCTGTATCAAATGAGATGGGCTCATCCTTCAGGGAACATAGCTGCTGCATATGGTTTACTTTTTTACGGATTAACTGGGCAGTTCCAATATCATTTCTATGATAAAAGGAACCATTGATTTTTTTTATGGCACGTTCTATCCGTTTATGTGCCAGAGTTATTTTTTCTGCATCTGCCAGAAAAGCCAGACCTCTTTCTGAGCCTACATTCAGTTTACCGTTTTCATCAACACCGCAGCTGTAATACAGATCTACTTTCATTTTTTCAAATACATTTTCATCATAATCCACATCTAAGATCTGATACAGCTTCTGGGGATACTGAGGAGGAACAATATATTTGGATACGGTAGCATGTTTTTTAAAACACAGTCTTGCTTCTTCACCCTGCAAGACAGATACTACACCGTTTAAAATATCTTCTTCCAACAGACACATGACATTCATCCATTCCGGGTCTCCGGGACGGAAATTATATTCAATGAGTTTAATTCCCTGGTTTGTGATCATGAACTGTCCATACAAAAAACCGCAGCAGATACGTCCGGTTTCTTCCTTATATGCTTCCAGAGTTTGACGTATAATATCAAATGCCTTGCCATAATCTGCAAATCCCAGGAAAGGCAGCATATGATCCCAGTCTGAATATGATCCCATGCTGGCTGTGTTGGGCCCTTTTTCATCAGGCAGCAGTTTTTTGAAATCCTGAACAGCAGGTGTACTTATCAGGGCTGTATCATTCACCATACACTGGAGAGTGAACTCTTCACCCTCTAATAATTCTTCTACAATAACCTGAGTATAGCCTGAATAAGCCTTATCAATAATAAAACGGATATATTCAGTTACTTCCTGCTGATTCTTAAGCTGATCTCCGAAAACCTTTACTCCCAGACCATCGGTTAATCCCAGGGGTTTCACCGCAACCCGCCAGTCTCTTTCCCGGGCAAATTCCACAGCTTCTTCTGTACTTGAACACACACGGAATTCAGGTACGGAATGGGGAAGGTATTTTTTTAACAGATTCCGGGTAAACGCTTTATTGGATTCAAGTCTGGCAGCATGTTGATCAGGTCCAAAAATTGTAATTTTTTCTGTCTTTAAGGCATCAACCAGTCCGGCATTGAGGGGAGCAGCAGTGGTTATTAAAACCAGATCAATATCGCTGTTTCGGGCATACCTGACCATATCTTCAACATCTGTAAAAGATCCTATTTTGTAATCATCAGTTATATTAATTATACTCGGATTCTTAGTATCCAGGTAAGTAAAGACCGTATAATTGCCAAACCTTTTCAGGTTTTGGATGGTTATCTGTTCTTTTGCCCAGCTTCCTACTATTAATATTTTGTTAAATTTTTTGGGTTGCATTTTTTTCTCAAATTATAATTAATGGTTTATATAATTTAATATCAGCCGTATGTTTAAGAGACAAAAACAAATTCTGATGTCACTTTTTTGTTAATAATGCTGTTGTATTATTTTGAATTAATAAAAGATAATAAATTTTATCTTTAATTTCAAGTTGATATTAGATTTATTTTATACTGGTAAATCAGGAATTATTATGAGTACTTCTTCAGGGCCGCCAAAGAAGAGTAAAACCACTGAGTACGCAGAGATATTTTCAGAGTTTACAGAGCAAATTAAATAAAATATTACCTCTGTATCCTGATTTTTACTCTGCGAACTCTGTGGTTTTTATAAGGACAGCTGTAAGGTAAAGGCAGTCATTCAGAATCCTGACCTTTTTTTTCTACCAGTTTCGGTAAAAGAGCAATTTCTATACGGCGGTTCTGACTGCGGCCGGTTTTGGTTTCGTTGCTGGCAACCGGATGATACTCTGAAAGTCCTACTGCATGCAGACGTTTTGGATCAATTCCCGTTTTCTCCTGTAAAAAACGTACAACATTGGTAGCCCGGGTAGTAGAGAGCTCCCAGTTTGTAGGAAATTTTTTCTTCAGCCGTGAATGTATCGGTACATTGTCTGTATGTCCCTCAACCCGTATAACTTTATCCTGAGTGTTTTTCAGTATTTTGCCTACCCGCTCCAGAACCTTTAATCCATCAGGAGTAATATTAGTTTTTCCTGAAGGAAACAGGATTTTATCCACCATACTGACAGAGAGACGATCAGCCATCTGGGTGATCTTTATTTGCCCCTGTTGGATTTCCTGTTTCATATCAGAAACCAGTTCGTCATATGTCCCTTTGAGTTTTGCTATTTCTTTTTTTTTCCTTAGAAATATCACTGATTTTTTCTTCCAGTTCTTGTTCAATTTTCGCTTTCTCTGTTTCCAAATCATCTACTTTAAACATAAGATCATTTTTGGTATCTTGTAAGCTCTGAACTTCTGCCTGCATGGTATCATAAGAATCATAAAGATAATACGACCCGCCGATTAATCCTACTGAAATAATGCTTAGAATTATGACAGCAATCTTCATTTCAATCCCTCCTTTTAATGGAAAAAATGTTATTTAATATCGATCTTATAATTTTTAATTGCTGTTTCTCCGGAACCATATATTATTTTTATTCTTTACCGATCATATTTTTCAACCAGAATTTAATCTGATCTTTAAAACGGGTGAGGGGGGGAACGTGTTACCTGAAGGAATTTATATATGTGTTTGGCCATTTCAACAGTCTGCAGATACCCGAATGATTTATGAGGATTCGGTTCTTCCTGCCACTCAAACTTATTGGTCACGGTAATATCTTTCGGACGAACTCCCCGGCTTTTGGGCAGAAAATCATCTTTCAGGTTCCAGTTCAGCGCTACATTATCATCAAGATCAGAGAAATTGAACCAGTGATGCTGCACATTTTCCGGTGCGGCCAGATCGCAGAAATATCTGGTCTGCGCAGATAAATCCATGCAGAATGGACTTTTCCCACCAGCCGGTGAGCAGTTTTTTGGGCGGTTTATTTTTTAAGCCGTGTATAGCAATAATAACGGAGCTCATATCCGGGTTCTTTTTTAGTTTAATGATGTAATCTATGTATTTGTTTATTGCCCTATGTAATCTATGGTTATTTTCTTTTATTGTACAGATCTGATCGGATAGGGATAGCCTTATCTGATAGATTCTCAGTTATTGAATATTTTCGTTGATTATTTTAATCACCTCAAATGTTATATCCTTAGTCTGCACACCTGCTGCTTTGTATAATACTTCCAAGGCAACAACCTTGACATCAGCTTCCTCAGCCGCTGCTGGCATGGCTTCACCAACATCTTGTTCGAATTTCTCGATGAGCTTATCATGGGTCTGTTCATACTGTTGTTGGATTTGCTGCATTTTTTGCTGGTCGCCTTCCTGCTGTGCCTCCTGCATTTGATTCTGTGCTTTACTTAAAGCTTTCTGCAATTCCGCTTGCACCGGATGTGTCTGCAAAGTCCGTTCTGAATTAAAGGTACCAATCTGAACGGAAACCTCCGCTTCTTCAGATTCGTCAGTCAATGTACTCTCAAGTTTATTGTCGAAGGCTTTGATCAACTGCGATGTGATATCCTTGGTCTGCACATCTGTTGTTCTGTAAATCACTCCAAAGGCGCCAACTTTCACCCCAGCAGACTTAGCTGCTGCTGGCATAGCTTCCGTGACATCCTCCTTGAACTCCTCCATGAGCTTATTATGGGTCTGTTCATACTGTTGTTGGATTTGCTGTATTTTTTGCTGGTCGCCTTCCTGC
>CAZETW010000140.1:0-1514 GCA_964515295.1 uncultured bacterium | reverse complement strand
CTTCCTGCAACTTCGTTTGTGCCGGATGTGCCTGTAAAGCCTCTTCCGGATCATAGGTGCCGATCTGGAGGTTACTCTTAGATTCATCAGACACAATCCCAGCCTGCTCCTGGGCTAGGGCACGAAAGATTCCTGTCTGCATGACTGTAGTCAATACCATAAGTGCCAGTACTTTTTTAATAAAAGATTTGTGTTGGTTAAGCTGAATCATGATTAATTACTCCTTTCTTTTTCTAAGTTAATATTTCAAATTCACTGATTAAAAATATATTCACGATTTCATATTTGCTTAAAGAAATTGATAAAAATTCATCAAACAAAAAAACCTTATGAAATATCTTATGAAATATATAGAAAAAATGTTGTAAGTTCAAGTATAGCAGTTTCGGTTTTACTGTTACTTTGGCATCGGTCCAGAGGCAGATTAGTAATTGTCACCTCATAATAAATGGGAATACTGCGGCAGAATTGGTAATAGTCATTCGGATCATCTTAATTTACAGGTTTATTTTCATACCCATTTTTACAGCAAAATGAGAAAAGTCTATTACTGCTTTTCTGGGATTAATATATTCTTCCCTATCAGTGGGCACATAAAAGAACATATTTATTCTGTGAATTAGATCATCTCCCCATTGTTCTTTATAATACACTAATGGACCTGCAATGTTAAGAAAATTATATGGATCTTGCTGGATTATTCTGTAATCGCCTTCCCAGTCAGATGGCTTGTAATACATATAACTTAATTCAAGAAAAAGCGACATATTTGACATCAGTCTGATATCATTGCCAATTCCCAAATGGAATCCGAGTCCGTGTTCATCAGCTGTTATATCAATAGATTCCTCATTAATATCCGTATTTGTACCGGTTATGGATTCATAAGCAAGTTTGTAGCTGCTGAAATGGTAATCCAGACCACCGGTAAGGTATAATTTCATTCTTATGTTACTGAATCTTGGCTTAAAGAAATTCCAGTAAACATTTAACTTGATGGGAAGGGTTGAGATTTGCTGACGGAATTTTTCCTCGTAGGTTCCATTGTAATCATTGTGAATTGAAGCTTTTTCCTCCCTGCTGATAAAATCAAAACCAAGACCTGCTTCCAGTACATCATTTAAAATAAATATTATTTCTCCGCCGTAATCAAATCCGGCACCAATTTCATTTAATTTTCCATCATAGGAATATCCGGGTAAGGTTGCTGCTCTCTGTGAATGCATATAGTTAGTACTGTTTATAGCATTATTTAAGTCCTGGGGTTGTACAGAACTGTATGAAATCCAGGGTTTAACATATAATCTGAGCTGAGCATTGACTTTATGCACACCTATAGACAAAAATAATAAAAACAATAAAAGGCTTTTAATATATTTTCTCATAATAACTATGCTCCTTATATATTATTATGAATATTTATAATCTTAACGAAAAATCAATATAACAATATAAATGCAAAGATCGGAAAGAAAATTAACGATCTGTATTTATAATACGTATTTTTATATAAA
>CAZETW010000139.1:3221-6112 GCA_964515295.1 uncultured bacterium | reverse complement strand
AAGTAATTGAGAAGAAAGAGAATATAATTTTGGAAAAAACATTTGAGTTCTCTTTAAAAGCAGTTGAAATTTATAAGTATCTAAATACATTATTCATTAATAACATTATAACATGATGACCAAACTAAAAAAACATTTAATGTTTACATTGATAATCAATTTAATCGTTTTAACCACATCCTTTGGCCAGGTGGTGTTAAACGAAATAATGTTTGATCCTCTTTTTTCAGACCGGACAGATGAATTTATTGAGATCATTAATATATCTGATTCTGAATCATTTGATATAGAAGGGTGGACCATACAGGATCAGGACGGCTCGGATGCTATCATCAGCAGCGGAGGAGGCACTGTACTGAAACCAGGTCAGTATGGTCTGATCCTTGATCCGGACTATTTTGCTGAATCCCATACCTATGATAATCTTATTCCGGAACACACCCTGATCATAACCATAAACGGTGCAACCTTCGGGTCCCGGGGTTTATCAAATTCCACACCTGAGACCATTATTCTAACTGATAAGGAAGGTAATAGTATGAGCAGCTGTACCTACAGCACTGATAATAAGCCCGGTTTTTCTGAAGAAAAAATTGATCCTCAAAAACCGGACACTCCTGAAAACTGGGAAAACAGCTGTTCATTGCATGGCACTCCCGGTTTTAAAAACAGTGTTTTTGCTTCTCATATTCCGGAAGCTGTATCCATTACAGTTGACCCTGATCCATTTTCTCCGGATCAGGACGGTATAGACGATATTGCCCGTATCAGCTATTCTCTTCCCTGGGCTCGAGCGACCGTGTCTGTGAAAATTTTTGATACTTCCGGAAGACTGGTAAAAACCCTGCTATCTGCCTCTCCGTCCGGTGCAAACCGTACAGTGTACTGGGAGGGCACTGCCATAAATAATACTAAGGCTCCTGTTGGAATCTATATTGTATTTCTAAAAGCAATATGTGAAAAAGCAGGGGAAACGATAACCCATAAAAAAACAATTGTTCTGGCTCGTTCATTATGAAGCAAAAATTTGATAAATTGTCTATACGTGGAGTGATTGCATTAATTATTGCAACAGCAGGGTTAATACACGAAGTGTTTTTTTCCTCAGATACTGAAATACTCCTGCTTATTTTGTATGGAATAGTATTGATAATTGCAGTATATCTTATTTTTTTTCTTGAGGTATAATTAAAAAGTTATCCACATTTTATTCACCCCAGCTTAAACAGCTTGTTTTTCAATCAATTACCAATTTTGTGGGATTAAATGATCATTATCTACAACCTATATATTTTATACTTATATTGATGTTGTAAAGCCTGACAAAACAATGGTTTATAATGAGAGGAAAAAATTATTTTGAATTATCACAATTTTTTTTCAACTATGCTGAAAAATGGTTTGATTTTTGTTGCAGGTAAGTATGTATTCCACAAGTTATCCACATTTTTACTGCACCAAATGAATTAACACGTTACCCAATTCCGCATTATCCAGATACCTGCCGTATCTGAGATCGTCTTCATCAGCTTCTTTCTCCAGATATTTCCAACCAGCACCTCTGGCAAAAATCGGTACCAGAGAATTACTGTGACTTCCGGAATACCATTCCACAGCAGGAAGATTTCCCTGTCCCTTGTTCTGTACAGGTTTCCAGACTTGCCCAAAGGGTTCATCCGGCTGTCTGATTCCGCCTGAACCTGGTCCCTGTAAATAACCGCATTCATGATCAGCAGTCACAATGATCAGGGTTTCTTCCCAGCTGCTGTTGTTCTCCACCCACTCTGCAGCTGCTTCCACAGCATGATTAAAATCCATCTCTTCTTCAATTAACCGGGCAGTGCTGTTATTATGTGCAGCCCAGTCAACAGCACCGCCTTCGACCATAAGAAAAAATCCGTTCTCATTGTTATCCAGTACATTCAATCCTGCCTTGGTCATCTCAGCCAGGCTGGGTACATTTTTATTAAAAGCACTCTGAAAAGGAGTGTTCTCTTTTCCGGAACGGTCATACTGCAGGGTATATCTTACCTGGGGTATGCCCAGCACTCTTTCCGGCGTTTTCCCCTGCGCAAAATTCTGAAAATCCTCCTTGTGCTGTATTAATGTCCAGTATTCAGTACTCCCATCATAATCACAATCATTGCCAGCAGTGCCATCCAGCAGTTTCCCCCAAAGATCTTTGCCTCCTACATATGTATATTCAACCCCGCCATCCGGGTACACATTTTCTCCATCTTCATTGTACCAGGGATGACCGCAACCCATAATTACCTCCACTTTGCTGTCCATTACCATCTCCCTGGCTATCTGCTGATAATTACCTCTGTCAGCATTATGAGCCACAAATCCGGCCGGAGTGGCATGGGCAAAATGTACAGAACTTATCACTCCAGTGGATTTACTCTGTTTCTCTGCCATTTCAATAACATGTGTCAGTCTGGTAGAATCCGGATCCACCCCAATCATACCTGAACAGGTTTTCACCCCGGTTGACATGGCAGTTGCTGCTGCAGCTGAATCTGTACATTTATCTTTCAGATAGTCAAAGTCTTTCCATGCTTTTTCTGTATCATAACCGCTGCCATAGGGATAGGTGCTCATAAAACTGACAAAGGGAAACTGTTCATATACCTGTTCCCCCTGTTTGCCGTACTGATAATAATCAGCAGTTAGAATTTGATTATATCCGCACCCGTCACTGATGAATAATATTATGTTTTTGGGTTTTCTGATACTGCTGCATCCGGCTGTAAGTAGTATGAAAACCAACAACAGTAAAATTTCAATTTTTTTCTTCACGGCTTTGCCCTTCTTTTTCACATTACATTTTTTTTATAATGCCAAAATAACTAAAAAAATTATTATAATCAATTTTTGAGCAGGATTAT
>CAZETW010000139.1:0-3121 GCA_964515295.1 uncultured bacterium | reverse complement strand
TATTGACCAGTCATTGTTCTACAGTATATCTTTCCCCGGAATAAGACTTAAAAGAAATTCCTGACATGGGATGCAGAGGATATTGTCAATCAGAAGTCTTTCCTTCCCCCGATAAAGGAAAATAGGGATTGATTCAGGGTAATCTTTATAAAATGTTTTTAATGAACGCAGATCTTCGTTTCTGATTTTCTCTGAATTTTTTACTTCTATAGCCTTAAAGTATTTTTGACTGTAAATGACAAAATCAACCTCAGACCCAGATTTAGTCCTCCAGTAAAAGAGGGAGCAGGGATGAGGAGTATAGTCAATCCACGCCTTTAAATGCTGAGCAACTAATCCTTCCAGAGCCGCACCATCAATTTCATGAGGATTATCCAACGGTCCTTTAGGACGGAGTGTTCTGTAAACTCCAGTATCAAAAAAATAAAATTTTGGATGTTGTACCAGAATTCGTTTGGCACGTTTGGAGAATACCGGTATAGAATAGGCCAGTAAAAGATCATAGAGGATATTGATATAGCCTTCAACCGTTTTTCTCTGCACCTGACACTCCCGGGAAATGTTGCTTATGTTTAAAATGGAACTATGAGAAAAACTGACTGCTTCTAAAAAACGATGAAAATTTCCAATATTTCTTACCATGCTTTCCATCTGAACTTCTTCTTTTATATAAAGATCTATATAGCTGTTAAGAGCTCTTTCCTTCCTAGAAGCTTCTTTAAAGAAATGCATGGGTATCAATCCATATTTGAGTGATTCTTTCAAATGAAATAACGGTCCCAGTTCTCCGGCCATAAATGGATGCATACCAGATTTCAAGGCTCTTCCTCCCAATAAATCCACACCTGACCTTTTAATTTTACGAGCACTGGAACCGGTAAGAATAAACTGAAGTGATTTATTTTTTTCCATCAAAGAATGTACAATACTCAAAAGCTCCGGTAGTTTTTGTACTTCATCAATGACAATTAGATTTATATTTGTATGTGCTTCCACTTCCTGTTTTAAACGTTCAGGTTTTGCCTGCAGAGACCGATATTTATCAGCATCCAAAAGATCTATCATCAGATAGTTTTTCAGATTTTTTTGTATCCAGGTAGATTTACCTGTACCTCTGGGGCCAAATAAAAAAAAGCTTTCTTTGATTTTTGGGAAAAATCTGGGAATATATTTTTCTTCCATTATGGCATCCTTATTTCCATAGTTGCTTCTATTTTGGAATTATAATCTCCAAAATAGATAATTTTTTTAAAAATGTCAATATTTTTTTGATTTTTTTTGAAATGAGAAATTTATTTCACACGAAGACTCTGAGACTCAAAGACTAAAAAAAAACTACGGTTTAAAAACAAAAAAAATTAAAAAAATACTTGACAACCACTGGATAATTGTGTATATTTATCCTACTTTTAGTAAATTCTTACGAATTTATATAAAAATTTCTTCTACCAGCCAGCAAGGATGGTGATGTGAGAAACATAGTTAAAAATACAATAAAAATCTTCGTGTCCTTCGTGATCTTTGTAGTGATTAATAAATATTATAAAACCACGAAGCACACGAAGAGCACGAAGAAAACCTATTAATATAAAACATAAAAACTATGAAATTTGATGACCTTTCAAATAAAATAATTGGATGTGCTTTAGAAGTTCATCGGCACCTCGGTCCAGGTTTGCTAGAAAGCACTTATAAACAATGTTTAGCTTATGAATTAAGTCAATTAGAAATAAATTTTCAGATAGAAGTCAATTTACCCGTTCAATATAAAAAGGTTCAGATATCCTGTGGGTATAGAATTGATTTATTAATTGAAAATAAAATTCTTGTGGAATTAAAATGTGTTGGGAAACTATTACCAATTCATGAGGCACAAATTCTAACATATATGAAATTATGTGGTAGCAAAACTGGTTTATTAATAAATTTTAATAATCGATATTTAAAAAACGGAATTAAAAGATTTGTCTTATAATAATAAAAATCTTCGTGTCCTTCGTGATCTTCGTGGTGATTAAAAAATATTATAACTACCACGAAAGGCACGGAAATAAAAAAAACAAATTGTACAAACCAAAAAAAGGAGGAAACTATGAAAAAGGTACCATTCACAAAATTTTCAGTCATACTGTCGATTATCATCGCCATTCACCTGCTTCCTTATTCGCTTCAGGCAGATTCACTAAATGTCTGCATCAACGAAATTGCCTGGATGGGTACGGAAGCTTCTTCAACAGATGAATGGATCGAACTGTACAACAATACTGGCACTGACATCGATCTGACCAATTACATACTCGCAGCTGAAGACGGGAGTCCGGAAATAATACTTTCCAACACTATTAAAGCTAATTCTTATTTTCTGATGGAACGATCAGACGACAATACAGTGTCAGATATTCCTGCTGATTTGATTTACACCGGTTCGCTGGGAAATACAGGAGAACATCTAATACTAAAAGACTCCACCGGTGCAGTGATGGACAGAGTGAACTGTTCACAGGGCTGGTTCGGGGGAGATAATACCAATAAAATCTCCCTGGAGCGCATAAGTCCGATTGTTTCAGGTTCAGACTCTGCTAACTGGGATTCCAATAACGGAGTTACCATTAACGGCACAGATGCAGATGATAATCCTGTACATGGCACTCCGGGTAAACAAAACAGTGTGTATGAAAGTCAGGCTTCAGTACAACTGCCAGTTTCTCAGCCTGATCAGATCCGGCATCTCTACAACTATCCAAATCCTTTCAATCCCTCCACCAGAATATACTGTGATCTCTCATCCGACAATACTGTACAGCAGATCAGTATCGCTATTTTTAATCTCAGGGGACAGAAAGTGCGGAGCCTGATAAAGGATAAGCAGATACAGGGTGAACATTCTGTGAAATGGGATGGGTTAGATGACCGGGGAAGAGATCTTCCCAGCGGTATATATTTTCTGCATCTGTACAATACAAAACAAATCATTGAAACTGCCAAAATGCTGAAGCTGAAATGAACAGTATCATTTCTTAAAAAGAACATATAACAGCGACAATTTCACGCAAAGCTGTAAAGCATCATACATGCAACCAAAGGACAGGATGTCCCTTAACAGCTTTGCGTGAATTATTTA
>CAZETW010000138.1:4372-6129 GCA_964515295.1 uncultured bacterium | reverse complement strand
ATTTATTTAAAGGAAAAACAGATCAGTATATTTTTATCAGCTCCGCCTCTGCATATCAGAAACCGGTACAGAATCCTGTAATTACAGAATCAACTCCATTGAAAAATCCCTTTTGGGAATATTCCCGCCGAAAAATTGCCTGTGAAAACACATTGACTGCTGCTTACAAGGAAGAAAACTTTCCCATGACCATTGTACGTCCTTCTTTAACCTATGACACTGTTATCCCTGTTGCTATAGGCGGATGGAAGGAATATACCATCATTGACCGTATAAAGAAAGGGAAGAAGATAATTGTACACGGTGACGGAACTTCTCTCTGGACTATTACACATTCCAGTGATTTTGCTAAAGGATTTGTGGGACTTATAGGACATCCGCAGGCTATTGGTCAGGCTTTTCATATTACCAGTGATGAAATATTAAACTGGAATAAGATCTATAAGACTGTAGCTGAAGCAGCAGATGCAGAAGCTGATATAATCCATATTGCGTCTGATTTTATTTGTCAGATCGAACCTTCTATGACAGGCTCACTGATTGGTGATAAAGCTGAAAGTGTAATATTTGACAACCGTAAAATAAAAAAATACGTTCCGGATTTTACTGCAGCCATACCCTTTGAAACCGGCATTAAACAAACCTTACAATGGTTCGAAGCTGATACATCCCGTATGATCGTTAATAAAGAAACCAATACTATGATGGACAGAATAATCAAGTCATATTTAAAAAAATCATAAAATAAAGGAGAGCATTATGAAGAGATCATCATTTATAAAATATTTATTTGGAACTGCAGTTATTGTATGTGCAGTGTCACTCCTGCTGTCATGTACAGCAAAAGAACAGTATACATTCAAGCCTCCGGTAAGTTTTGAGGTTGCAGATCAGAAAGCTGAAGAAGTTGTTAATAAGCTGACCTTAAACCAGAAAATTAAAATGCTGGGCGGTTACAGCAGGTTTTTCATTCAGTCAATTCCTGAACATGATATTCCGCATCTTTTTATGGCAGATGCAACTCAAGGAATGCGGATCGATACCAGAATTACTGATACAACCATAGTTAAGCAGTTAGAGAAAACCACAGCTTTCCCCTGCCCGCTGCTGCTGGCATCTACCTGGAATCCGGAAATTGCCAGAGTATATGCCAGAAGCGTTGGTGAGGAATGCAGAGCAGGCGGAGTATCTATTTTACTGGGACCAGGATTGAATCTTTACCGGCAGTCACAGTGCGGACGTAACTTTGAATATTTCGGAGAAGATCCCTATCTTATCAGCCGTATGATTGAAAATTATGTGGTGGGTGTACAGAGCACCGGAACAGCTGCAACCTTAAAACATTTTATATGTAATAATACTGATTTTTACCGCAGAAGAAGTAATTCCATAGTAGATGAAAGAACATTACATGAAATCTATCTGCCCGGATTCAAGGCAGGTGTGGATGCAGGAGTCATGGCTGTGATGACAGCCTACAATCAGCTGAACGGTGAATGGTGTGGACAGAGTAACTATGTTATAAACAATTTATTGCTGGATCAGCTAAGATTTAAATGGCTGGTTATGACTGACTGGGTATCTGTATATGATGGAGAGAAAGTCATAAAGTCGGGACAAAATCTGGAAATGCCGGAGAAGAGAGCGTTGAAAAATGCCAGAGATCTGGTAGAATCAGGAAAAGTAAGAGAAGAACAGATTAACAGAATGACAAAAAGTATTTTACGAACCTGTTTTGCCATGGATTTTTATAATAC
>CAZETW010000138.1:0-4272 GCA_964515295.1 uncultured bacterium | reverse complement strand
TTGAAATTGTGGATATATCTGCTGAAGAAAAAATTTCTTCAGCAGATATTGTGCTTCTCAGTACCGGAACTTCGGACAGCGAGGGAAGTGATCGTCCCTTTGATCTGCCGGATGATGAATTACAGAATATACAAAGAGTGTTAGATTTAAATGAACAATCAGTGGTCATCGTTAATTCAGGTTCAGGAATCAATATGACGCCCTGGATAGATAAGACCCCTGCTGTTATCTATGCCTGGTACGGAGGACAGATCGGCAATAAAGCGTTGACTGAAATACTATCCGGAACTGTTAATCCCTCGGGCAAATTGCCAATTACCATTGAAAAACAATTCCGGGATTCCCCAGGGTACGGATATATACCTGAAGGGGAGGAATTGTACAGCAGCTGGCCGGAAAATGCTTTTACTCATCAGTTATATGATATTGAATATGATGAAGGTATCTTTGTGGGGTACAGATGGTATGAACATAAAAATATTGAACCGTTATTTGCATTCGGACATGGATTATCCTATTCAGAATTCCAGTACAGTAATGTAAGTATTTCTTCAGATACATTTTCCAAAAATGATCAGATTGAAGTTACCTTTACACTTAAGAATACTAGTGAGATTGACGGGTCAGAAACAGTGCAGCTGTATGTTCAGGATATTGAAAGTTCTCATACCCGCCCTGTAAAAGAATTAAAAAGATTTAAAAAAATGTTTTTAAAAGCAGGGGAAAGAAAAACGGTCAGGATTATTTTAGACCGGGAAGCTTTTTCTTACTGGAATCCGGATATGAAACAATGGTATGCCGAGCCCGGAGAATTCAACATTCTTGTCGGATCGTCTTCTGATAACATACAGCTTACACAAAATGTTACTCTGCAGTAATGGAGATTGATTATGTTGAGGGGATATGTAATAGAATCGACAAGTAACAGAGTAGTCAGTTTTATTTTGTTTTTTATCCTGATTCTGTCTTCATCCGCAAAATCACAAAAATTTATCCATCAATCTGAAAATGGCATCAACATATATCATAAAGGATGGATTGATTTAAACAAGAAAAACACCAAGAATATATAAAGCAAAGCAGGCTGAATTGCAAAACTAAGGAGAATTAACTATGAACCTGAAAAAAGCAGCAGTATGTCTGGTTTTACTGGGAATTTTCAGCAATGCAGCTGCTCAGATAAGTGCAAAGCTGATGCGGTATATGGATGTTTCTGATACCAGAATAACATTTGTCTATGGTGGTGATATCTGGGTGATGCCCAAAAGTGGCGGAACAGCTCTGCAGGTTACTCATTCACCCGGAGAAGAATCATGGCCCCGGTTTTCTGCTGACGGTAAGTTTATTGCCTACACGGCCAGTTATAACGGCAACCAGGATGTATATGTTATCCCTGTTAACGGAGGTGTTCCTGAACGCATTACCTACCAGTCCCATGCAGACCGAATGGTGGACTGGCATCCGGACGGAAAACAGCTTCTTTTTGCCTCTGGCAGGCAAAGCGGGCGTCAGTCTTACAATCAGTTATGTTTTTAAATCATTAAAGGACGGTCAATGAAAAACTACAGATGTATTATCTCAGTTTTTTTCTTTTTTATTCTCCCTTACTCACTTGTATCTCAAAAACAGCAGACAAAATCTTTTGCTTCAACACATGGTCTTAAATTGATCCCTCAGCCTCAGCAAATCAGGATCTTATCTGGTTTATTTGAATGGTATGATACTATTTCCATTGTAATATCAGAGCATGCGGATGAATCAGAACGATTTGCAGCAGAACAGTTAGCAGATGAGATACACAGCGTTTTAGATTATAAGTGCACAATCCGGTCAAAAGGGCAGGGTATTTATCTTGGGTTATTTGACCGTGATACGTCACTTCTCACATCTCTCCAGCATGTTCCTAAAGAATTGCAGCAATTGGGTTCTCAGGGGTATTATCTGGAAATCCAGAAAGATCAGATTTTTTGCCTTGCTAATACTGCTGCAGGTTTGTTTTATGGTGTACAGACTCTGAAACAGCTTATTCGGGCAAATATGGCAGCACAGACTCTGCCCAAGTTGTGGATTGCGGACTGGCCTGCACTTACATACAGGGGATGGCAGGATGACATTAGTCGTGGTCCTATACCCACCCTGGATTTTTTAAAGAAACAGATCCGCACTATGGCAGAATTCAAAATGAATATGATGACCCTGTATACAGAATATGTGTTCAAGCTTAACTCTCACCCGAAAATTGCCCCGCATGACGGTATTACATCAGATGAAATCCAGGAACTGATTAAATATGCTAAAAAGTATCATATTACGATAATAGGTAATTTCCAGTCTTTTGGCCATTTTTATCATATTCTCAAATTACCGGAATACCGGCATCTTCAGGAAACTGAATATGTTATCTCTCCGGCATTTGAGGAAACATATGAATTCTTATCTGAGGCACTGGGTGAAGTAGCGCAGGCATATGAGAGCCGATTTTTCAATATTAATTGTGACGAAACCTTTGGTCTGGGTACCGGACCAGCAAAAACCATGGTAGATACCATAGGTAAAGCAGGTGTGTATACCTATCATATCAATCGTATCTACGATATTTTAGCACCTTTTCAGAAACGATTAATGATGTGGGGAGATATAGCCCTGGAATATCCGGGAATTATTTCTCAACTTCCTGAGGATCTGATTGTGCTGCCCTGGGGATATAATCCGGCAGAATCATTTGAAAAAGATATAATTCCTTTTACTGAAATGGGATTTGATTTTATGGTCTGTCCCGGTGTGAACTGCTGGGGAAGGATCTGGCCTGATTTCCAGGCAGCAATTATCAATATATCCAATTTTGTCCGGGACGGCACTCTGCACGGAGCCCTGGGAATGCTGAATACTTCCTGGGATGATGATGGTGAAAATTTATTCTCTTTTCACTGGTATCCTTTGATCTGGGGAGCTGAATGTGCCTGGAATCCCCTTGTTCCTCAGCAGGATGAAAGTATGGAGAAAGTGAGAGCGGACAGACTGCAATCGTTTGATCTGTCTTTTGATCCTCTGTTTTTTGATCATAATGGTTTTGTACTGACCGAACAAATGAAAGATCTAAGTGATTTGAGAATGCTGGAAGCAGCAGATGGTTTCAACAATAATACTTTTTGGGAACCTGTGATCGATGAATCAGATAAACTTATGACATATGCCGAAGATGCTGACAGTTTATATGTAAGAAGTACTGAAATTGCCTCAAAATTGAATGATTTTCGGAATCAGACAGCACGATTTACTACAGCTGTGGATGGTGCCTGGTTTGCAGCACAGCGGATCAGGTGTCTGGCATATAAACATCTCCTGGCACAGCAGATCGATGATTTTATACAGAACCGGCTGGAATCATCTCTGACAGCTGAAAAACTGCAGAACAATATATTCTCATTATACTCTCAGATCCTCGCTCTGAAAAAAGAATACAGCTGGCTGTGGGAAAAAGAAAACCGGCAGTGGTGGCTGGACCGGAATCTTGATAAGTATGATAGTCTGACTGAACATATTACATCCCTTAACAACTGGACTTTTATTACTCCGGACACATTAATCTTTCAACCCAATCGATCCATTCGGTTATCTCCATTGTTTCTTGCAGATGCACTGTATTACACACTGGATAATTCGGAACCGGACTTCACTGCACAGAAATATGGAGCACCCTTTACTCTCAATGAAACCACATTGATCAAGGCCAGAGCACAGGTTAAGGGAGAATTACAGACAGTAAACAGCAGAGAAATGTATGTTTATAAAGGACCTGTTGATCATATAGGATTAACATATCCTTTTGAATCAGGATACAGTGCAGATGGATTAATCAGCCTGGTGGATGGAAAACGGGGCAGTAACTCTTTCCGTGACGGCAGGTGGCTGGGATTTTTGAAGAATGATTTCGAAGCAGTAATTCGTCTTAAAAAGTCAATTCCTATAGGAACAATTTCTCTGGGGTGTATGCAAAACACACCTTCCTGGATCCTTTTTCCGGAAGAGGTAGAATTCTACCTTTCAGATGATAATAAAGAATTTATCTCTGTGGGGAAGGTTTTGAATAAAACAGAATGGAATCAGGAGGGTGCATTTTTACAGTCATTTACAGTAAACGGAAAGGGTAAACCGGCTCAGTGGATAAAAATTGTTGCCAGAAACAAAGGACAGCTTCCGTCCTGGCATAAAAGTGCAGGTGAAGACTGCTGGATCTTTGTGGATGAGATTTATATAGAAGAATTATGAATC
>CAZETW010000137.1:0-6129 GCA_964515295.1 uncultured bacterium | reverse complement strand
ATCTTTCAATAGGTGGTGCTCAGGATAATACCCTCTTGACTCTGGAAAAACTGGATAAAAATCTGTATGATATAACTCTTCTCTGTGGTAACACCGGAAAATGGATTCAGAGAGCCGAATCAATACCTGGTATAAAAATCTTTTTTGTCAATGAACTCATTCGTAAAATACATTGTTTTTATGATATAATTGCATTAATTAAAATATATCTGTATATTAAAAAAAATAAATTTATCATAGTTCACACTCACAGCAGCAAGGCAGGATTTTGTGGGCGTATAGCTGCAAAAATAGCTGGTGTTCCTGTCATCATACATACTATTCATGGTTTTCCTTTTCATGACTACATGAATCCGGTCAAAAAAAACTTTTTCATAATTCTTGAAAGATTACTTTCTAAAATATCAACCCAATTGATTACAGTGTCTAAGCTGAATTTAGAAAAAGCTGTACAATTAAAAATTGCACCAAAACATAAATTTATCAATATTTATAGTGGTATTGTTTTTGAAAACTTTGATAAAAAAATTAACAAACAGGAAAAAAGAGAAGCATTAAATATTGATTCTAATACTAAAATTATCAGTCTAATTGGAAGATTATCAAAACAAAAAGGTCAGCAGTATTTATTGAAAGCAGTCCCTGAAGTGGTTTCACAATATCCAAATCTTCAATTTCTTCTTATTGGTGATGGAGAATTAAAAAAATATTTAATTAAATTAACAAAAAAACTTAATATTGAATACAATGTACGTTTTCTTGGATTCAGGGATGATATCTCGGAAATACTGCAAATCACTGATATTTTTGTATTACCATCCCTGTGGGAGGGACTTGGCAGATCTTTGACAGAAGCTATGTTTATGAGTAAACCGGTGATTGCCACTAATGTGGAAGGGGTACCGGAAATTGTAAAGCATGAACAGACCGGAATATTGGTTAAACCCAAAGATCATAAAGGTATAGCACAAGCCATTAACAGATTAATCAGCAATCCGGATACTATGAAAAAGTTTGGATATAATGCTCATTCCTCGGTGGTAAAAAAATTTTCTGCAAAAAAAATGGTGTCTGAAATAAATTTATTATACGAAAAACTTTACTGGATATAATTGTAAATTAGTAGTTCTTTTATGTCAAAATTCAACGAAAAAATTCTCTTATTTCTCATCGATTTATCTATGATCCACACCACTTTCTTTCTCTGGTGCCGTCTGCGGCTGTCCTTCGGACTTTTTTCAGAACGAACTTTCTGGGGTGTTTTTTTGATATCACTTCTGCTTTTTATTTTCTGGTTTCTGCTCTTCAGTTTCTTCGGACTCTATAGGATTAAATACACCCAATCCCGCACCGATGAATTCATTGAAGTTTCCAAAGCCGTAACTGTAGGAGTAATCCTTTTGTTTTTTATTACCTTCGATATTGAACATGATCTTAACAAACCGGTTCCTTACAGCCGTTTTATGATTGTTTCCTACTGGGGACTCTTGATTTTCACTGTAAGTTTTGGGCGTATTCTTTTTCGCACCATTCACAGAAAATTATTAGTTGCTGGTTTTGGACGCAAGAGGACTTTAGTGATCGGATGGGGTAAAGAAGCAAGAAAGATATCAGAAAGGGTTGCTTTGGCCCCTGCTTTAGGATACGACATAGTGGGATTCATTTCACCCAAAAAAATAATTAAAAAGAAAAATTACCGCAAAATCCCGGTTCTCAGCGATATCAATAAGCTTAATAAAATAATCAAAGAACAAAACATACAAGAAGTCATTATCTCTCTTTCCAAACCCTCTCTTACTCAAATGGAAAATATCATTGCGCAATGCAATGGCCAGCCGGTAGGTATAAAGATAGTTCCGCACTTGTATAATGTTGTTATCGGACAGGTAAGAACAAATCAGATATATGGTTTTCCGCTCATTGAAATACTTCCGGCAATCATGCCTCAGTGGGAACAGACAGTAAAACGTCTGATTGATATTTTCCTGTCAATAATCATTGTAGCCGGATTCCTGCCTCTCTGGGTTTTATTTGCTATTATTATAAAAATCGATTCTAAAGGGAGTATTTTTTATTTGCAGAAAAGAGTCGGTAAAAATGGCAAAGAGTATGTTATGATAAAATTCCGCTCCATGGTAGAAGGAGCAGAAAAAATGACCGGACCGGTATGGGCCGCACCTGATGATCCCAGGGTAACCAGATTCGGAAAATTCATGCGCAAATACCGACTTGATGAAATCCCGCAACTAATCAATGTAATAAAGGGTGATATGTCCTGGGTAGGGCCACGACCGGAAAGACCCAATTTTGTAAAAACATTAAAAGAAAAACTCCCTCTATACAACAGAAGATTACAAGTTCGACCCGGCATTACAGGCTGGGCGCAAATAAAAGGAGTGTATGATCAGACTATTGAACATGTCAAACAAAAATTACAATATGATCTGTATTATATTGAGAACATGTCCCTGCGAATGGATATAAAAATCATAATCCATACAATCTATATAATGTTTAGCGGAAAAGGCTATTAATTACAAAAAAAGGAGAAAGACATAATGAATATACCAATGGTAGATCTGGTAGAACAGTACAAATCAATTAAAAAAGAAGTTAACAAAGAGATTGACAAGGTTCTAGAAACCGGCCGATTTATTATGGGACCCAATGTAGAAGCATTTAATAAAGAAATGGCTGAGTATACGGAAACAAAATACGGAATTGGCTGTGCTTCCGGAACAGATGCACTCCAGTTAAGTCTTATGGCGATTGATTTACAGCCCGGAGACGAGGTCATAACAACTCCTTTCACATTTGTTGCTACTGTAGAAGTTATCGCTCTCCTGGGAGCTAAGCCGGTTTTTGTTGATATAGAGGAGGACAGCTATTTAATCGATGTTGATAACATTGAAAATACCGTTACTGACAGAACCAAAGCAATTATTCCGGTTCATCTTTACGGTCAGGCTGCTGATATGGACCGGATCAATGCAATTGCCAACAAACATAACCTTTATGTAATAGAAGATGCCTGTCAGGCAGTAGGTGCAAAGTATAAATCAAAAAGTGTGTGCAGTCTTGGAGATATGGGCTGCTTATCTTATTTCCCGGCTAAAAATTTAGGTGCTTATGGTGACGGCGGACATGTATTAACCTCAAATAAAGAACTGGCAGAAAAGATAGCCGTTATTATGGATCATGGATCGGATAAAAGATATCATCATTCCCGGCTGGGTGTAAACAGCCGGCTCGATGCTCTACAGGCAGCCATTCTGAGAGTAAAATTAAAACATATCGATTCCTGGAACGAAGCCAGAAAAGACCGTGCAGCTCTGTATACAGAACTTCTGAAAGATGCAAAAGTACAGACACCGGTCAACAGGGAATACAATGACCATGTTTTTCATCAATACTCAATTCAGGTTGACAACCGGGACGGTTTACAGGAATTCCTGAAAGAAGCAGGGATAGCATCTGCCATACACTATCCCATTCCGCTGCATCTCCAGCCGGCATATACAGAATTCAGCCAGGGTGAAGGCAGCTTCCCGGTTTCAGAAAAAGCAGCCAAACATATCATTTCCCTTCCAATGTATCCGGAACTGGGAGAAAAAGAAATTCAATTGATTACCAATAAAATTAAAAAATTCACAGGATAGAGGGAGTTGATCTGATGTTAAGCCTGAGATTTATACAGGAAAATCCTGATAAGGTGCGTCATGCTATACGGGTCAAGGGGATGGATGCAGATCTGGATATGCTGCTTACTCTGGATAAAAAAAGACGGGAACTCATAACAAAAAGTGATAATTTAAAAGCTGAACGTAATACAGCCTCTGAACAGATAGGCAGATTAAAAAAACTGGGAGAAAACGCACAAGAAGCTATTAAAGCCATGCGCAAGGTTTCCAGTGAGATCAAGGAACTGGATAACGAGATTAAAATAACTGAAGAAAAAATTCATAATATATTAATATTTATCCCCAATATTCCTCACGAGTCAGTCCCGGAAGGTGATGAAACCAATAATCAGATTATAAAAGAATGGGGACAGACAACAGAACATGATTTTACCATAAAACCTCATTGGGAAATCGCGGAGAAACTTGGAATTATTGATTTTATGCGGGGAAGCCGCCTTTCCGGTGCAAATTTCGTTTCTTTTACCGGAATGGGTGCAAAACTGCAGCGTGCCCTTATAAATTTTATGATTGATATGCATGTTGAAAAACACGGATATAAAGAAACCTGGGTGCCCTTTATTGTTAAACGGGAAATGATGTTCGGTACCGGTCAGCTGCCAAAGCTGGAAGATGATATGTATCTGGTGGAAAAAGATGACCTTTTCCTTATTCCTACTGCAGAGGTACCGGTAACAAATCTGCACAGAGAAGAAATTCTGGCTGGAAAAGACCTGCCCCTTCGTTATACTGCTTATACCCCCTGCTTCCGCAGAGAAGCAGGTTCCTACGGTGCAGAAACCAGAGGACTGATGCGTATCCACCAGTTCAATAAGGTTGAGATGGTAAAATTTGTGGAACCGGAAAATTCCTATGATGAACTGGAATTGCTGCTCAAAGATGCTGAAGAGGTAATCCAGGCACTAAAACTCCCTTATCGGGTGGCAATACTTGCTACCGGAGATCTTTCTTTTGCTGCCGCTAAATGTTATGATATCGAATTATTTGCACCCGGAGTAAATAAGTGGCTGGAGGTATCTTCTGTCTCCAATTTTACCGATTTCCAGGCCCGCAGGATGAATATCAGATACAGAAAGAAAAAAGGGGATAAACCCCGCTTTGTTCATACTCTGAACGGTTCAGGTGTGGCAATACCGCGTCTTATTATAGCCATTCTGGAAAATTATCAGACTGATGAGGGAACAATTGTTGTACCGGAAGCATTACGGGCTTATATGAAAACGGATATTATAAAATAATTCTTAAAAGGTATTAATATTCCATCTTATTGTATTGTTTATTATTGACTGTATCCTCAATTGACAAATTAAACTTTAAATACCTCACCTGCTTCTTTTTTTTTAGAGATTTCTTCACTTTTTCAATTAACTCCAGGGTTGTAAATGGTTTTTGGATTAAATCATTATCATTATCGAGCAAGGCATAATGCCGCAGTAAATAACTGGTAAATCCGGACGTGTAAAGTATACCTATACCCGGATACCTTTTTCTGATCTTCTCATAAAGTGTTTTACCGCTCACCTCCGGGAGAACCACATCAGACAGAATAAGGTCTATCTTTGTATTAAACTTCTCTACCAGAGAGAGTGCCTGTTTACAATTCTTTGCTTCCAGTACTTTAAATCCATGACTTCTGAGCATACAGGATGTCATATGAAGAATGTTTACATTATCATCAACAACAAGAATAGTTTCCTGGTTCGCCATTGTATCAGAAACAGTCTTTGTTTTAGTTAATCTGCTTGTATTATATGTACCTACCGGAACTGAATTACAGGCCGGAAAGAACAGCTTAAATACGGTTCCTTTCCCCTCTTCAGTATACATAAGAATATCCCCTTTGCTCTCCTTAATAATTCTGTGTACTGAAGAAAGACCCAGTCCTGTACCGGAATCTTTGTCTTTAGTGGTAAAAAACGGAGTAAAAATCTGGGACCTGATATTCTTGCTAATTCCGGTTCCGGTGTCACTGATAGCTACCATTACATATTTCCCCGGTATAAGGGACAGATTTCTTGATTTACAGTACATTTCATCCAGATTTACATTACTTGTTTCCAAAATTAATGAACCTCCCCCAGGCATAGCATCTCTGGCATTGATACATAAATTCAGTAGAATTTGTTCAATGTGTAAAGGATCAACTTTAACCAGATGTAATGCAGGTCCCTCTTTAATAATTAAATCAATATTATTATTTGATATTGTATAATTGACCATATCTTTAACCTCATTAATGATCTCATTGAGGTTTTTTTTACATGGATGACTGCTCCTACCGTTACTGACTGTAAGCAGTTTTCTTATCAAAGAAGATGCTTTTTGGCAGGTTTTTGATATAGCTTCAATGTGTTCTTGATTTTTATCCTCTTCAGGGAGAGAATCATGTATCAGATAGCTTTTCCCCAGAATGATAGTTAAAAAATTA
>CAZETW010000136.1:0-6133 GCA_964515295.1 uncultured bacterium | reverse complement strand
GTAGACGGAGGGAAAGGACAGGTTTCTGCCGCCTTGGAAGCTTTAAAAAAGTGTGGAATACAGAATCAGTTAGTATTAGGATTGGCAAAGAGACTGGAAGAAATTTATCTACCTCACTGTTCTGGTCCTCAGACATTACCTAAACATTCAGCCGGGTTGTATTTATTAAAAAGAGTGCGTGATGAGGCTCATCGTTTTGCAGTTAATTATCATAGAAAATTAAGAAAAAAAAGAACCATTGCTTCAGAACTGGATAACATTCCCGGAGTGGGTGAAAAAAGAAAAAATGCATTGCTCAATCATTTTGGTTCAGTAGAGGATATAAAAAAATCCACTATAGATGAAATCTCAAGGATCAAAGGATTTAATAAAAAAGTAGCTGAAACAATTATTGCTTTTTTATCAGCAAAATAATAATTATATTTATCTTGTTAATTATAGAATTTCCAGCATTATTGAGAAGTTGATATATGAAGAAAAAAAAGATACAGGAGAGGAAGAAAATTGTTGAGATCTGTAACGATCTTAAAAAACACGGCAAAAAGATAGCATTTACTTCAGGAGTATTTGATATTCTCCATGCCGGCCATGTTCATTATTTACAGCAAGCTTCGCAGATATGTGATATCCTTGTGATTGGTGTGAATTCTGATAGTTCTGTTAAACAATACAAAGGGGATTTAAGGCCCATTATAAATGAGCAACAGAGAGCTGAGGTACTGGCTGGATTGGAAACAGTTAACTATGTTTTTCTTTTCTCTGAACGCTGGAACAAGAAAAACATTGAATTGATTAAACCTCATTATTATATAAAAGCCGGAGATTATACTCCTCAGCAGTTAACTTCCAGGGAATTAGTTGAAGAATACGGAGGAGAAGTAAAGATCATACCGTTAAAAGAGAAAATATCTACGACTCAGATAATCGAGAGAATTATTCAGCTTGGCAATGATAAAGATTATAATGCTGTTGAGGAAGAAAATACAGTATATTTTAAAGTTAAACATAAAAAATCTCAGACTGCAGTGTTTCTGGACAGAGATGGTACAATTAATAAAGAAATCCATTATTTACATGAGCCGGATAAATTCCAGTTTACTAAAAATGCTGTTAAAGGAATAAAAAAAATCTATGATGCTGGATATAAAATAGTTATTGTGTCAAATCAGCCTGGTATCGGGCTCGGATACTATACTAAAGAAGACTTTTATAAAGTAAACAAAAGAATGTTGAAAGGTTTATCAGAGGCAGGAATATTGGTAGACAAAATTTATTTTTGCCCGCACAGTAAATCTGAGAAATGTAATTGCCGTAAACCGGGTCAGAAACTGATAAATAGGGCTAAGCAGGAGTTAAGACTCAATTTATCTGAAAGCTGGTTTATCGGCGACAGAAAATCTGATATAGAAACCGGTAAGAGAGCACATATGTCTACTATTTTAGTTAAAACAGGTTATGAAGGGGATGAAGAAGACTTCAAGGTAAAACCTCACTATTTTGCTGAAGATTTAAATGAAGCTGCTGATATTGTTTTATCTGCAAAAAATAAAAGAAATGTATCTGGTTGATTTTTAGATTTAATCTTTATATATTGTTATTCCAATTATCATTGAATATCTATTGATGTGATGGTTATAAATAATAGAAAAATTTGGGGTGTGTATGGCCAGAAGTAAAAGTAAGCAGAAAAGAAGAAAGATCAAGCTGAGACGCAACCGAAAACAGAGAGAAAAAAAGCGGTTGAAAAAAATCAGGAATAAATCCGGAAAGTAGTATTTGGAGAGGGAGCAATAGTGAAGTTTATAAAATTTTTACCTTTTATTATTTTATTGGTGATGTTTTGGCTATGTGGTTCCAATAATAATGTACAACCCAGAATGCAGATGCCCGGATTTGATACAAAGTTGATTTTTCGGGATGATTTTGATAATAGTGTATTAGAAAATTGGAAAAAAGAAGGCATTGGGGATATTACAGTATCTTCTAACGGGAAAGCTGTTTTGAGTCTCGGTGAAGAAAGTAAAGGATTAGCATTATGGGCTTTAAAGGAAATCAATGTTGATTTTCAGCTGGAATTTAACCTCAAGATCCCAAATCATAATGGATTATTTATTATTATAATATGTGCTCACGGGATGAATGGTGAAGATATAATTAATGATCTTCCGGAAAGAAATGGAGAATTAGAAGAATACAGTAAAGAGAATATCCGAAGTTATCATATATCTTCTCATTGTTTCACTGCACAGGGAGAACAAATACCAGGAAGCAAGCTAAGGAAGAATCCGGGCCACCTTCTTCTCTCCAGAAATGCAGTTGACCCCTGTATCAGCAGCAGAACATATTATATAGATGTAGTTAAAACAGGGAATCGTATTCGTTATTATGTAGATGATATGCTTATACATGATGTGAGAGATAAAGGGGGATTTGGCCCAATTTATTCTAAGGGGAAGTTAGGTTTCTGGATAGGTGGCAACCCTGAAGACTTTCAAGTGATCTTAGATGATATACGCATATTTAGACTCAAGGTTAAATAAGTAAAAGGAGTTATGTATGGCTGTTGTAAAACCATTCAGGGGATTAAGACCCCTGCCTGAAAAAGTGGGAGAAGTGGCTTCACCTCCTTATGATGTATTAAACTCATATGAAGCCAGACAGAGAGCTAAAGATAATCCGATATCTTTTCTTCATGTCATAAAGCCAGAGATCGACTTTGATCCGGGTACAGATCAGTATAATAAGAAAGTATATGAAAAAGGAGGAGAAAATCTGGCAAACCTGATTAACAATAACATTCTTATCCAGGATACTAAACCCTGTTACTATGTTTATAAATTAAAGATGCAGGGGAGGGAACAGGTTGGTCTGGTAGCCTGTGCATCAGTTGACGATTACAATAATGATCGTATTAAAAAACATGAATTTACTCGTCCCAAAAAGGAAGAAGACAGATTAAATCATATTGATCACTTAAATGCCCAGACCGGACCTGTCTTTTTAACCTATCGGGCTGAGAAAAACATTAATAATCTGATAAGTGAAGCCATGGATAAAGAACCGGTATATGATTTTACCGGTGATTATGATGTTCAGCATACTTTGTATATAGTTGACGATGAGGAATTGATAAAAAAAATCAAATCAGCATTTGAGGATATTGAAGCCCTATATGTTGCTGATGGTCATCATCGTTCTGCTGCTGCCTGTCGGCTTCAAAAAATAAGAAAAGATAATAATCCTGATAATACCGGAGATGAAGAGTATAATTATTTTCTTTCAGTTATATTTCCTCATGATCAAATGTATATCCTGGATTATAATCGGGTGGTAAAGGATCTGCATGGCATGTCCGAAGAGGAATTTATTGATAAAATTGCGGAAATGTTTGAGGTTGAAGTGTATAATAAAAATGAACCCTTCAAACCTCAGAATGTACATGAATTTGGAATGTATTTAAGCGGCAAATGGTATCAGTTAAAAGCAAGAAAAGAAATTTTTGATGCTTCGGATCCAATTGATAGTCTGGATGTAGCCATATTACAAAATAATATTCTGGAAAAGCTTCTTGATATTACTGATCCCAGAAATGATGAGCGTATAGATTTTGTGGGGGGGATCCGGGGATTAACAGAACTGGAAAAACGGGTGGATGAAGAAGGGTATAAAGTTGCTTTCTCATTATATCCTACAACCATTGATCAATTATTATCAGTTGCTGATGCAGGTAAGGTAATGCCTCCCAAATCTACCTGGTTTGAGCCCAAGCTCTGCAGCGGGGTGGTGATTCACAAATTAAGATAAATATTTAATCTTTAATAAATCTATATAAAAACAGGAGGTAAAAATTATGAAAATTTTAATTTCAGATCCTTTTGCACCTTCACTCCCTGACAGATTAAAACAGTTCGGAGAGATAACGGAAGATAAGTCCCAGTTGCCGGAAGCAGAAATTGTTTTGGTGCGAAGTAAAACCAAATGCACCAAAGAGTATATTGACCAGGCAAAAAAATTGAAATTAATTATTCGTGGCGGAGTGGGACTGGATAATATTGATCTGGAATATGCAAAAGAAAAGGGGATAGAAGTTCGTAATACTCCTGAAGCTTCCAGTATTGCGGTTGCAGAGATTGCTTTTGCTCATATGCTAACAGCCCCGTGTAATTTAATTGAAGGACATAACAGTTTAATTAAAGGAGAATGGAAAAAGAAAGAATTAAAACGTACTGAGCTTATGGGAAAAACTTTAGGTTTAATCGGGATGGGTAGGATAGCAACAGAAGTTGCTAAGAGAGCCAGGGCATTTGGTATGACAGTTATTGCTTATGATAAATATATTGATCAGTCCGATTTTGCAGAGATGAAATCTCTGGATGACGTATTATCTGAGGCAGATTATGTTTCTTTACATATTCCTTTTACAGAAGAAACACAAGGAATGCTTAATAAAGATATGATTTCTAAAATGAAAGATGGGGTTATCGTCATCAATACAGGCAGAGGAAAATGTGTGATAGAGGAAGATGTTGCACAGGCATTAAAAGACGGAAAGATAAAAAAATATGCCAATGATGTCTGGTATTCAGATCCTCCTGATCCTGATTCACCACTTCTTTCAGCTCCGAATGTTCAGGTAACACCACATCTTGGAGCTTCCACGAAAGAGAATCTTCTCAGAATTAGTGATATTATTGTAAAAATTATCAGTGAATTTAAATAAATAAATAAAGGAGGTAAGTATGTCAAAGAGAATTTGGAATTTTAATCCCGGCCCAGCAACATTGCCTCTTTCTGTGCTGGAAAAAGCTAAGAAGGATATTCCAGATTATAATAATACCGGAATGTCGGTTATGGAGATCAGTCATAGATCTAAAGATTATGCTGATATCCATGCTGAGGCAAAATCCCTATTAAAGAGTTTATTTAACATTCCAGATGATTATAATATCCTTTTCCTTCAGGGCGGAGCAAGTTTACAGTTTGCTATGATCCCCATGAATTTTTTGTCTCAGGGGTCATTTGCAGATTATCTTATTACTGGAAACTGGTCAAAAAAAGCCATAAAAGAAGCAAATATTATTGCTGAAGGTAAAGTAGCAGGTTCTTCTGAAGATAAAAATTTTCGTTATATTCCCCAGGACCTGGATTTACATTCAAATGCGGAATATGTACATTTAACATCAAACAACACTATTGCAGGAACCCAATGGCATACATTTCCTGATACTGGAAATGTACCTCTCATTGCTGATATGTCCAGTGAAATTCTTTCCCGGAAACTTGATGTCGGTAAGTTCGGATTGATCTATGCCGGAGCACAGAAAAATCTTGGTCCTGCCGGAGTAACAATTGTTATTATAAAAAAGGATCTGGTAGAAAAAGCTCATAAGGATATTCCTACGTTATTAAAATATGAAACCCATGTGGAAAAAGATTCTGCTTTTAACACTCCTCCCACATTTGCTGTTTATATGGTAAAACTGGTTCTTGAGTGGGTAAAAGATCAGGGAGGTCTGGAAAAAATCGAGAAGATCAACAGGGAAAAAGCTGAGACACTCTATACTACTATGGATAATAACAGTGATTTTTATAAAGGTGCTGTAGAGAAAGAGGACCGCTCTTTAATGAACATTACCTTGCGTCTTCCTAATGAAGAGCTAGAGAAAAAATTTATTGCAGAAGGAGCTAAAGTCGGTTTTGGCGGTTTAAAAGGACACCGATCTGTTGGTGGAGTACGAATATCGATTTATAATGCCATGCCTTTAAAAGGAGTAAAAGAGTTAAATAAATTTATGATCAATTTTGCCAAGAAAAACGGCTGATATTTTTGAGGATGAATTCAGGTTCTATTGCTTAATAATGGTAAATAATATATTAGTATCGTATTATTTAATATATATTTTGGGATCTGAATTTATCCCTTTCTTTTTGAATTGTTATTGTTTCCCTCCATACTATATAATATTAAAATATTATTAAAGAAATTATGGAAAATTATCCAAAACCTGTAGTAGGAGCTGTGATTTTCAATCCTGAGGGTAAAGTTCTTATTTGCAGAGCCAAGAAATGGAATAATAAAGGTTATATTAAACGATGAGGCTCAGGAATACAGATGGATAACTCTGCAGGACAT
>CAZETW010000135.1:0-6137 GCA_964515295.1 uncultured bacterium | reverse complement strand
TCGAGGATTATGATCTCTGCGGTTTTACAAAAGAGTTGTTAATAGAATTAAGAGATAAAAACAGTGAAGAACATACGGTGGATATTTTTTATAATTAGTATTTCACTTGACTTTATAATAATAATTAATATATTTTGATTACAATTTGAAAAACAAAAACTATAGAAACGGAAAACAATCATGAAGAAGAAATTTAAATCCGATGTGGATTTTGTGGTGCGGATCGGGGGAGAAGGTGGGGAAGGTGTGATCAGCTGTGGTGAGCTTTTTGCTCAAGCTGTTGCACGAACAGAATATCATGTATTTACCTATATAACCTATCCGGCAGAAATGCGGGGCGGTTTTTCAATGATTCAGATTCGTGTACGGGACTGGACCATCTATTCTATGGGGAGTGAAGTTGATTGCCTGGTGGTTTTTAATCAGCAGGCCTGGGAACGCACCCATATGTATTTAAAAAAGGATGGGCTGGTTATTTATGATCCTGAATCTGTGGAAATAAAAAAGGAAAATTATAAGGCAAAATTTTATCCTATTCCTTTGACTAAATTAGCAAAAGAGCAGACAGGTTCTACTATCGGTAAAAATGTGGTTGTTCTGGGAGTTCTGGGATTTTTCTTCAGCATTAGCCCCGAAGTTTTAAAAGAACTCATCAGTGAGAGATACGGACATAAAGGCCAGGAGATAGTTGAAAAAAATTACAAGGCACTGAAGGCAGGTTTTAAAGCGGGGAAGAAGATAACGAAAAGCAATATTCAGTTTGGGCTTGAGGGGACAGCTGAAAACAAAGAGAAGTTCATGCTTCTTTCCGGTAATGAAGCAGTAGCCTTAGGTGCTGTAGCAGCAGGATGCCGTTTTGTTGCCGGGTATCCTATTACTCCTGCAACACCTATTTTTGAAACTCTTACTAAAATAATGCCCAAAGTAGGCGGTAAAGCTATTCAGATGGAAGATGAAATTGCCTCAATTTCTGCTATAATTGGTGCTTCCTTCGGGGGTGAAAAAGTAATGACTCCCACTTCCGGACCGGGACTTCAGCTTATGGGTGAACAGCTTAATCTGGCCTCCATGCTGGAACTTCCTATTGTGATTGTGAATGTACAGAGGGGCGGACCCAGTACCGGTTTACCGACCAAAACTGAACAATCTGATTTAAAGTTTGCTATTTATGGAACCGCTGGAGAATCTCCCCGGGTGATTCTTGCTCCCACAACTGTGGAGGATTGTTTTTATCAGACTATCAGAGCGTTTAATTTAGCTGAAGAGTATCAATTACCGGTCATACTCTTAACAGATCAGTCCATCGGATACAGGAAAGCAACTGTTAAGCTTCCGGATTTTCATTCTTTCAAGAAGAAGGAAAAACATGGTATAGATGAATATCTGGAAATTCCAAGTGCTGAGAAAATCGAAGTAATATCTCGTCGGGAACCAACCAAGGATGAACTTAAACATTATAAAAGATTTAAAATAACAGATAATGGTGTTTCACCAATTGCCAGGCCAGGGACACCAGGAGGGCAGTATCTGGCAACAGGATTGGAACACAATGAAATGGGTAAAGCTGATTATACTCCTAAGAATCATTCTATGATGTCAAGAAAACGCTTTAGAAAACTGGAAACACTTTCCAGTAAACTTGAACAAAATCCCAGGGAGTTCTATGGTTCAAAGGATTCGAAAATTGGTGTCATCGGATGGGGTTCCACAGAAGGAGCGATCAGAGAAGCGCGGTACAGAGCTGAAGAAAAGGGAATCGTTATCCGGCATCTCCATCCCAAGGTTATATCACCTTTACCTGAGCGTCAGATACGTAGTTTTCTGGTAGGGTTGAAATATGTTATAGTAGTCGAGGAAAACTATACCGGTCAGTTCGCTCATTTTATAAAAGCAAAATTTGGGGTAAGACCTATTGAGATACATAAATGTGAAGGTGTACCTATATCATCTCAGGAAATATTCAATGGTATAAAAAAAGTAGCGAGGATAGCAGATGAAAAAAACATTACAAAAGTATGAGAGTGCTATTAAACCGGTCTGGTGTCCGGGATGCGGTAATTACGGGATCTTAAGAGCTGTAAAACAGGTATTCATGGAATTGGATCTGTCTCCTGAAAATATTATGAATATTTCCGGAATCGGATGTTCGGGGCGTTTCTCTCATTATTTTAATAATTATTCACTTCACGGAACTCATGGAAGGGCCTTACCTACCGGGCTTGGTGCAAAATCAGCCAGAGAGGATATGACTGTGGTTGTTGTAGGAGGTGATGGGGATGGACTGGGAATTGGAGGCGGGCATATAGTTCATGCAGCAAGAAAAAATGTAAATATCACCTACATTCTGGTTGACAACAGAGTGTATGGTTTGACCAAAGGACAAAGTTCTCCTACTACTCCTGTAGATGCACACACTAAAACTTCTCCTTATGGTGTTTATGACACTCCGATAAATCCAATACCTATGTTTATCACCTATGATATATCTTTTATCGCCCGGACAAGTGTCGTGGAGTATAAAAGAATGGCTGAGATAATAAAGAAGGCCATTAAACATGAAGGGATGTCAATGGTGTATATCCTTTCTCCCTGTATTACTTATCCAATTTTACCGCTTAAACAAGTGAAATCTTTAATTGAACCACTACCGGATGATTTTCCTCTTAATGATAGGTTAAAAGCTATGGAATATGCTTATTCTCAGGAACCGCTTTATACAGGTATTTTTTATCAAATTAAAAAAACTACCCTAAACCAGCATCTTAAAAATCAGATCAGTACAGCCCGTGCAAGAGAAAAAACGAAAAAAGGATTAACCATAAAGGAGCTGCTGAAAAGTTATACCTGATTTGTTTTGAAAAAAATATTACTTGGATATAATTTTTTAAAATAAAACAGATGAGTAAGAAAATTAAAATATTTATTTCTGTAGCAATACCTTTGATCCTGTTAATTCTTCCTACAGAGTGGATCCCGGTAAAAAATCTTTCTGTTGTTGAACACAGGATGATCTGCATTTTTATTTTAGCAGTTCTTTTATGGATACTGGAACCCATACCAGTTTACTCAACCTCTGTAATTATTATTGTAGCTGAACTGCTGATGATTTCCGATCAGGGATTTATTCTTTTCAGAACAAATGCTTTACAGGAGAATTTTGGTGAATTAATTAATTATAAAGAAATACTGAGCTGTTTTGCATCTCCTATAATCATGCTGTTTTTAGGGGGATTTTTTTTAGCTATGGCTGCTTCCAAATATCAACTTGATATAAATCTCGCCCGGGTCATGCTGAAGCCTTTCGGCACTCGTACATCAATAGTACTGCTTGGATTAATGATTATAACAGCAGTATTTTCTATGTTTATGAGTAATACTGCCACTACTGCTATGATGCTCGCCATTTTAACTCCTCTATTAAAATATTTTAACGAAAATGACAAAGGGAAGATTGCTTATATATTAGGGATCCCCTTTGCGGCAAATATTGGTGGGATAGGAACTCCTATTGGTACACCACCGAATGCTATTGCTTTAAAATATTTATCAGGAGCTCATACTATCGGATTTGGTAAATGGATGAGTTTTGCGCTTCCATATGTTGTATTTATGCTGTTATTTGTCTGGATCTTGCTGCTCTTTTTTTATTCCCCAAGTCAGAAAAAGATGGAAATTAATATTAATGGACATTTTAGTAAAGGCTGGAAAGCACTCACTGTATATATAACCTTTATTTTAACAATTTTATTATGGCTTTTTGATTTTCTGCATGGCATGAATTCATATGTTGTTGCTATGATTCCAGTAGCTGTATTTACCTGTACAACTATAATAACCAAAAAGGATCTGAAAAGAATCAACTGGGATGTTTTATGGCTTATGGCTGGCGGTATTGCATTGGGATTAGGTGTGGAAAAGACAGGTCTGGCCAAACATTTAATCGAAGCATTGCCTTTTGACACATTTTCACCTTATTTTGTGGTGGTTTTTGTGTCAGTGCTTACTATATTAATTTCAAATTTTATGTCAAACACTGCTACCGCTAATTTATTTCTCCCTCTTATGGCTGCTTTAGGTACAAGTATTTCAGGTTTGGCACCTTTAGGCGGATCAGTGTTGCTGATATTGATAGTTGCATTTGCAGCTTCTCTGGCTATGGCCATGCCTATCAGTACTCCTCCTAATGCTATGGCATATGGTACCGGACTAATAAAAACCAAAGAAATGATAAGATCAGGGATGATAATAGGTGCAGTAGGTTTGGCAGGGGTATATTTGTTAATGTTCATCTTAAATAAGATTAAGTATATATTATGAATAAGCTGCAAGGGGCAGATTTACCCTGGTTAATTAAAACTTATTTTTCTGATCCTTCTAAACGGATTAAACTCAAAAAAGGTGAAATATTGATGGAAGAGGGGGGGTATAATGACAGATTATATCTGGTATTACGGGGATATTTAAAAGGATATGTCAAAACTCCGGATAAAGGTAATTTTGAACTTTTCCAGGCCCCCAGACATAAGTTTGTAGGAGTATACAGCTTTTTTTCCAAGACATTTTCAAGTTCCGCCCGTGTGGTTGCAGAAGAAGACAGTGAAATTGCTTATATTGACCAAAACATAAAAATTGTACCCAGTGATAAAGGAAATTCTCTTTTTGAACAGTTCATGCCGGTTGTGGTGAGTGATCTGGCTCAGCGTCAGCAGGAAGAACAGAAAATTGGTTTTGAAAAAGAGAGAGCTTTAAGAAAATTAATTCAATCTGAACGTCTGGCTTCCCTGGGACAAATGGCAACTGGAATAGCACATGAGCTGAACAATGCCATTGTTGTCTTAGAGAGAAATACTCACTGGCTTTGTGATAAATTTTCTCAAATGTTGCAAAAGAATTACAGTGAGGGCTATCAGTATTTTAAAAATGGTCTTACCAAAGGAAGAGAGTTGTCTACACGAGAAATACGAAAAAAGAAAAAAAATATAAAGAAAAAACTTTCAGTTAGAGAAGAAGAAGCAGATAAATTAGCAGTTCTCGGGATCGAGGAGGAGTCAATAGCAGAAATTTTGTCAAATAAAAAAATATCAATCGACACTATATATAATTACTGGCTGATGGGTATAGCTTTTCATGATATGAAGATTGCAGCCCAGTTAGGTACTAATGTGGTTACTTCTGTAAAAGCGTTGGGTGGACAAAAATCTATTCAAAAAGAGACATGTGATTTAAATGAAACTATTAAAAAAGCACTGACTCTTTTAAGCAGTCCTCTGCGGGGATTTCAATTATCTCTTTCCCTTTCTGATTTACCTTTTGTATTTATAAACAAAAGTGACTGGGTTCAGGTATGGACAAATTTGGTGAAGAATAGTATTGAAAGTCTGAATTATTCAGATACAGATAACAAAATAATCGAAATATCCAGTTATTCGGATAAAAGTTATATTTTTGTTACTGTTCAGGATAATGGTCCCGGTATACCTGAAGAGATCCAACAGGAAATATTCAAACCAAATTTTACCACTAAAGAAAGGGGGATGGAATTTGGTTTGGGATTGGGGCTGGTGATTTCAGAGAGAATAATAAGAAGTTATAAGGGTGATATTTCTTTATCCAGTCAGCCGGGAAAAACAATTTTCACCATAAAAATACCAGTATGAGGTGTCATGGAGAAATTAAGAATAATGTGTATCGATGATCAGCGTGAAGTACTGAATACTTTACGCAGAGATCTTGATTTATTCAGTGATCATTGTGTTTTTATTGAATGTGAAACTGCGGATGAAGCTGAAGAAGTGCTTGAGGAAATCGATCAATGTGGGGAGTATCTTGCTTTGGTAATTTGTGATCAGGTTATGCCGGGCAAAAACGGAGTTGATTTTTTTATCAGTCTCAATCAGGATGGTCGTTTTCCTCAGGTAAAAAAGTTACTTTTAACCGGCCTTGCTACTCATGAAGATACAATTAAAGCAATTAATGAAGCTCATATTGATCACTACATCGAAAAGCCCTGGAGTTTAAAAAACCTTCAACATACAGTGAGAATTTTACTTACTCAATACATTTGTGATTCCGGTCTGGACTATGAAGACTATATAGACATTATTGATCAGGAAACCTTGTATCGGGAACTTCGGGAT
>CAZETW010000134.1:0-6269 GCA_964515295.1 uncultured bacterium | reverse complement strand
CGGTTAGAGGCAGACTTTTACTGCCAAATTCCACCCTGACAGGGTCGCGGACGACTCTGTCAGGGTGATAGACACTAAGAATCAGTTGATATTTTAACTGTGTAAGGGTATATTATAGTATTACAAATAAATATCAGTTCATTAGTCTGCATGAATTAATATTCAGGATCAGAAATGAAATTATTAAGATGGCACTATACAATGGAATCTTGGTTTCTTGTATTCGTTTTGATACTGTGTTTAACAGCTCCAGTTTTCACTCAGTCCGAAGCTGAAAGACATCCCTTCCTATTCGGGATAAAAACTCTCGTTCCTCAACTGCGTCATGTACAGAAAGAAACCCCTCAGAAATATCCGCAGGAAGGTGACCTGATCATTGGACTGGATGATCCGGAAGAAGAGATCACTATTTCCGGAAATTATTATCTGAATGGTGATATTGAGATTTACAATCAGGGTATCCTCAATCTGGACAATGCGGATTTTAAGATCAATGGGGATATATTTATCTCAGGACAGGGACAATTGGAGGCTCATGGAGGATCTTTCACTATTATTCAGGCCTATATATATGAGCATCAGGCTATTTTGACCGATAATGCGAAACTCACCTTTTCACAGATTGACTTTCAGTCCAGCGGTCAGAGCTGGAGTATGGCACAGATCGGTAATTCTGAGTATATCCTGAAGGATTCTGAAATTTCAGATGGATTTATTACGGTTGTTCTACTGGAGAACAGCAGTGCTCGCATTACTAATACTAAAACTCCGGGAGAGTTTCTCTGTTTTGATAATAACAGTATTGAATTCAGTCATTCGGATTTTCTGCTTCAGTGGCTGGTGCTGCCTGATTCCAGTACTGTGGATACATCCCTTCCGGATGATTCTCTGGTGGTTGACTGGCAGTTTTCAGTTGCGGAACCACATATTGAAAATATCTCATATTCTTTAAAGATCGACAGCTGCACTAATGTCATGTGGGGGCTTATTTCCATGACCGGCTCGGAATCGATTTTCCGTGATACCAAATTCCGTACCATTGGGTTGATGTTCACGGATCCGGATTCCCTGGTAGTGAGCAATATCACCAATGAATCCAGTCATCTAAATGAGGTGGTCAATATACCTGACCGGACCTTGCAGCTCATCAATTGTGATGTGCATACCTGGAGTTTTTATCCCTCCCGCAATTCCAAACTGACTGTTAATAATTGTATTTTTGGTGAGCTTATCAGTCAGGATAGTTCAAGAGTTATCATCGACAATTCGGTCTGTGATGGGACGGGTGGCTACCTGGGAGCTTTTCATAATTCTCAATTGATTGTGGTCAGGTCGCTTATTAGCAGTTCATGTCAGGTTATTGCTCGAAATCGAGGAATTTTGGTGGGAGCAGAATCAGCTTTCTGGGGATCTCATATCGCTGCGGATGAGTCATCCATCATGTTTATAGCCAACACTGCCAGATCCATTGAACCCCAAGCTCATGGTTCCAGTGTAATTTTTGAATCTCAGCTTCCCTTTGTGGAAGGAAATACAGAAAGCATTATACCAGTTACCGGAACAGCCCGTATTCTGTCCGGATCGGATATACCTATTGAATTTCAAGGATATGAAGTTTTTTACAGTAATAGTACTCACAATCCGGTCTGGAACAGTATGGATGGATTACATACTCAGTCAGTGATCAATGATACTCTTGGATTGTGGAATACAGCAGGTCTTGCTGAAGGTAATTATCTCCTGCAGCTTTCGATCCATCATAATCTTGGAGGGTCGATATCTATGAATTCCTGGGCTCGGTTAAATTCTGTTACAAATATATCAGATATTGATTCTGCCTATCCTGAGAAATTCAGTGTAGGACAAAATTATCCCAATCCCTTTAATGCTTGCACTACCATTCCATTCTATCTCCCTGTGTCTTCTTCTATCACTGTAAAAGTTTTTGACATTTGCGGCAGGGTAAAGACTGTGGTTACCAAAAAAGACCTCTCCGAAGGATTTAATGAATTTAAGCTGAGATGTAATACCTGGTCCAGTGGGGTGTATTATTATCAGGTGCAGGCGGGAGCGTTTTCGGAGGTGAGGAGGTTTTTGCTTCTTAAATAGTGTTCTCTATAGCACAGACAAAAAAGGAAAAGGGAAAAGGGAGACCGGAGAATGGTGAAAAGAATTAAGAATCAAGATGCAAGATCTTTAGATCATTAGAACTTAAGAACATGAGAAAGGTAGTATTTAGAAGTTAGAAAGGACGGCGGACCGCAGACGGCAGACGGCAAGGTGAAAAGCGGTCAGCGGTCAAAGAAAAAGGAAAAGGGAGAATAGAGAATTAATTATAGAATTTTTACAAATATATTGAAATAAAAAGGAGAGAGAATGGCTGTTAGCAAAGAAAAAATTGACAAATGGAAAGATAAAGGGAAAGTCAACAAACTTATTAAAATCCTGAATAGTAATGATAAAAGTATATGCTGTCATGCTGCAGACGCACTGGGAAAGATAGGAGATAAAAGTGCTGCAGAGCCTTTAATCGCATTGTTGAGTGATATGGATACTAGGGTTTGCAAAACTGCGGCAGAAGCTCTGGGTGACATAGGAGACGATCGTGCGGTTGAACCTTTGATCGAAGCCCTGAAACATGAATTTTGTGGAATCCGTGAATCTGCAGCAGAGGCCTTGGGGAAAATTGGAAGTGAACATGCTGTAGAACCCTTGATTAAGGTATTAGAGGATGAAGAAAGTGGTGTAAAAATTAAGGCAGGTGAAGCTCTTGTTACGATTGGAAAGCCAGCCGTTCCTATCTTAATTAATGCATTACAGGATACTAAAGAAACAGTGCAAAGGGCAGCTGCAAATGCACTGGGAGAAATAGGAGACAAAGGTGCTGTAAAACCATTAGTTCTGGCAATGGAGGATAAAAGAAAGCATGTGCGATGGGATGCAGCTTTTGCTCTTGATAAATTACAATGGAAACCTCATAATGATGAAGAAAAAATCCAATATTATATAGCAAAAAGAGAATTCGATAAATGTATCCCCATGCGGAAGTCGGCTCTAAAACCTCTCATAAAGTTACTGGACAATAAAGATGAAATGATTCGGTGGGGTGCAGTGAAAGCCCTGGGAAAAATGAGAAATAAGCAGTCTGTAGAACCTCTGATCTCATTATTGGATGATGATAAATGCCGTCTCACAGTAATTGAGGCATTAGGAGAAATTGGTGATAAAAGGGCAGTGGAGCCATTGATGAAAATCCTGGATGATAAAAGTTGGATTTTACGGAATGCATCAGTAATTGCTTTGAGAAAAATCAAAGATAAACGGGCAGTAGAATCTTTTATCAGAGCATTAGAGGATAACGATCACAATGTTCAATGGAATGCAGCAAAAGCTTTGAAGGATACAGGAGATGAAAGAGCAGTAGAACCATTAATCAAAGCTATGGAGGACAAGTCTTTAAGACAGGCAGCAGCAGAGAGTCTGAAAAATATTTATCATAATGAAAACCTTTCAGAGAAATCAAAGAAATTGATCCTCAGCCAGAAAGGAAAATGTATAAAAAGTCACAGTGATATTGACAGCTGTCTTCATAGTGACAGCCCGGCACAGTATTTTGACATATAAAATTATTTTTTTATGCATCAATTTTTTATCATACCAACATTATCCTGTAATGCCTCATGTAAATACTGCTTTACTCAAAGCAGTAAAAATCCTGTGATGAGCCAGGAGAATTTCCTGAAATCATTGAGGTTGATAAAAAAGTTGATTTCAGAATCAAATGTTGATGATATAAAACTCTGTTTTCATGGCGGGGAACCGCTTATAGCAGGACTTGATTTTTATAAAATGGCCCTGCCTGCAATCAAAAAACACTTGGGCTCTTCGGTTAATATTTCCCTACAGTCTAACTTATGGAATTTGACAGATGATTTTTGTAAGCTTTTTCTAAAATATCAGGTACAGGTTGGCACCAGTCTGGATGGTCCGGAAAAAATAAATGACAGACAAAGAGGTTCTGGTTATTTTAAAAAAACCAGGGCCGGGATCGATCTTCTCCATAAACACGGTCTCAGCACCGGCTGTATTGCTACTTTTACCTCCTACTCAGCTTCTCAGGTAAAGGAAGTGTATGATTTTTTTCTCAAATACTCTCTCTCATTCAGTGTGCATAGTGCAGTTAAACCGGTACATTATAAAGGAGACAAGAAGCTGTTTCTTTCCGCTCAAGAGTATGAAACGCTGTTGATCGATCTTCTCGATTTATACATACCCACTGCGGATAAGATAAGAATAAGTACGGTGGATACTATGGTGAAAAATATCTCCAGAGATGAATCCGGATTGTGTACTTTTTCTCAATGTCTGGGTGATTATCTGGCAATAGCACCGGATGGAAGTCTGTACCCATGTAACCGTTTTTCAGGAGAGAAACCATTCTCATTTGGCAGCGTGGATACGGTTTATTCTTTATCAGATATAAAGAAATCAAAAGGCTGGAAAAAACTCACCGAATGGCAAGATCGGATTGACAGGGAATGTTCAGATTGTATTTATAAAAATATCTGTCATGGAGGATGTCCTTATGCAGGATTTTCCTCTCATCAACAAAAATTTTTAAAAGATCCCTTGTGCAAAGCATATCAAGGTGTATATAAACATATTCTGGATAGAGGTACAGAAGAGTTTTTTAGCCATACAAATCTTAAACAGGTTGGTGATGATAAAAGATCTCCTCACAAATCATCTTTTTTCAGAAATACCCCTTTGCTCAGAATCATGGATGATTCCCCTCATCCCTATGAATTGGCCCGGGCTTCAAAAGAAATTCTTGCTGCTGCTTTGTTTGGGGTAACTGATGATTTGGAAGAAGTAATCGATACTTTTCTTTCTTTAGATCTGACCACATCCAGACTGAGAGCACTATATCCATTAAAAAAACTCTATCAAAGACTACATAGGCCTTCTTTCAATCCAAATAATTTGTATTTACATATTACAGATACCTGCAATCTCTTTTGCAATCATTGCTATGCAAGAGCACAGAATTCAAAAGACGCGGTTCATTTTCCCTTAAATAAGGTTGCTGAGGTAGTCAAGCAAGCAAAAGAAACAGGTTTCAGAAAAATAGTAATCACCGGGGGAGAACCGCTTCTTTATCCTGAATTAAATGAACTCTTGAAAAAATTAATAGAGATGCGTAAATTCAGTAAGTTACCGACTATTGTATTAAGAACCAATTTAACGCAAGATATCAGGAAAGAGACTCCGGGCTTAATAGAAAAAGCATTTGATGAAATCGTTGTCAGTATAGATGGTACAGAAGAGTACCATAATAACAGGAGAGGAAAAGGATCCTATAAAAAAACCATTTCTAATCTTGCATTATTTAGCAAAGATACATTAAGAAAGAAAGTTAGTATAACTTCAGTTTTTGGATCAGATGATTCCGATTCTATCTCATTTGAAAAAGAAAAAAAGTCTGTCTATCAGGTTAAAGAAACATTTCAGCTCCATCAGGTGAGATTTCGTTCCCTGCTTCCTTTAGGCAGAGCCAGGTCTTTGAATTTACACAGAATACCTGTAGAAAAAATCAGTATTGAGAAATGGGTACAAGACAAATATATTACCAGATCAAACTGCGGACTGGGCCAGGTGTTAATGATAAATCCTGATGGTAACGTTTACCCTTGTCATGTTTATGCTGATCAGGATCATCTTATAGGAAATGTCTTTGAACAAAGCATTTTTGATTTAGTGAAAAGAAAAAAATGTACAGATTTAAGAACCATAGGAGTTGATTCAGACAAAACATGCAGGAGCTGTCAATTACGATACCTTTGCGGCGGACCCTGCAGAGTCTGGAGTAATGAACATTGTACTGATTTATATGAACGTGCCTTATCTCTGCTGCTGGATGCTTTAGATATTCTGAAAGTTCCAAAAGAAAAAATACTAGAATATGGTATTAAAATATAAACATCTTTTAGTAATCGTTTATATTTGATAATTAGATGATTTACGTATATATTATAAAATCTGAACTGAAGAACTTGAGAACTATAGAACGTGAGAGCTTGAGAACTTGAGAACTTTAAAATATGAGAAAGGTAGCATTTAGAAGTTAGAAACGACCACAGACCGCGGACAGCAGACGGCGAACTACCGGGTACGTTTAAATGATGGAGATTAGTGAATTTGTATTTGATAATTAATTATTATTTTGTATAGAGTAACGGAGTATCGGGGTATCGGAGAAGATTAGTGTT
>CAZETW010000133.1:0-6455 GCA_964515295.1 uncultured bacterium | reverse complement strand
TGTCAGCCCAGCCGATCCGAAGGGCTCCCCAATGCTTTATGTGAAGCAATGCTCTGTGAATGTATACCAGTGGGCACTAATGTAGGAGGTATTCCAACAGCTATTGGCGATACCGGTTTCATTACTTCTTTTGGATCAGTAGAAGATTTGAGCAATTCGATAAAAAAAGCGTTGAGAGAAAATCGATCATTAGGCAAAAAAGCCAGACAGCGGATTATTCAGAAATTTTCTTTTGAAAGAAGAGTTAATGGTTTAAGAAAAGTAGTTTTGGATAGCGGATGAAATTAACTTCACATTTCCGGAATATAATCTTTATTTATCTGGGAGATGCGATAAGTCGTATCCTTGGCTTATTAGCTATAAGTTATCTGGCCCGGGTACTCGGACCTTCAGATTTTGGTACCATAAGTATTGGTTTAGCTGTACTTGCGTATGCTATGGTTTTAGGGAACAGCGGACTTACATTACTGGGAACCAGAAAAGTTGCAGGAGATACAGAGAATATTGCATTCTTAACTGCAAATATCATTATAGCCAGGTTATTTCTCTCTGTAATTGCATTTAGTCTTGGAGTTTATATAATATATGTTTTTGTTGCTTCTCAGGAAATCGTTCATGTTACTCGGGTATATCTTTTAGGTGTATTTCCTGCTGCATTGCTTTTAGAATGGTTTTTCTACGGAAAAAGAAAGTTAGGGATTATTGCCGGTGGTAAAATAATAGGTATGTTCTTTTATCTGGTCATTGTTTTATTATTCGTAAAAAACAATAACGATATCATTTGGGTTGCCTGGGCATGGATCATTGGTATCGCTGCTAACGGTGCTTTTTTATGGGGGATATTTAAACAAAAAAAATATACTATAAGTTTTAAAAGAGACAGGTTAAAAAGCGGTTCGTTATTACTGGAGGCATTTCCTTTAGGTGTTGCCATTATTATTGCTCAGATAACTACTCAGTTTCCGCCAATATTTCTTGGTTTAGTTACCACTAAATTTGAAGTGGGATTATTCAGTGCAGCTTTTAAAGTTGTTATGTTTTTGTTGATTCTGGATCGTATTTTTTATGCAGTCTTTTTCCCCAGCATCAGTCGTTGTTTTAATAATTTCCCTGATAAGCTAAAAGCAAATGTAAATGCTGTATTGAAGATTACTACTGTGTCAGTATTAATTATCGGACTTTATGCAGTAGTCAGTGGTCATTATATTATTTATTTGATATTCGGATATTCATTTATGCATGCAGTCCCGATTTTTCAGGTATTGGTAGGTTATTTTGTATTGAATTTGATAAACTCTGTTTTTACGTTTACTCTTATCGGAATGGAAAAAGAAAAAATTTATACAAAATCATTGTTAAGCGGAATGGTTATATTTTTCATTGTTACTTTCATTGTAACTGAATTTCTGGGAACTATGGGAGTTGCCTGTGGTCTGATCGCATATCAACTAACATCACTCATTATAATGGCAGCAGCTCTTAAACGAAAGATTGTTTTAAACTATGTTCGTTCTATTATACTTCCGTTTTCAGGTGCATTATTACTATTAATACCTATGATGTTTATAAATTTAGCATTTTTTATTAAAATAATTATTATTACTGTAATCGGCTTTCCTTATATTATCTGGCTGGGAGGGGTTGGTAAGGATGAATTATATTATTTAAAAAGGAAGTTTATTTGAAATTGAAAGTTGGAATTTCTGAAATTTCACCGGGCTGGAAGCTGATCCTGCAGCAGATAGGAATATTTTTCAGTAAAGTCGATATTGACAAAACCATCCCTCAAAATGAGTATGCAGTGTTAATTGTCAGCACACAGAATGCAGTAAGAAATAAAAAACATATTCTTCACTATCTGCATCACGGAGGATCTCTCCTTGTAGAAGCAGATATTGCAGAACAATTACTGACTGAAAAAACCAAACAGGTGTATATAAGATATTTATACTCAGACAATAACTTATTACCTGCTTTCCCCTGTGATTTATATCGAAAATCTTCTGTAGCCTTACATGCCCGATATGTAGAAGATCAGAGGGGGCGGAAGTCAATTGCAGTTAAAAAAGCAGACAAGGGAACAGCACTCATTTTACCTTCAGGATTGTTATCATCACTTCTCGACTATAAAATTCAGAGGAAAAAGTTCCCTTCGGAATTTAGAGATAGGAACCCTTCGGAACGAGTTTCTAAAGTATCAAAAGAAGGGATCTTTTATCTGATCCTTAATTGCCTGCAGTATCTGTTTCATATCCGTAATCTTCCTTTTGTTCATCTTTGGTTTTTTCCCGATGGTGCTAAAAGTCAATTTTCCTTTCGGGTAGACACAGATTTCAGTGGAAAACAGGAAGTTAAAAACCTTTATCAGGTGTGCAGAAAAAACAGCATTCCTGCTACCTGGTTTGTTGAGGTGAAATCCCAGGCAAACCGGATCAATATATACCGGGAAATGGAAAATCAGGAAATAGGATACCATTGTTATCGTCATAGAATATACCCAACCATTGAAGACAACCGGAAAGATTTTAAGCAGGGATTACAAATAATTAAGCAATCCGCCATCAAACCAAAAGGATATGCAGCTCCTTATGGTGAATGGAATCCTGCTGTAGCCCAGGTTGCAGAAGAATTTGGATTTCACTATTCCTCTGAGTTTGGTCTTGCATATGATGCTGTTCCCTTTTTCCCTTATCTTGGACATTCATTTTCTTCTGTTTTGCAGATACCTATTCATCCTGTAAGTATAGGAAGTCTGCGGAGAGCACGCCATACTAAGCAAGATATACTGAATTATTATCTGAAGATTATAGAAATTAAACGTACTCTTAATCAGCCTATTATTTTTTATCATCATCCAATACATGGGTATCTGGATGTTTTTGATGCAGTCTTTCAGAATGTTTTACAAAAAAATATTTCAGTTATCTCTCTGGGAGAATATTCAGACTGGTGGAGAAAAAGAATTAACATTACCTGGGATGCGGGGTTTATTGATGAAAAGTTATATTTACATTCTTCCAATACAGATTCATCTGTGTGGATCAGGGCTTCACTTTCAAACGGTGATCAATTTTTGCATCCTTTAACCGAAACAAGTCAAGTACTTGAAAAAGAATACACCCTTGGAAAGAAAGAAAATTTATATCACTACAACATAAAACATTTAAAAAAATATAATTGGCGAATGTTAATACATGACATTGAACATTATATAGGGAAATCAAAGCGATGAAAATCCGTTTTGCCTGTTATCAAAGTGTAGGATTAATCAGAGGAGGACCTCTGGTAAAAATCATACAGACAAAAAAATATCTGGAAAAACTGGGAGCAGAGGTTGAATATTTTGATATGTGGGATCCTGCGGAGAAGTTGTTTGATTGCGATCTTGTACATCTTTTTTCTGCTAATTTAGGCGTATATAGTCTGGCCCGGGATCTATGGAGAAGAAAGGTAAAATTCGTGGTGAATCCTATTTTTTTTACTAGACATTCCCCGGCAGTGGTACGAACTTCAGTTATTTTAGACAGCTTTATAAAAAAAGTTCTTCCCGGAGTATGGCAGGATTATGGATTTATCCGGGATATTTGTGAATGGTCTGTAAGGGTTTTTCCAAATACAGTGGTGGAAGGTAAACTTGTATCCCGGGGACTTGGTATTTCTGAGGATAAGATAGAAGTCGTTCCCAATGGAGTATCTCCTGAATTTTTAAACGGAGACCCTTCACTTTTTCAAAAAAAATATGGAATAAAAGACTTTATACTGAATGTCGGGCATATCGGTCCGAACAGAAAAAATGTTCTTTCTTTAATAAAAGCACTTGCCAGGATAGACCATCCTGCAGTTATCATCGGCAGAATAACTCCCGGAGATGAAAGTGAAGCCTGTTTAAAAGAAGCTGAGAAAAATAATAATCTGATAATTATTAACGGACTGGATCATAATTCACCTCTGCTTGCATCTGCATATGCAGCCTGTGATGTATTTGTTCTTCCTTCTAAATATGAAACACCGGGAAGAGCTGCTCTGGAAGCAGCTCTGGCAGGAGCAAAAATTGTTATTACACCTTATGGCGGCACCAAAGAATATTTTATGCAATTCGCTCATTATGTTGATCCCTATTCAGTGGGTTCTATCCGCAAGGGTATAGAAAGTGCTTTGGAAAAATCGTCAAAAGAAGCATTAAAACAACATATAAAGAATAATTTTCTTTGGGATACTATTGCCAGGAAAACTTTGAATGTATATGAAAAAGTTTTAAATGCATGAGTGTATTTGATGTAATTATACCTGCTTTTAAAAATCCTGAGGAGTTAGAACAATGCTTACAGGGTTTTTCACAGCAAATATTTTCTGATTTTAGGATTTTACTCTGTATTGACGGCAACCCTGAGAAAATTAATAATTATTTAATGAAAAATACTTTTTCTCTGGAAATAATCCCGCTTCATCATTCTGATGCAAAAAGACACGGCAGCAATGCAACCAGAAATCTTGCCTTACCTCAATTACAGTCTGAATATTTACTTATGTTTGATTCCGATAGTATCCCATCTGCTGATTTGGTACAGCAGCACTATACGCTGCTCACTGATCTTGATTGCATATCTCTGGGAAGGGTGAAATATCTTAATTCTGAAACTCATTATCTAACTGATTATATTCACTCAAGAGGAAAAAATAAACTCAGGCATGGTGATATTGTACCTTTTAAGTATATTACCTCACATAATGTAGCAATGAAGACCAGGTATTTTATAGAAATAGGTGGTCAGGATGATGCTATAATGAGCTATGGAGGGGATGTTGAATTCAGTTATCGTTTAAGAAAGCAGGTATCAATACCTTTGATATATAATAAAAAGGCAATCAGCTATGCTGTATGGGATAAGAGTATGGAAGCTATGCTCGATCAGATGCAGGAGTTCGGCAGAGTTACACTTCCGTATCTTAAACAAAAACATCCGGAACTTAAACAGGCGTTTCGGGTGGATTTAATTACAAAGCGAGGAATTCAACATTTCATTATCAGGATTGCGGTTAATAATACAGTAGCTAAATTTTGTAAGAAAATGCTTTTTTCTGCTCCCAGGTTTTTAAAAAGATTGATGATTCACTATCTTTTTTTCCAAAGTATTATCCGGGGCTTTGATTCAGTCAATAAGAGTAATTGATTATTTTTTCGTTGAAATTGGATAAAAATTTCTTTATATTATTATTATATTTATAGTGAACTTAAAAGAAATGAGGTAATGAGTAATGAAGTTATTTAATAATCTGATTGTTAAAATCCTTCCCATTTTCCCCAAATCTTTTGTCTGGCTTTTTTCTAAAAAGTATATTGCCGGAACCACGTTGCAGGATGCTCTGGATACCACCAAGGAGCTGAATGATTCCGGATGCTATTCCACTATTGATGTACTGGGTGAAGAAGTGATGGACCGGGAAAGAACTATTCAATCCAGAGATCTAAGTATTCAGGTTTTAAAGGCTTTGAATGACAACAATCTAAACGGCAGTCTTTCAGTTAAACTTACCTCTTTAGGCCTGCGCTTTGATAAAAATCTGTGCTATGAGAATGTAAAAACTGTGGTAAAAGAAGCAAAGAAGAACAATTATTTTGTCCGGATCGATATGGAGGATGCTACCTGTACTGATGATACTCTGGAAATTTACAAAAAGCTCAGAAAGGATTTTACTAATGTGGGGGCAGTGATCCAGGCTTACATGAAAAGAAGTGTGGATGATGTAAAGAAATTAATAAAAGATGATATTGCAAATTTACGGGTTTGCAAGGGGATTTATAATGAATCTCCGAAAGTTGCTTATAAAGATTTTGATAAAATCAGAGAAAATTTTCTGGAAATAATCAAATTAATGCTTGAATCGAAATCATATACAGGTATTGCCACCCATGATCTCTATCTGATAGAAAAATCACAGGATCTTATCTCAGAATCGGGTAGTGATCCTTCTGACTTTGAGTTTCAAATGCTGCTGGGGGTGACAGAAAAAACAAGAGCAGAACTGGTTGAACAGGGAAATCGTATGAGAGTATATGTTCCTTTTGGTGAAGACTGGTACGGATACTGCACCCGGCGGTTAAAGGAAAATCCCAAAATGGCGGGACATATAATCAAAAATATATTTATCCGGAGATAATATAAAAGACAAAATCCAAAAGATAAAAGATAAAACAGAATTGGTGTCGTCCTGAAAAAGTTTAAAGTTTTCAAACCAATCATTTGGTATTGTTATTCTGAACGACTGAAAGGAGTGAAGAATCTCACGCCTCTAAATAAGAAAGTATGATGGTTTTTTGCTGAAAATGTACGATTCTTAAAAAAATAGCATTCATTTCCAGCTAGATCTGACACTTTAGAGCTTGAGAGCGTTTACGTGCAGAAGACAGAAGTCAGTTGTCAGAAGTAAGTGTTCAGAACTTGAGAACTTTAGAA
>CAZETW010000132.1:2341-6512 GCA_964515295.1 uncultured bacterium | reverse complement strand
TGCAGAGCTTGCCAACGGAAGAGTAACCGGCACTGTTCATGGATTAGTGTATGATTTTTGTACGCAAACTCTTTTTGACAGTGGAGAAGTAGATATAACATGGGTTGTAGATGGAACCATGAAATCTACTATTACTCATGAAAAAGGATATTATATTATTGATCAACTACCACCTGGTGATTATACAATTCATTTTACAGGTTCTTCAGAATATGCTGTTGGTAAAATCGTAGTCCATGTACCAACATTAGAGGAAATACTCTACAGCACTGGATCCTTTGGCGCTCCTCCTCCCACTGACAAAGATTATAAACATACTATTTCCGCAGATATATATTTGTATCAAAAAAATGCTGGTTTAAAAGGACATGTGTACAAAAAAATTAATGATGAGATTACCAGCCCTGCTGAAAATGTTACAGTAGTTGCAAATTATACCTATAGAATTGAACCACCAGATTCATTTCATAAAGGATATAGTATTTATCCTGGAAAATATACTACTACTACCGACGCTGAGGGTTTCTTCTCATTAGACAGTTTGCCTGGTACACCAGATGTCATAATAGAAACCTTACCATACAATGATAATAACAATGATTATGAATTCACCTACAAAACAGAATATCTAATTCAAAAAAGCACTCGTGAAATGGATGATATAATTTTGGAAATTACTGCCCCTGAACCTTTCATAGTTCAAAACAACTTTATTGGTAAAAATAATTTTTCTATTTCTAACAATTTAACTATTACTTTTTCAAAAGCTATGGATATGCAGTCAATCATATATTATTTAACGTATGGTTCTCATCAAATGGTTGAATGTGATACATCTTGGTCAAATAATATTACATTAACAATTGATCCTATTGGTAATTTAATGACAGATGAAGTTTACACCTTGAGATTATCAGGTAAATCAACAGACAATCATGAATTTTCTGAAGAAATCGAATTTAAAACTCAAGAAGGGATAAAATTTGTTTCTGGTAATGTAAATAGTAATCAATACTACAATGGATTTCCAATAGATGAGAATATCACCCTCACTTACTCAATGGCTGTTAATATCAATCATCCTAATTTTGAAATATCTATTAAAGATTCGACTTATCATTATGTATATTTAGATACACCCTCACTTAGCTCCAACAGTAAAACTATAACCCTAACTCATCCTAATGATCTGGAACCAGAACAGTATTATACTTTATACTATAAAATATTTTCAACCATACCTGGAGACTCTGTTTTTGATACCATTCACTTCAAAACAGCTAGCAGTGATCAAGTTCCAGGACAGGTTACAGGTTTTAATATAACTAATCTCAATACTATTGATTGGAATACCAATACATTAGACATCAGATGGAATACTTTGGAAAATGCAGATAAATATTATATATTTGCTGAAGACGATTACCATAATTCAGATAGAATATTCATTAAAGAAATCAATAATATTGACATACAGACTTATATTGAAACTGATGTTGAACTCCCTGAAGAATTTGATTATTATAATCATGATGGAATTCAAACTCCATTTCTCAATGGAACAGAAGTTACTCTCTATATAGCTGCCGTAAATGACGCAGGAATAGGACAACTTCGGTCAAAAAGTGCTACTGATAATCTAAATCCTGATATAGAATTAAACTACCATCACGGAGGTCCTATTGATAATTCCTTAAATTCTAATGCTGCAAATGTGTATCTTGAATTTTCTTCTACAAGCGGTGAATATCTTGATCCTTCAACTTTAACTGTCACCACTTCTGATGACAGTTTGACCTATATTAGTGTTGACTGGTATGGGGATCAATACATTTATAAAACAGCTGGATTGATAAGAATCAGTATCTCACCTGAATATGATGCAAGAGATGATACAATAACTCTAAGTTGCGAAGATACCAGTGGAAATGAGGGGGCTGATAGTGAAGACCTGTAAATAAAAAGTAAGAATCTCTTATTTAATCATTAAAACCTGACCGGTCTTACAGATCGGTCAGGTTTTTTATTATAATTTGACCATAAATAAATCAAAATATACCCTTTACTTTTCCATAATTTCTTTATATTTTTTTTATGATTGATTATCTCTAAAATAAATTTGATATTACAAGGAGGGAAAATCCATGCATAAAATTATCGTTATATTTGTTATGTCAATAATTCTGCTACTTATTTTTATCAGCTGCTCCCTAAAAAAAGCTGATCTGATCTTAACTAACGGAGAAGTGTATACCATGGAACCGGAACAGCCCTGGGCCTCAGGTGTGGTTATAACCGGGAATACTATAACTGCAGTACTGGACAGTAATGAAAATTATCAGAAGTTCGCAGATGCGGATACCCGCATTATCGATCTGCGGGGAAGATTTGTACTGCCCGGCTTTATCGACGGACATGTGCATTTCAACCGGGCAGGAGCCCAGATCAATGATCCCAATCTGCTGACTGTATCAGATGACAAAAGACTCAGACATGAAATAAAAAAAGCAGTTTCAAAACTGGATAAAAGCGAATGGATCACCGGCGGACTCTGGGGGGCTTATGAACAATGGAAAATGGGAGCTGCTGATGCCGGGGAAAAGCAAAAACAGCGCTGGCATCCTTCCCGAAAAGTAATCGATGACATATCGCCTGACAACCCCTGTCTGCTCTGCAGTTATGACCGGAAACTCTATCTGGCCAATACTGCTGCTCTGAAAGCTGCCCAATTGCTGAAAAATCCCATGTCTGGTATGGAACTTGATAAGCAAAATCAGCTCACTGGTTTGATTTACCATGATTCACCAGCCCTGGAAAAACTGCGAAAAGCAGTAAAAGAAAAATCTCCTGAACGTCTGCTGAATGAAAACCGGGCTGCTCTTGAACATCTGGCCCGATGCGGTATAGTTGAAGTTCACGACATTGCTGTCCCGGAACAGACCCGGCGTTTCATAGAACTGGAAAAACAGGGAGAACTTACCTGCAGAGTCTGGCTGAGACCGGACCTGTCCAGAGGGCAGGAAATGAAAGAAAAGGGATTCAGACCGGGGCTGCATCCGGAAACCAAAAAGAAAAGCCGCTGGCTGCGGTACGGAGCACTCAAAGGGTATATTGACGGCATCATGGGAACCCATGGAGCCCTGTTTTTTGAGCCTTATGACGATCAGCCTGAAAACTATGGGCATTACCGCCGGCATACCAGTGAAGATCCTGATTTTGAAACCGGTAATATGGAAAAAATGTATAAGCTCATTAAAACCGGATATGAGGCCGGATTTGTATCCAATGTGCATGCTATCGGCACCAAAGGTGTGGCCCTGATGCTGGACACCTATGAACGTCTGATGAATGATCTGGGCAAAGATCTGGAAGGATTCCGTATTATCCACGCTCAGGTTGTGCGCCCTCAGGATTTACCCCGGTTCAAAAAACTGAATGTAATAGCAGAAGTCAATCCCTACCATCTCTCTGATGATATGCGCTGGATGGAGGAACGAATAGGCCATGAACGCTGCAAAACTGCGTATGCGTTTAAATCCCTGCTAAAAAACAGAGCAACTCTCAGCTTTGGTTCGGACTGGCCCGGGACCTCTGCTGCCGAATATAAGGTCCACCCCAAATATCTCATCCATGCAGCAGTGAACCGCACCACCATCAATCATACACCGGAAGGAGGCTGGTTTCCGGAACAAAAGATATCCGTGCACGAAGCGCTGAAAGCCTATACTATCAATAATGCTTATGCTGCTTTGGAAGACCATATAAGAGGTTCAATTAAAAAAGGAAAACTGGCTGATATCACTGTATGCGATCGGAATTTACTGGAAATAGATCCAAAGGACATTTTAGATATGCAGGTTGATATGACCATTGTGGACGGAAAGATCGTTTTCGAAAGAGACAGCTGGACTGATCAGGAGCAGAGTAATATGTAGCAGAACGTGAGAGCTTAAGAGCTTGAGAGAATTTACGTGCAGAAGCCGTAATTGACAGCAGACGACTGACCGCTGACCGCGTATCAATTTGCAGTCTGCCGTCCGCGGTCTGCGGTCAATGTATCCTCCCCAATTGATCCTAAGACTCTATGACACTAGGACTCAAAGACCCAAAGACTCAAGGACTCAAAGAATTTAAAAATCATCACTGAAATTTGAAAAATTAATCACCCTTA
>CAZETW010000132.1:0-2241 GCA_964515295.1 uncultured bacterium | reverse complement strand
AGGACTCAAAGAATTTAAAAATCATCACTGAAATTTGAAAAATTAATCACCCTTACGAACAGTTAACACCGGACAGGAAGCTTTACGAACTACACGTTCCGCATTGCTACCAATAAGAGCATGGAACAACGCACCTAATCCACGTGTGCCCATGACTATTAAATCTATATTATTTTCCTCTGCATACTGAACAATTATCTTATAAGGGGTACCTTCGATCACTACATATTCTGCTTTATCTTTTTTCATTCCGGTACGGTCAATAAGATTATTTTTTATTGTATCTTCAAGCTGAGGATTGGTTTCCAGAATAGGTTTACTGCTGATATTATAATACATTTCATGTTCTCTCTGCATGACAGTGTGCAGAAATACACATTTCGCTTTAAACAATTCTGCCAGACTTTTCCCCTGTTCGATAGCCTGCAAAGAATAATCAGAGAAATCATCCGGAATAAGGATTTTATTTATGGCAAATTTCTTTATATCTTTATGAACAGTGACCACCGGCACCGGAGAATGATGCACTACTTTTTCTGCTACACTTCCTGTGGTCCATCGTTTGAGTCCGGTTCTTCCATGAGTACCTATTACAACAAGATTGTAATCTCCGTCCAGGCAATGATCCAGAATAGTATCCGCTTCAGAAATGCCTCTTTCCAGGATCGAATCAATTTCCACTCCCCGTTTTTTACCCTTTTTGCAATGATCCTGTAACAGTTTAAAACGTTTGTCTTTAATTTTCTCAATAACTTCTTCATAAGATTTCAGATGTTCTTTTTCGTCAATATCTGCTTTAAAAAGAACCATTGCATGAAATAATGTCACCCGGGCACAAAATTTCTCAGCAAGGAATAAAGCATATTCTGCCGCTTTATCGGAAAAATCGCTGAAATCCACAGGAACAAGAATGTGTTTGATTTCCATATTCTTTCCTCCTCTGTTAATCCTCTATCCCTCTGTATAATTTTTAATATTAACAATTCTGTGATTAAGTTAAAGTAAATAACTTACTATATTAAATAATATAGTAAAAATAAAATGATCAAACAAGAAAATAATATCGGAGTTGCTGTACAGATTATAATGACGGATGATATACCCTCGGCATTTGACTTTAACAAAATTTCATTCTGGTTACTGTTTCCTTCTATAAAAGTATCAAAAGTATATCTATTACACTCAGCAGACAAATACTTATTATCTTCAAAAAAGTTATTTTTTTTGAAATATTGTTATAATATTTCTTTTCCATATTTTTTGTTTCTAAATATTACTTTGAATAGTTAAAACCGGCTTTTGTGCATGGCGAATAACTTTTTCTATCACCGAGCCTAAAAACACTTTTCCCACACCGGTTTGTCCATGAGTGGATGTAACAATCATGTCAACATTTCTTTCTTCAGCTACCCGGTTAATTTCTTCAGCTTCACCCCCTTCATTTAAAACTGCTATCTCAACATCAATATCTTTTTTTATTTTATTCTCCTTAATCTCCTGTAATGATTTTTCTGCATTTAAGGTTAATTCCTTTATATATTCACCTATATTAAGATCCACTGTACTGGAAGGAGCCTTATACCCAGGTGGGCCGGACTGAATAGTTGAAGATATAGGAGTAGATGCCGGTACCGGTGGCAGCACATGAACAAGCAGTAATGTTGCTGACAAATACTGACACAGTTCCGCAGCAGCATCAACTGCTTTATAGGAATGCTCACTGAAATCAGTAGGACATAAAATGGTTTTTACTTCTAACACTCCAGTTCTCCCTCATGTTATGATGTACTCTTAGTAGTATCATTTATCCGAATTTTCTTTTTTGTCTGTATTATGGAAAGAATGTCGATTTCCTTAACTTCCTGAATAATACTGTCAATGTCAGCTTTCTGTTGTTCCCATTGCTCTTCGGAAATCGTTTTCATTTCTTTTAATTCTTGATTCAGCGTTTTCTGAGCCTCTTTTAGTTGATTGATTTTCAGGTTTATATCTTCTTTGGTTCCAGAAATAATTTCTTTGGATTCCTTTTTTATGGAAGAGATTTTATTATCGATTTCCTGAAGGGTGCTTTTAATGTTCTTTTTATAGCGTGTTTTCTCTTCTTGCACCGGAGATTTGCTGCAAAAAAACAGACCGGTGGAAATAATAAGTATACATATTAAAAGCTTTGATCGTACAGAGTTCATGATATAATCCCCCTTTGGTTAGATTAAAAAATTTACTTACTATTATTAATACTAG
>CAZETW010000131.1:0-6565 GCA_964515295.1 uncultured bacterium | reverse complement strand
TTAGTTAGTTTTTCACTATGTATCATCCTTCTCTGGAAAAATGGGAAAAAAATCTGAAACAGGTACTTGACTGGCTGGATGATTATTTGGAAGATAATTATGGAGATCAGTTCTCCCTTCATCCAGCCAGAAGGGAAAGAGGTACAACATTAAATAAATCTCATGATGGTTTGTTTGATGTTGTATCAAGTTTTTCAGCCGGGAAAGGTTCAGAATTTGGCAGAGGGTATATTGTAGATGTTCATATGGCAACGCTGGATAATGTTCCTGAAGCAGTGGAAAAAGAAATCAGGCATGTTGTCATAAAAAAGTTGCGCAGCAGACTTCCAGAAGCTTTTCCTGGAAAAAATCTAAGAGTCAATATGGATAAAAATATGATTAAAATTCATGGAGATTTAAGTCTTGGGAAAATTTAATTTAGTAAAAATTGTAATTATTTTATTGATCGGGATATTTTTAGGAGTTGTCTGGCATTGGTTATATATATTCCCGTTTCCGCAATTACATAGCTGGAAACATGCAGAAGGGAGTAAATCCTCTTTGCCTGAAGTAGATCAACCAGGACGGTGGCATGTAATTAAACATACTGAGGGAACCGGTAAGCTTTCACCTGAACAGAAGGAAATGATCAAGAAATTAGAATCGATAGGTTATACAGCAGGCTCACAAGCACCGCCGGTCAGCGAAAATATAACAATGTATGATCCGGAAAATGCTTATAATGGATATAATTTCCTTATATCTGCTCATGCCCCGGAAGCAGTTTTGATGAATATGCAGGGGGATGTTCTGCATAAGTGGAGATGTGATTTAACCCGGGCCTGGCCTGATTATACACCGGAGGAACCTTCACCCAGTCATTATTTCTGGAGAAGAGCTCAGTTGATGGAGAATGGAGATATAATTGTAATATTCTCGGGCAGCGGAGTCTTAAAACTGGATAAAGATTCAAATGTAATGTGGTCTGTTTTCAATCGTGCTCATCATGATTTTTACATTGCTGAGAACAACAATATATATGTTTTAACCAGAGAAGCTCACATTAACAAAAAGTATAATGAAAAAAAACCTATATTGGAAGATTATATTTGTATTCTTGATCAGAACGGCACACAGCTGAAAAAAATATCTATACTGGAAGCTATTGAACAATCAAAATTTTCTCCTATTTTAAACAGATTAGAAAGCTGGGGGGATATTACTCATACCAATACAATACAAGTGATAGAACGTAATACTTCTATACCCGAATTCACTAAAGGAAGAATTTTAGTATCACTTTTATCATTAGATTTGGTATGTCTGATCGATATTGATGAGGGAGTGATTTGGGCTGAATCTGATTTATGGTCTCAGCAGCATGAATCTACTCTATTAGAAAATGACAACATGATTGTTTTAGACAACAAAGGCATAGAGGAAAAATCCAGAATTATTGAATTTGATCCTGTTACCAGAAAATTCTACTGGGTATATGGGGGAAAAGATGATGAACCTTTTAATACCCCTTCCTGCGGTGCCTGTCAGCGACTCCCCAATGGGAACACACTGATTACAGAAACTGATGCCGGGAGAGCATTTGAGGTTACCTCTGAAAAGAATATAGTATGGGAATATATAAATCCTCACCGCGCTGGTGAAAACGAAGAATATATTGCTTCTCTCCATGAAGTTACAAGAATTAATCCGGATTTTCCTTTACATTGGCTGAACCTGAAATGATCTGACAGTTTAAGTATTCCACTGCTCCTGAATTAAATAATATTTTCATTAAATATTAATTTATAAATGGGAAATCAGGAGAATTGTTGCTTAGTGAGGAGGATGTTCCATGGAAAATAAAAAGCCTATGCAAGTGAAGGGGAGCAGTATATTAGCTGTACCTGCATTTGTAAAGGAAAAATTTACTGATAGTGAAATTTCCTGAACCCTATCGGATATTAGACTATGATATGGCCGGGTGGATGGATGGAACCATGGAATTATTGAATTGCAGACAGGGCAAGGTCGAGATAACTAAATCGATGGCAGAAGGTGATCCGGTTACAGAATTTGTGGCTACCTGGGTTTGAGTTATGGTAATATAGCTTTTCGTTCGATATTCTTTATTATTGAGAGGGGAAATGGATTATTGTATAGTAATAACAACGTGTGCTGAAAAGAAGGAAGCTGATCATCTCGCCTCACATCTAACTGAAGGAAAATTAGCGGCTTGTGTACAAATTAACAAGATTACCAGTTATTATACCTGGAAAGGAAAAGTACATAATGAAACAGAGTACAGACTCATTATCAAGACAAAAGTAAAGTTCTATAAAAAAATAGAACAGTGTATTAAAGATATTCATAGGTATGAGGTTCCTGAGATTATCCGGATTCCTGTTCAGACTGGATTGAAAGAATATCTTGACTGGATTGATGAAGTAACAGGTTAGAGTTGGATTTTAGCTTGTTAATACTTATCATCCTAACATTATATTTTAAAATAAAATGTTAGGGTTCAGGATGCCTTTCGGATCCAGTGCTTTTTTCACCTGCTTCATTTGACGGATATTTTTTTGCGAATACATAATCGGAAGCAGTTCTTTCTTTATTTTTCCAATTCCGTGTTCTCCGCTCACAGTTCCTCCGTATTCTACAGCCGTGCGGGCAAATTCCAAATAAAGTCTTTTTGCCTTCTTGAAATCCTTTTCATTGCGGGGAAGAACATTTACATGCAGATGGTTATCTCCAATGTGACCAAAGATTGCATATTCAAGGTTCTCTTTATTCAGTAGTGAACGATAGACATGCATCATTGGTTTTAGGGCATCATCCGGAACGGAAAAATCCGTTCCGATTTTATGTATCTGGGGGCAGCTTCTCTGCCGTTCAGTAATGATTGCATTGATTTCTTCTGGTACTGCATGCCGGAACTGGCGCATCTTCTCCATCTCTGTTTCTTCAACAGCTCCCCAGGCATCATCACCGGGTGCATTACATTCAGACAGCACTTGTACATATTCAGAGCAGTAGGTTTCCAGATCTTCTTTTTTCCCTTCCTGCTCAAGGTAAATTGCTGCATTAGCATAGGCGGGAAAAGCAGGGATGGAAGAAACGTAACCTTCTCTTTCTCTCTTTTGACGAAGGAGATTTAATGAATAGTCATCAAAATATTCCAGGGCGGAAGGATCAACTACATCTGATTTCTTTTTGGTTCTTTCTCTTATGGTTTTTACAAAATTGAGGGCATCTTCTTCAGACTTAAAAAATGCTATATAGCAGAGAATAAATTCCGGTTTAGGTACTAACGCTAATTTAATTCGGGTTATCACACCTAAAGTGCCTTCTGATCCGATAAAAAGATCCATAAAATCCATGGGGTGCTGAATAAAGTAACCTGCTACATTTTTTACATCCGGAGACTGGTACGTTGGTACAGGGATGAGAATCTTATCCTCGTTTCTGTGAACAATGAATCCTTTATCAGGTGTGCTGAACGTATTACCGCGCTCTATATCCAGCAAGGTTCCGTCAGAGAGAGCTACACGCAGACTCTTCACAAATGATCGGGTTTGTCCATATTTAAAAGAACGTGCACCAGAACTGTTCAAAGCCACAGTACCGCCCAGCTGGGCAGATTGTTCAGTGGGATCAGGAGGATAAAACCAATGATTTGATTCTTCAGAAAATTGTTCTAACTGCTTTTTGGATTTCCCCTGCAGTAATGTAAGTATTTGTTCAAAATTTTTTTTATCCAGAATATCATTCAAGTCAGTGATTGTAAGGCCGGGTTCAGCATAAATACACCAACATTTCTGGTTTTCATCCCACTCTGCTCCCAGAAAAGAATTCATAGATTCGAGAGACAGCACTATACCTCCCTGAGGTACGGCTCCTCCCACAATACCTGTCCTTCCCGCAGAAACAGTGACCGGCATATCAGAGGTATAGGCATATTTCAGGGTATCAACTATTTGTTTTTCTGTATAGGTAAATACTAATTCGTCAGCATGACCACCTGAAAAACGAGACTCGTCGACAAGATAGTCTGTGTAATTATCGGTGATATTCTTTGAGGGTTGAATGATTTTTACCGGAGGAGCCCCGGACTGTTCTTTATAAGGTTTTACCGGATTTATAGTTGGAATCATATATTACTCCATAGATTTATAAAGAAAACTTAACAGTTCCGGAATAAAAAGTCAAGATATGAAAGATAAAATTTAAAAAGTTTATAGAATTGATTTCATTTATCTTCTTGACTTTATTTTTTTTTATTATTATTTTTTATTATTATAGTTTTGCTACATATACATTATTCTTCTGTATGATTATAATGATCACATTTTTAAAAAGGTCAGATTAATGCAGAAAATAAAAATACAGATTGTGGAAGATGAAAGTATCTTTGCCATGGATCTTGTGTCTCAGTTAAAGTCTATGCATTATTCAGTAATTTCTGTAACAGACACCGGAGAAAAAGCTGTCCAGGAAGCTGATAAGAAAAAACCGGATCTGATATTGATGGATATCAGATTAAAAGATGAAATGGACGGAATAGAAGCGGCCCAACAGATCCGTAAACGTAAAAACATTCCCATAATTTTTATCACCGCTTATGCTGAAGAAAAAACTTTAACTCGCGCCAAGGTTGCTGAACCCTTCGGATATTTGCTAAAACCAATCAATAAGCGTGAGCTGAGAGCTGTTATTGAAATGGCTCTTTATAAACACCGAATGGAAAAGAAGCTTTTAGCCAGTGAACAGCGGTTTCGCGGATTGATAAAAAATATTGTGGATTTATTATTTGTAATTGATTCGCACGCAAATATTATAGATGTTAACCATACAGCGTGTAAAAAATCAGGATATACACGGGATGAATTTTTCAGATTATCTGTTAAAGATCTGTTTATCGGAGATCAGATCAATATTCAGGAAATTCTGCATCATTTGCATAATACTGGATCAATGACTATTGAACATACATTACAATGTAAAAATGCAAATACTTTTCCAGTTGAAATAAACATAGGATTACTTTCAGACGAAGAAAATCCATTGTTATTAGCTCTGGCCCGGGATATTACCAGTCGTAAAAAAAGCGAAGCTGAAAAATTAGAGCTTGAAAAGCAACTGCTGCATGCCCAGAAACTTGAAGAATTAGGCAGGTTAGCTGGTGGTATGGCACATGATTTTAATAATATACTAACAGTTGTTCAGGGATATTCTGAACTTGCTTTAATGAAAACGGACCGTTCTTCCCCTTTGTATGCTGATTTAAGGGAGATCAGAGATGCAGCATACAGGTCAGCAAGTTTAACCCGTCAGCTGCTTCTGTTCAGCAGACGTCAGCCAATGGATTATTCTTTGATCAACATTAATACGTTGATCAATAATTTAATGCGAATGCTTAACCGCTTGCTGGGTGAAAATATTGTTATTAAGAAAGATCTTAAACGCGGATTATGGGATGTCTGGGGAGATTTAGGATCTATCGAACAGGTTATCATGAATTTAGTTATTAATGCCAAGGATGCCATACGTAAAGGAGGTAAAATTACAATTACTACCGATAATATTACCATTAATAAATCTGATATCGATAACGATACAGATGAGAAGCCGGGAAATTATGTGGTGGTAAAGGTTAAGGATACCGGTGTAGGGATGGACAAACAAACACTAAAGCGTGTTTTTACTCCTTTTTTCACTACAAAAGAAACCGGGGAAGGAACAGGGTTGGGACTTTCTGTGGTTAATGATATAGTTAAGAGCAACAGTGGATGGGTTGATGTTACCAGTAAAGTTGGCAAGGGATCAACATTTACTGTTTATTTTCCAGCATCTTTCAAAAAAAATATAAAAAGAACAGAAAAACCATCCGAAGATCTCCAGGATTTGAAAGGTCAGGGTGAACATGTTTTACTGGTCGAGGATGAAGACACTGTTCGTGATTTTGCATCTATGGTTTTAAGGAAAAACGGATATGAGGTTACTGTGGCTGCCACAGTTAAACAGGCACTATATGAATTTAATAATAAAAAAAATAATTTTCAACTGCTGTTTACAGATATGGTACTTCCTGATGGTACTGGGCAGGAACTAGCAAAAAAGATTCGAAATGATAATCCTAAAATTTCTGTATTATTAAGCAGTGGGTATACTTTTGAGAATATTAAGAAGATCAAAGAAGAAGAAAGATATGAGTTTATTCAAAAACCCTACAGTATAGTTACTATACTCAGGGGTGTAAAAAAATCCCTGGATTCAGGCCGCCGATAACTAAATGAGGGCAAATTAAAGAATTGAAAGCTTGGAAAAATGATTATCCTAAACGCAATCGGGGGTTTCAACCCCGGAAAGGAAAAATGATGAAATTTGATGGATTAAAACCCGAATCATTTTTTAGCGATTTTAGTGGGGTTGACTAAATTTTTTACTAGTAATATAATAAAGTGAGGAAACACTTGCTTTTTTAATATAGGAACTAAAAACAAAATTAAAACGCAGAGTAGGTAATGATATCGCAGAGTTTTTTAGTTTAAAGTCAAGATTTTTTTCATGAGTTATGGTTATATTC
>CAZETW010000130.1:0-6608 GCA_964515295.1 uncultured bacterium | reverse complement strand
GTCTTGGAGTCTTTTATTTTTCGTTTACTAATAATGAAATTTTAAAATAATTCATTCTGACTTATATTTTTTTCCATTCTCCATTTTCCCTTTATTTGACCACAGACCGCAACGTTATTCGCGGTCTGCCGTCCACGGTCTGCGGTCTTATAGTGACTTGATTTTCAAAAATAATATGTATTATAAACCCCTCTTAGTCTCCTCCTTCGACAAGCTCAGGACAAGCTCTTATCAGGGGAGTCTTTATTGTGATATTATTTTTGAAAATCACTCTGACCTTAATAACATCCACTAACTTTTACCCGATAACCTGCCAACGTTCTAAAGTTCTTTTCTTGTCTTTTGTTCCTCTTCTTCTCTCAAAACACCCGCTTGAAACCCCCCTCAAGGGAGGACTTGCATTTCAATTACTACAACCTTGAGAGCTTGTGCCTTGAGTTCGTCCAAGGCGGAAAGGGGGTGTTTTCCATATACCATATACCTTATACCCTCCATCTTCCATTCTCCATTCTCCATATTCCTTTGGTCTTTAGTCTTTAGTCTTGCTTCTTGATTCTTGAATTACAGTTCCTGATCTTCAACAATCTTCTCACATACATTCTGCCCGCATAAGAGCACCATAGGCATTCCTCCGCCGGGATTAACACTGCCGCCGGTAAAATAAAGGTTGTGATATTTTTTACTTTTTTTAGGTAATTTAAAAGCAAAATTCTTCTTTAAATCAGAAACCACTCCGTATATGGATCCTTTATTGGAATAGTACATTTTTTCTATATCCAGAGGAGTAAGTATGTGTTCATAGACAATATGTTTTCGAATATCCTTTAATCCGAACCGTTCCATCTTATCATAGATGTTCTCTTTATACTGTATATACTCTTCTCTGGTAAGCGGATTAGATTTATTGATAAATGGTATATGCGGCAGTACTTTAAGACCGGAACAATTCTTAGGCGCTACTGAAGGATCAGTTTTGGATGCATCCACAAGATAAAGAGTGGGATCCTGTGGCATCACTCTTTTGTTAAATACAGAATTAAAATGTTCTTTCTGGTTGCCGGAAAATAAAAAGTTATGATGTGCAAGCTGCGGATACTGACAGTCCAGACCAATATCAATGACCAGTCCGGAACATGCCGGCTCATATTTGCTGAGTTTTTTTAGAAACCTGTCATTTTCCTGAAGCAATTCCCGGTAGGCAGGAATACCTTCCATATTAGAGACTATAATATCAGCATCATGAACCTTATTATTAACCTCAACTCCGGTAACAGTATCATTGTCAGTAATTATTCTCTTTACTTCACTGTTCAGATTAATGGTAATTCCCAATTCTTTCATATATTTATTGAAACCGCGGGCAATATTGTACATACCTCCATATGCATACCACAAATCATACTTAAACTGTATCATGGGCATAAGATTCATGAATCCGGGAGCATTATAAGCTGAAGAACCAACATATTTAATAAAAAAATCCAGTATGTCAATAAGATACTGATTTTTTATATATTTACTTACTCCTCTGTGCATGGTTCTGAAAAAATCAATTTTGAAAACTGTAGAAAAATCATAGAATTTCATAAAATCAAAAGTATTGTCAAGACCCTGGTCAAAATATCCTTTTTCAATGATGTCATACTGCTGACTGGAATACTCAAGAAAATTCTGAAACTGTTCATACAACCGAATGTCAAGCTTGGAAAGTTGTTTTTTCATTTTTTCCATATCCGGATCAAGATCAACAACAGTGCCGTCTTCAAAAAAATTTCTCCAGTGAGGTCTTACTTGCTGAATAGATATATAATCATCCATATTCTTTCCCCCAGCTTCAAATAATCTTCGGAAATACTGAGGTAAGGTCAATATGGAAGGCCCCAGATCAAAGCTGTAACCTTTTTCCTTCACAAAATTTAACTTTCCTCCGATCTTCTCATTTTTTTCAAATATCACTACATCGTATCCATTTAGTTTTAACATTATAGCAGCTGATATACCTCCTAAACCGGCACCAATGATTACTACTTTCCTATTGCTGTTCACTTTTGTATCCATTATTTTATTCTCCAAAGATTTAATACATACGTTTAATAACTTTTTTTAAAAACTTAATTGGTGTTTTATAAGGCGGATAGAGTGCTTTTATATCTCCGAAAAAACTCTTCTTTAATACGGATTTCTTGTGACTAAAAGTGATAAAACTCGCCTTTCCATGATACTGTCCCATACCGCTCTGTCCTACTCCGCCAAAGGGCAGCTTTGGGGACATAATGATATGAATAGTCCCATTAATACACACTGATCCTGAAGATGTATGAGTTAATACACGTTGTTGTTTTTGTTGATTTCTGGAAAAAAAATACAAGGCTAAGGGTTTGGGTTTATTTCTGAGTTTGGTTATTTCCGTATCCAAGTCCCTATAAAACAATACAGGTAAAATCGGTCCGAATATTTCCTCCTGCATGAGGGCTGATTTATCACCTATATCAGTGATAACTGTAGGAGCAATAAATAAACTGTCGATATCCTTCTTTCCTCCTGCTACTATATTCCCCTCCTTCATCAAACTGGTCAAACGTTTGAAATGTTTCTCATTGATTATGCGGGAATAGTCATTACTTTCTCTGACATTTTCTCCGTAAAATTCATGAATAACGGCACCCAGTGTATCCAGGAAAATATCTTTGATTCTCTCATGCACCAATAGATAATCAGGAGCGATACAGGTTTGACCGGCATTGAAAAATTTTCCCCAGACAATCCTCCTTACTGTTACATTCATATCAATTTCATGATCAACGATACAGGGATTTTTACCGCCAAGTTCAAGTGTAACCGGAATTAAATACTCTGTTGCTGATTTCATAATAATTTTACCTACACTGGTACTGCCGGTAAAAAATATATAATCAACATCTTTCTGTATTAAATTCTGGGTTACTTCTGCATCACCCTCCACGACTGCTATATAGTTTTCCGAAAAATTTGCTTTAAAAATAGAATTTATCAATCGGGAGGTATGTTCACATAGTTCAGATGGCTTAGCAATCACACAATTCCCCGCAGCAACAGCACCGACAAGCGGAGTGAACAATAATCCAAAAGGATAATTCCAGGGGCTGATAACAAGACTGATTCCATACGGTTCATATTGAATATAGCCTTTGCCCGGTTTATTGATCAGAGGAACACCGATTTTCTCAGGTTTATTCCACTTTTTTAAATGTTTTACTATATGTTTTATTTCCTTCTGTACATAAGCAATTTCACTGGTAAAAGATTCTGTGTTACTCTTGTGCAGATCCTTGTATAAAGCATTCATTATTTCAGATTCATGCTTTTCGATCATGCCATACATTTTCTTAAGAGTATTAATTCTGAAAGAAATATCTCTGGTTTTGCCGGTATAGAAAAATTTTTTCTGGTTTTTAAGTAATGTATTTATCTTTTTTTTTCCATTTTCTTTATACTTAAGTTTGATACTTGAGGAAACAATTTTTAAAGCAGAGAACACAGAGAATAATGTAGAAGTTATAAAAAATTAATAATTAACTATCTATTGCTTTACGAACTCTGCGAATTCTTTGTTTACTCTGCGTTAAATTATATTTTAGACAATTTACAACGGATACAATCTTAATTAACCATATTAATAGTAATCGACATTTGTTTTGTATCCACGGTGATTTTCGCTTTTTCAAAAGAAGGGGGTCCGAAAGAGCCCTTGGCATCGTTAGATGCACCGAGACTCTCTTTGGGGATACCAAGCCAGTTGGAATTAACCTTATCATCACCATTTTCATCATGATGCACACTAATTGCATAATCACCATAGGGAATGTCTTCAAGATTAAATATCACCTTGTTAGCTGTAATAGGAAGAATACGCTTGATCAAAGCTTTTTCCTGATCTGCAGGAAAGTGTTTACCCTCTTCACTGGTAAATAACAGCAGACGTGCTTTACCCTCATTATTCTCAAATCCCAAAACCTCAACTATGATATCCCCTGTTGCTACTGTTGTAGTGTCCGCTTCATTTTCTGCTTGAGCAGTGAGAGAAATATTACACACAAACAGAAAAAAAAGTAAAAAACCTCCAATTGTAATATGTTTCATAGTTACTCCCTGATTATTATATTATAAAATATTTAAATAAGAAATTTATTTAATAAATATATTCTTCATTTTATATAACATCACTTATTCACATCAAATAAAGACACTACTTTTAATCTGTCTTTAAAATTTTTAACTGTTTTATCACATAGAAACTCAACTTTTTTACTTCTTCCCGGCAACAGATCAAAATAATTATCTGTAAAAAATCCATCACTATTATCCACAGAAAGAAATATATCTTTGGCTAAAGAAGTACACGTCAAATCTAAAGAATATCCTTTACTTGTTCTTTTAACTTCATAATTAATATCAGAGTTATCTAAATATAAATCTTTAGGGGAAACAAAGAAGAATGTATTTTCAGCAATTATATGCTGTTCCTTTTCTAAAGAGCAGGTGAAAACAAGTTCCTCTTTTTCCCCTTTTAAAAATAAACTGTCAATCGGAATAGAGTAATACCCCTTACTGCTGTTTTTTTCTATATCAATAGTAAAATTCTCTTGCCACAAACACTTACCTGAAAAAGTTATAAGACGCAGCCTGAGCTCACCTGTTAAACTCTCCAGCTCATCTGATATAACATATATTTTTAAAATATCATTCTCCCGGACCGGAGAAATAAAAATATTGTTATAGGCCTTTTTTACTCCGTAATGGAGTGCTTTCCATCTCCTGGAGTAATCTACACTGGACCAGGAAACCACCGGCCAGCAGTCATTGAGCTGCCAGTAAAGTGTTCCCATACAAGAGGGTTTTGCCCGTCTGTGTGCTTCGATTGCTCTTACAATACCATCTCTCTGCAGAAGCTGACTGACATACACATAGGAAGCAAAATCTTCAGGAACGTTATAATCCCGCTCCATATATTCCTGAATCAGCTCATACCCAATTGGATGTTTTTGATGAGTCTGCATTGATTCTGAATGTATATTCATTCCCTCCGAATCGGTAAATTCCTGAATTGTCTTAAGTGAGGGAATAGCCTGAAAACCGTACTCGGACATAAATCGTCCCACTTTTTCTTCATATACAGAAAAAGGCTCTCTTCCCCACCATACTCCCCAGTAATGACAATCTCCTTCTCTGAGACTTTGTTCCCTGCCCCATCCGATTTCAGGAGAGGAAGGCCAGTAAAATCGTCCCGGATCATACTTTTTCACTGCATCAGGCAAAACATCATGAAAAACTTTTAAATAATTATACCAGATCTCAGCAGAATCCTTATCAGAATATCCATATTGTTCCTGCCATCCCCAGTTATGCCAGGCTTCGTCAATTTCATTATTTCCGCACCACAAGGCTATACAGGGATGATTTCGTAACCGTTTTATGTTTTGGACAGCCTCCTGTTCAACATTTTTAACAAAGGAAGTATCCCCGGGATACAGAGCACAGGCAAACATAAAATCCTGCCACACGAGTATTCCTTTTTGATCACATATATCATAAAACACATCATTCTCATAAATACCGCCACCCCATACCCGAAGCATATTCATATTTGCCTCAACCGCTGATTGAATTATATCTTTATAACCATTCTCCGTTACCCGGGGAAGAAAACTGTCCTGAGGTATATAATTTGCTCCTTTCATAAAAACAGGGATTCCGTTTAATACCACCATAAAACTGCTGCCGACAGAATCCTTTTCTACTACAATGTCAATGGTTCTTAGCCCCACTTTTTCATTGACTGTATCAATTGTTAAACCTTTAAATGATAATACCCCCTGTAAGGAATAGAGATACTGATCTCCCAGACCGCTGCACCACCATAATTGAGGATCGGTAATGCTGAAATCGATTTTTACATTATTTTTCCCTTTTTTTAAAAACAAAACTGAATCTCCGAGTACAGTGTTCATCTTCCTGTTTATCAAAGAAATATCAGCATTCAGACCTCTGGCTGCCTGTATCCGGAAATGAGCAGTTAAAAAAGCTTCTTCGTCAGTCAGTTTATTCTGATAAATATGCATATCTTCAATAACTGCCCTATTCCATGCTTCCAGAATTATAGGTCGCCACATGCCCATAGTAACAAAACGAGGCCCCCAGTCCCAGCCATAGTGATAGGGGGCTTTTCTGGTAAACACCCTGTTATCCGGAAGCGTATAGTCTAACCGGGAAGCCCTCACAGAATCTTTTACCACCGGTGAATAAAATTTGATCGTAATCCGGTTCTCCCCTAATTTTAAAATATTTTTGCAATCAATCCTCCACTCTCTGAACATATTGTCTGCATTCAACACTAAACTGTCATTTATACTTACATCCGCATACGTATCAAGTCCCAAAAAATGTAAAACCACCTTATCTTTGGAAAGAATCTGATCACTGACTGTAAACTGATTTTCATATATCCAGTTTTTCCTCTCCACCCACTGAACAGAATCCTCATTACTTTTAAAAAAGGGATCCTCAATAATTTTATTTTTAAAAAGATCCGTATGAATGCATCCTGGTACTGAGGCAGGGTACCACTTATT
>CAZETW010000129.1:0-6679 GCA_964515295.1 uncultured bacterium | reverse complement strand
TGCCAGTCTGCCAAAGGCAAAACTAAAAGGAACTCCCACGATCTGAACCAATAATAAGGCACCTATAAGATCAAGAGTTCCGATTCCGATTTCACTGCCATAGGCAGTGGCCATTTTAATGATAGTGCCGATACCATCATTATAAAGCCAGAAAGCAATTAAAAAAAGAAAAAGCTGTTTATATTTTTTTATATGGCGAAAAGTATTTCGCAGACGTTTAAATGCAACCTTAAAAGGATTTATATCACTGAGAGTTGCAGTGGGTCCGTGAGGTTCGGGTACATGCCGTAAAATCGGTAAGGAAAAAATCCCCCACCATATGGCCACACTCAGAAAAGAAAGCTGCATTCCCAGGACCGGAATTTCTGCATGATCTAATGACAAGGTAGTTTTGGGTAATAACCAGATCATAGCAATATTAAGGGACAAAAGCAGTCCTCCTCCGATATAGCCAAAAGCATACCCCCGGGTTGATATCTGATCAATTTTATATGGAGGACTGATATGAGGGAGTAGAGCGTTGTAGAAAACTTCACTGCCAGCATACCCTATATTTCCTAATATGAAAAAAAGAGAAACGAATTTCCAGGTTCCAAAACCGGTAAGGGTTAATAGTGCAGTAGATATTACCCCTAAAATTATGAAATATTTCAGGAATTTTTTTTTGGATGAACTGTAATCCGATACAGGTCCGAATAATAGAGAAACTATACTGACAAAAAGCATGGCAATAGATGCTGTATACCCCCATAATGAGGTTGCAAGATGCTGCTGAGTAGAATCTAAATTAACAGTGGCAACTTCTCTGAAAAAGATGGGCAGGACAGCAGCCATTATCGTAGTAGCAAAAGCTGAATTTGCCCAGTCGTAAAGACACCAGGCATTTATTGTTTTGGATGATTTTAGATTCAATTATTTACTCAACTATTTATATGTAAATATTCAATTGATGTATGTTCAGAAAAAAACCATTCTTTTTTTAAAGATACTGAAAATTTCATAAAGGATAAAGTGTTTTTTGTATTGATTCATTCATTGTTAAAATATCTGTCTACGATTTTAATAATTATGGTATGTCATTTGCCTGATTAGTAAACGTAATAAGTTAAGAATTTTGAAAAAAATTGTTAAAGATAGTAAAAATAAAAACTTATAAAAAAATGAGCAAATACTAAAAAAATAAAATGTATTTCAAAATGAAAACATGTGATAATTATGTATTACATTACTTATAAAAATTTTTTAAAAAACGGAAAAACCATAGATGATTATTTTCAATGGCTCAAAACTTATTGGCCGCTTTATGAAAAATGGGGTGCAGATAATGTTAAACTATGGCAGGGAAAGAATAATAAAATTTTTTGTCAGTACAGAGTTAATAATATTGATCGATGGATTAAAATGATGACCAGTAAGGATGCAGAAAATTTAATTTTTTCTTTTAATTCAATAATTGAGCCTTATCATTTTTCAGTAAAAATATCTTTTAATAAACTTCCTCAGTCAAACAAGAGTAAAAATGATTTTTTAAATTATAATACGGCTTGTTTGAGTATTTATAAGAAAGTAGATAAATGATCAAAAATAAAGATGAAAATTTTAATTTCAGAATGTTATTAAGGAATCTAACTTTTTATTCTCCCAAAAATAATGATTTTGAAAAGATACGTAGAATTATAGTAAGTAAAGGGGTAGCAATCGGAGCTCTTCTGGCAGCTTTTTTAGTGCCAATTTTCGGTATACTTGATTATATTTATAAAACTGAAAATTTTGTGGCTTTTATATATATAAGAAGTGTTGTTACATTGTTTTCAGTATTAATATATTTTTTAACAAAAACTTCTTTTGGCCGGCAATCTTCATTTCATCTGGGAGCTGTACTTACCTTTGTTGTAAGCAGTTCTATTTCTTTGATGTGTGTACTTTCCTTAGGTCCTGCAGACCCTTATTATGCCGGAATCAACTTACCACTGCTGGGATTCGGTTTACTTCTGCCACTCACCTTGGGGGAAAGCAGCTTGGTGTTTATAATCAGCTGGTTATCGTATTTCATACCAAATTATATAATTATGGAACCTTCACAGACGGCAATCTTTATTAATAATAATTTTTTTATGATTTCTACAATTATTATTGCTACTGCCGGTTCTCAATTTAATTTATTCTATCGTAGAAAAACCTGGCTCATCAACAAAAGACTGCAGTCAGCCCATAAGAAACTAAAAAACCATACTCTTGCTCTTGAAAAACAGATAAAGGAACGAACCAAACAGCTGATTCATTCTGAACGCCTGGCAGTTGTGGGACAGCTATCCGGCGGTATAGCGCATGATTTTAATAATATACTTACAACTATTCTCGGAACCTGTGAACTTGCTTTGAACAGGGCTTATCTTGATAATACAATACGAGACAGTTTTCAGACTATTTATAAAGTCGGAAAAGGAGCGGCTGAACTGGTAAAACAACTTCTTGCATTTAGCAGAAAACAAATATTGCAGCCCCAATTAATTCATCTTAATTCAATTATTAAAGAATCTGAAACTATGATTACAACACTTATCGAAGAAGAGATTGAACTCGAGATAGACTGCAGAGCACAGTTTGACTGTATTATAAGTGATCCTATTCAGATAGAACAGATCATATTGAATATTGTTGTTAATGCCAGGGATGCTATGCCTGCCGGGGGAAAACTGATAATTAATACGGATAATGTATTTTTATCTGAATTAGCCTGTAAATCTGCAAATCTTTCACTTGAACCTGGTGAATATATTCGAATGAGTATAGAGGATACAGGAACTGGAATGTCAGACGAAGTAAAAAGAAAAGTTTTCAAGCCTTTCTTTACAACCAAAGAAAAAGAAAAAGGAACAGGTCTTGGATTAGCTTCTGTATATGGTATTGTACGTCAGAGTAATGGTGATATTGCAGTTAACAGTAAAGAGGATGAAGGCAGCGAATTTATTATATATTTACCATTAGTGCGGAGTGAAAAAAAAGAACAAGAAACAAGAGTTACACATAAAAAAATAACGACAGGAAATGAAACCATTCTTCTGGTTGAGGATGAAAGTTCAGTAAGAAATTTAACAGCAAAAATGCTGGAAGAACAAGGATATAAAGTAATACAGGCAAAAGAAGGTATGTCTGCTCTTTCTCTTTTTCAAAAGAATAAAGATAAAATAGATCTGATAATAACGGATGTAATTATGCCTTATCTTAACGGGGTAGATCTGGTAGAAAAAATTATATCAGATTCTCCTCGCATGAAAGTTCTTTTTATATCCGGGCATGTAGATCCAATATTAAAAAGATATAATTTAAAAAATAAAGATTACCCCTTTCTTCAAAAACCCTACACCATGGAAATTCTTGGGAGAAAAGTGCGTCAGGTTATTGAACAATAGAGATTAATAATAATGATATAAAATCAATCAGTTTATTTGATCTCACTATAGTATTTTTTTATGAATTTTTTTTAATAAAAATTTGCTAACCTCTTAATAATTAAATATTTAATAATTTCATTCCGAAGAATATATTAAAAATGGTATATAGTTTGCTATATCCTTAATAATATTGTTCTTTTGTACTTATTGGGGAAATTATTTTGATAGAGTATGGTATAAGTAAATGAATACTATCCAGACAGATTTTCGTGATTTTAAACAATTACTCAACAAAATTAATACTGAAGATAATTTATCAGTATACAAAAATCATTTTTTTACTTTAATTGATACAATAGCAGAAAAGATTAATGGTTCTTCTGATAAAGAACATTTAAAAGAAGAATTTTTCAACATCTGTTCTACTATTGACTGTAGTATTATGCATCATCGTACTCGTGAACAACCTTGTGGATATGCTGGTGATTATCTTTTAATAGATTGGATATATACAAAAAAGACAGCTACTAATGGAGCAGGAAAATTATTTGATAAACTTTTTCATTCTTATGAAGCAGCTGAATCAGTTCGGAATCGTAAAGAATATTTTAAAAAGAAATGCAGAGAAATATATCAAGAATTAAATACAGATATTGATATTCTTAATCTTGGATGTGGTTCCTGCAGGGATGTTAAAGAAATATATGAAAGTTTGAATAATGGACATACTATCCATTTTCATTGTGTTGACAGTGATCCACGGGCTGTTGAATATGCTAAAGAATTATTAAATGGAAAGATTGATGAATATGATATTAATCTGGATGTTGCTAATGTATTTCGATTAAATATAGATAGAAAGTATGATCTTATATGGTCTGCAGGTTTATTTGATTATTTTGAGAAAAGAGTGGTGATCTTACTTTTAAAAAAGATATGGAGATATCTTAAAGATAATGGAAGAATAATTTTCGGGAACTTCAGTCCCAAAAATCCAACCAAAAATGGTATGGAACTGGTGGGGAAATGGTATTTAATACATCGCACTGCTTCTGAGCTTATTGAAATTTGCCGGGAAACCGGACTTCCGATTTCTGAACTGGAAGTTGAAAGTGAATCCAGTGGTATAAATTTATTCTGTATACTGAAGAAGTAGTTTTTACAATAAATTATATATTTTAACACTATATATTTTCACTGCCATTTATTTATATATCCATCTGATATTGACTTTTTTATTAACATTTTGTATATTCATTAACATTGTAATTATTATGGGGACGATCTGGCTTCGACGGGAACAGAATAGCTTGTGAATGCATGCCCAGGTTCCTGGATCCTGGTAAATCCTCCGGGAATAAAATAATTGACAACTACAATTATGCAATGGCTGCTTAAATAAAGCAGCCCGTTCCTTAGCTTCTTCTGCCTGTCGAGAAGCTTCTGGAGCGTCGTAATGACAGGTTAGTCAGCATGTATGCCTGATATAATGCTGATGAAGTTAATCAGGCTTTTCTATTGATATCCTGTTTGTCGGAGATCAATAGAGAATGTTAAAGACAAACTATGCATGTAGTATTCCAGGTTTGTCTGTTTTCGGACGTGGGTTCGATTCCCACCGTCTCCACTTGAGTTATGCAGGGGGAAAGAGTGCGGCTCTTTTTCCTTTTTTTTTATTTCCCATAGATAATAAATATATTAAAGAGAATTCATAAAATTTTGTTTACATAAGATTAAATGTTGAGGAGGAGATTGTGACAAATAAACGTGATCGCTGGCAAAGCCGTACTTCTTTTATTATGGCTGCTGTAGGTTCGGCAGTAGGTCTGGGAAATGTTTGGAGATTTCCGTATGTTGCGTATCAGAGTGGAGGAGGAGCCTTTCTTATTCCCTATTTTGTTGCACTTTTTACTGCTGGTATTCCCATGCTCATTCTTGAAATGGGGCTGGGACAGCGATTACAAAAAGGAGCACCATTAGCCTTTGGTTCAATTAGGAAAGGTCTGCAGTGGTTTGGCTGGTGGGCAGCAGGATTGAGTGCAGGGATTGTTATTTACTATTCAACTATACTTTCCTGGTCCTGGATATATCTCTGGAATTCCTTTAAGGTGGCATGGGGAAATAATGCAGAACAGTTTTTTGTTGAAAATGTACTTCAACGGTCATCAGGACCCAGTCATATTGGTATCCCCATATGGTATCTGGTCTTAGGAATGGCTTTAACCTGGGGTGCAATCTATTTAATTCTGCGTAAAGGAGTTCGTAATGTGAGCAAGGTGGTAATGGTTACGGTTCCTTTACCTATTACACTCCTCATAATTCTTTTAATCAGAGGGCTTACTTTGCCTGGTGCCTTGGAAGGAATTACCTATTATCTCACTCCTGATTTTACCAAACTAACAGATCCGAGTATCTGGCTTAGTGCCTATGGTCAGATTTTCTTTACTCTTAGTCTGGCTTCTGGAGTGATGATTGGTTATGGTTCTTATTTAGGAAAGAAAGCCGAGATTACAAATAGTGCTCTTATTACCGGTCTGGCTAATTGCGGAACTAGTTTTCTTGCAGGTTTTGCAGTGTTTTCCATGTTAGGATATTTGGCCCGGGTTCAGGGATTGCCTGTACCTGATGTGACTGACAGCGGGACGGGTCTTGCATTTGTTACTTATCCGACTGCGATTACCACACTCCCGGCTCTCAACGGTTTATTTGGAGTCATTTTTTTTATTACCCTTCTTACTCTGGGTATTGATTCTGCATTTGCTCTGCAGGAGGCTTTTACCACCGGTTTTCATGATAAATGGAAGATCCCCCCGGAAAAACTGGCCCGGGGATTTGTTTTGGTAGCTTTTCCTGTATCGTTAATTTTTACTACCAGGAGTGGATTTTACTGGTTTGATATTGTTGATAAATGGATCTGTGATTTTGGTCTGGTAGTGGCAGGAATGATGCAGTGTTTTGCGGTAGGGTATCTTTACAAAGTGCAGGATTTTCGGTCTTATCTTAATAATATCTCGGAAGTAAGATTGGGCAACTGGTGGGTTATTGCCTTGCGATACATTACCCCCGTGGCACTTTTGATAATTCTTATTATGAATCTTCGCTCCGAGATTATTGCAACCTATAATAATTATCCCAGGTGGGCAACTACTGTAGGAGGCTGGGGAACGTTACTGTTATTCCTGGTGCTTGGATTTATTTTGTGGAAACGGCGGGGGAAGGATGAGGAGATAAAGTAAAAAGGAAAAAGGCAAAAGACAAAAGGCAAAAGACAAAAGACAAAAGGC
>CAZETW010000128.1:0-6687 GCA_964515295.1 uncultured bacterium | reverse complement strand
CATTGTTAAAATAATCCAGTGCCTCATCATACTGCCCCCGGTCATGAAATATAGCCCCGATATTAATTAATGCGGCAGCCTCATCCAGAGGAAACTCCTGTCTGCGGGAAATCTTAAGGGATTTATGATAATGAAGCAAAGCTGTATCATAGTCACCTGCAATGTAATATGCCTGCCCCAAAAGGATCCTGGGTAACACAAACAGTGAATCCAGGTGTATTGCTACTTCAAAAAACTCTTTTGTCATCTCCATATCCTCAGATGTTTCCATGTGGTTGAGTCTATACTTTCCCTTCAGGTAATATTCATAGGCCTCTGCATTGGGTGTTGGTTTTTTGCTAAGCTCTCGAATGGTTTCATTGTCCGTTTTTAGTCCAACGGATGACACAATCTCATGAATAATTTTACCTTTGATAGCCGGGATTTCCTCTATAGATTCTTCCCAACGTTCACTCCAGAGATTGCGGTTATTATCAGGTTCGATTAATTGCATAGCAATCCGGAACTGTTTATCTTCTTTGCGGAGACTACCGGTAAGTATATACCGGACATTCAACTGTTCTGCAATTTCTGAGAGTGTCTGTTCACTGTTCTGATATGCAAGTATATCATTCATAGCAGGCACCCGTATCACACCTGCCTTGGATAAATCAATGATAATATCTTCTGTTATACCATAGGAATAATATTCATCTGTTTCCTCTCCCAGATTTTTAAGATAGAGAACTCCCACAGATAAAGCATCTCTGGAAAATAATTTATTATCCGGAAAAAACAGTACATATATAATTCCCAGGATTACCAGAACAGAGGTCAGTATAACTAATTTGTTCTGTATGATCGATGTTACTGACCAGGTTCGCGCTTTACCTGTAAAAGAGCGGGATGTGCCTGCAGATAATCCTTGTTCACTACATACTTCCATCATCTTATTGATACATGCTGAAGCATCAGCATATCGGGAAGAGGGATCTTTGGCAAGTAATGTACTGATAATATCGTTCACTTCAGCAGGCAAGTCTGTAAGACTGTCCGGGAGTTTGGGAGAATCTTCATTAAGAATGGAATAGATCACTGCCTGTTCATAGTCCCCTTTGAAAGGAACTTCTCCAATGAGCATTTCGTAGAGAATCACACCCAGGGACCAGAGGTCTGTGCGATGATCCACGTCTTCACCCCGGGCCTGCTCCGGTGACATATAGAAAACCGTCCCTAAAGTTGTTCCTGTTTTGGTCAGTTGTGACGGGCCAGCCAGTTTTGCCAGGCCGAAATCAAGTATCTTGACAACACCGTCATCTGTAATAAAAATATTTGCCGGCTTGATATCCCGGTGGACGATCCCTTTTTTATGCGCTTTTTGCAATCCTTCAGCAATCTGAAGCGCGATATCCATAGCTTCTTCATATTTTAAAGGACCTCTGGAGATCTTATCCCTGAGAGTTTCACCCTGATAGCAGGCCATGGCAATAAAAGTCTGACCGTCTGCTGTCTCATTGATTTCATGAATGGTGCATACATTGTTGTGATCCATCGATGAGGCAGCTTGTGCTTCCTTGATAAACCGCTGTTTAGCCCGGGGATCACGAGTAAACTCCTGCGGCAGAAACTTCAGGGCGACAGTTCGTTTCAGCTTTGTGTCTTCAGCTTTGTAGACGACTCCCATGCCGCCTTCGCCGAGTTTCTCAAGGATCTTATAGTGGGTTATGATTTTACCAATCATGTTAAAATCTCCACTTAATAATTTAAATTCCTAAAAACTCTTCAAAATTTTTTCTATTTATAAAATATACTTTGCTTTTAGGATATGTATTCTTAAAAACTTTGGGTATATGTTTTTTCCCACCTTGCCATTTGAATTCAAATGCATTAATGAACGTATTCTTTTCTTCCAGGTAGTCAATTTCCTGTTGCTGATGTGTTCTCCAAAAGAAAGTATTAACATAACGGCCCTGATTACCATTATACTTCTTCTTCTCGCTGATCATAAAATTTTCCCATAATTGACCCACATCCTGTCTTAGTTCAAAACGATTTAAATTATTTATCAATGCATTACGGATACCAGTATCATAAAAATATATCTTTCTCAATTTAGTTAATTCTGTCCGTAAATTTCGACTGAAGGGGGGGAGCCTAAAAATCACAAAAGCCTTCTCTAAAAGCTGAATATAGTTCATAACAGTTTGCTTGTTGACCCTGAGCAGATTGGATAATTCATTATAAGAAACCTCTTGACCAATCTGTAATGCTAGAGCTTTTAATAACTTTTCTAAAATTTCAGGTCGTCTAATATCCTGGTACTGCAGTACATCCTTATATAAATAACTCTTGGTTAAACTCCAGAGCAGTGTTTCTGCTTCCCCGGGTTTTTCCACCACTTCTGGATACATCCCCATAATAATTCGGGTTTCGAGAATTCTTTTAATTTCAACTCTGGAATATCGTTCTCGAAGTTCTAATAAAGAAAAAGGAAAAAGATGAAATTCATATTTTCTTCCGGTTAAAGGTTCCACAATTTCATTCGACAGATCTAATGATGATGATCCAGTTGCAACAACCTGAACATCAGTAAAATGATCAACGAAAAGTTTTAAAGTTAATCCAATATTTTTAACTCTTTGTGCCTCATCTATAAATACTATTCGCTTACGTCCGATAATATGTTTCAATTCAGTAGATGTTATATCTGTAAGAGCTTCTCTAAAATCCGGTTCATCACAGTTTATATATAAGGAATCATGTACTACTTTTTCCTGAATTTTCCGTATTAAAGTAGTCTTACCTACCTGTCTCGCACCATAAATAATTATAGCTTTGCCCTTATAAAAACAATGTTCTATCCGGTCTTGTAGTGTACGTGGTAACATTTTATTCACCTTATTTTATAAAAATTAGGCTGTTTTAATAGCCTAATTTAATATAAAATAGGCTGTTTGTCAAGATTTAAAAATACATTTCTTAACTTATTTAAAAATCATTTCATAAAAATCATCTTCTTTACTTTCACGATAGTTCCGGGTCCTGATCCTAGAGATCGGACAATAATCCGGTAAAAATACATGCCGGACGATACTGTATTACCGTTAACATCACTTCCTCTCCAGGTAACAGTATGGTTCCCCGCAGCCTGATGCCCCTGAATGAGTCGATTGATCTCCTTGCCCTGAAGATCATACACAACTAAGGACACTTCACCTTCTTGTGGTAAATCGAACGCAATACAGGTTTCAGGATTAAACGGGTTGGGATAGTTCTGGTACAGCCGAAATGTACAAGGCAGATCAGAAGATGTGTCTCCATCATCTTCTATCGCTGTTCCAATCCCGCTTTCACCCCAAAATCCGGAAACCATGCCATAATTAGTGCTGGTCATACTGCCTGCTTCTGAAGGCTGACCGCATGCACCCTGAATGGCATAATTGGAAGATGCAGAAGTGCCGCCTCCGCTGTTTATCTCCCACTTTTTTAAGGTGTAATTTTCACTGCTCTGGGAAAAAACTGCACTTGTAAACAGGACCCATACTATCAAGGACAACAAGATTATACTGCCGGACAATGCCGGATATTTTTTTATTACCATAATGGTACTCCTTAAATTTAGAAAGATGTAATGATCCTTTACCTCTGGTGAGGCCTGTTGTGTTTTCCTACTTGCAGTTTTTTATATTCTTCTTGTATCCTTAACTGCTCTTCCCGAACTTTCTTATACTCTTCCTCCATCTGCTGCTGTATTTTTCTATCTATTTGGATTTCCTTATAATCCACCCTGGAAGAGACAGGCATACCGTACAATTCCGGATACAGATACGTTCCTCGCTCTTCACCCTCTTTTTCTACCTCCACCTGAATACGATTATTTTCAGCCCAGGCATCCTGACGGATCCCGGTTACCTGCCAGGACACTTTCATATCCGGCTCTCCTCCTGCAATAGTAAACTGATTCCCAACAATTTCCTTTGCAATATACAGATCCGGACCAGGTGCACCAATGGCAGTAAGCTGATAGCGGAAATCTCTGTTAAGGGATTCAAAATAATCCGGAAGAGTAACTACAGCCTCTCCATTTCCATCTAATCGGACATTACCATTATACACATTCATCATATCCGGAGATTCCACAAAAGAATGCTGCAAATATTTATTGGCAGGATCCAAAGGATGATCAATCTTAAAAGAACCACCTCCTTTTGAAAGTGAGCCAGTAATATTAACATTACCCTTGAAATATCCAGCATAACTATTGCTCCCTATACCTGCCCAATTTCCGCTATCTAAATTATAACCTATTAGACTGTAATTCGCACCACCAATATATCCGTAATTACCACTATTTTTATGTTTACCATATACACCATAATAATAACCACCTAAATATCCATAACTTTTATTCCCATATTCACCATAACTTCCATAATTCGATCCTCCAATATGTCCCAATATTCCACTCCCACCACCCGATTGCCCGTACACGCCATAGTCATTTCCACCCAAATATCCATAGTTTCCACTGGATTCATCCTCACCATAAGCACCATAAGAGCACCCGAGTATACCATATGTCTCTCCTCCTATACCGGAGTATTCACCATAAACACCCCCATTGTAACCCAGAGCCCCCTCAAAGTCACCACCTATTGAATATTCTTTACCATAAACAGCACCTCCAACAGTACTGCTTGGTGAGCCACCAAGTGAACTTATGAATCCATGAGATACAGAAAGAGAATAGGATGCTTTGATAAGCGGACTAATTGTATTACTGCTCAACTCCAGCGGTTTAGCTACACTCAAGGTAACATCTCCAGAATTACCACCTCCTGTCAATCCCGTTCCTGCTGTAACTGCTGTAATGTCACCACCTCCGCCTCCAGCTGCAGCAATAGTAATAGTATTAGCTGCATCATTTGGAGTAATGGTTATGTTGCTGCCTTCCACCAGATCCACATTTCCTCCGTTATTGGAGACACCGTCGATACTGGAAATAATATCAGGTATGGATCCCGCTTCTACAAAATCATCTGCAGCGTTACCACCCAGACTGTCTGCTTGGTTAGCTCTGAAAGCATATCCCACACTGACCAGACGTATACGTGGTGTCATCTCAGAATCACTTCCCACTTTAAGAGCAAGAAATCTGTCACTCCCGTTAAATAAAGTATAAGAAAGTGGATTTACTGATCCAAGTAATACGCTGAAAACGCCGTCCAGGACTGTAACTGACTGAGTCTCACTCCAGATTGCTGTGCCTCCGGTTGCTGTCTCATACATACGGTATTCAATAGAACGTGTGCCGGTTACAGGATTCCCATCTCCGTCAGCCAGATATCCCTGATAGTTGATCAGCTGTGGAATCTGAGCGTTGATCCAGGATACTGACAGAACAAAAATTAACACCAATCCTGTGTTTACTGCTGATTGTCTCTTCATGATTTTCCCCCCTTGTTTTAAATAAAAGATTATGTAAACTAAATAAACAGCATTTAAGATATTTCCACTGATCAATCGAATCATTAATAATACCGAGTAAGTATTACAACAAAATAAATCCGACTATTCAGATGGGCGGATTAAGAATATTTAGGAACTGAAAAAATATTTATATTTTGCATATTACTAATAAAAATAAAGAATGTCAAGAAAAAAATGTTGATGTTTTGATTTAAAATATATATTTTAAAAAGGCTGTTATTAATAATTTTTATCAAAAAATTATATGATTCTCAAAATTGAATACATTTTAAAAAAGGAGGTAACTATTATGCGAAAAGTAATCATTGTTTTTTTACTGTTATCTATTTGTACATCTACAATAGTTTTTTCTTATTCGGGCAAAATAGTACATGAAATTCCCGCACCGTATAAACGCTCCACCGGTCTCACTTTTGACGGTAACCATCTATGGGTCGCTGATTATCAGAAACACCTGCTGGTTTGTATTGATCCTAATACTGGTGAAACCGTAAAAGAAATCCCTTCTCCTGGTCTATGGCCTCTGGGACTGGCCTGGGACGGCTCCCATTTATGGAACATTGATAAGTATCAGCGCAGAATTTTTAAAATCGATCCTGGCAATGGTACCATTCTCTCTGCTATCAGCACTCCTTCCGGAAGTTCAGAAGGATTGACCTGGGATGGGAACACCCTGTGGGTGACTGACTCCCGCTCAGATGAGATCATGAAGATCGACCTCAGTGACGGTACTGCTGTAAAAACATTTTCTGCTCCTGACAGTGACATCCGGGGGATTACCTATGACGGTACTTATTTCTGGTGTACAGATCGAACCAAAGACGAAATATATATGGTTGATCCGGACAATGGAGAAGTCATTATCATAACAGATGCTCCCGGTCCTTTTACCCGCGGCATTACCTGGGATGGTCAGTATTTATGGAATGTTGATTATCAGACCAATACCATCTATCAGTTGATCAGCCGGGATGATGAATTGTATACACTAAAAGATACCCGGAAAGCAAAAATCTCTGTTACTCATACTACCAGGATATTCGGAAAGGGTAAGCTGCATAATCTGGATGTATACTTTGCGCTGCCGGAAGATAATCCTGCTCAGAAAATCCTTTCCAAATCTTTTAATCCTGAATTTTTCACTGTGGTTAAAGACCGCTGGGATCAGCCTTTTGCCCATTTTCAGTATCAGAATATAGCTTCAGAAGCTGCTCTGCA
>CAZETW010000127.1:0-6795 GCA_964515295.1 uncultured bacterium | reverse complement strand
TGTCAATCAGTGGCTGATTTATAACTTAAACACCCGGGGTTTTGACAAAACATCCTGACGAGACTGTCGAAATATTCTAAATATAAAACATTTACAGCAATGACAGCAGTCAACCACGTCTCTGCGAGGAGGCCTGTCTCTCAGGGCCGACGAAGCAGTCTCCTAACGGGTCATATGAAAATATTCGATATAACGCCAGGGGATTGCTTCGTCGCTTTGCTCCTCGCAATGACGTGCATTGACTTTTTCGACAGCCTCGTCAGGGTGATAGAAAAACAAATCTTTATCTTACATTTTCCATAATCCGTTCAATCCCCTTACAATAACTCTCTACTCCTCGACCAGCGATTTGATCTATACAAACAGGTGAAATAACCGAAATTTTGCGGAACTCTTCCCGGTTATGAATGTTAGTCAGATGGACTTCCACTACAGGAATAGAAACAGCAGAAACTGCATCCCTGATTGCATAACTGTAATGCGTATACGCTCCGGGATTTATTACAATACCGTCATATTTTCTTTCTGCTTTCTGAATGTATTCAATTATCCTGCCTTCATGGTTTGACTGAAATGTTTTAGTTTTTACAAATTTTGATCTGGCAAATTCTCTGATCTTTTTATTGATCTCTTTCAGGGTAAAAGTACCATATAATTCAGGCTCTCTTTTTCCCAGCAGATTCAGGTTAGGACCGTGGATTATCATTATGTTGATTTTTTTACCCATTTCTTTCATATTCAAGCCAGTCTTTAATATACTTTTTAAGATTATTTTCTCTAAGGATTTTAGTGTGGCCAATAGCTTTTAAAAGAACAATATTCAGTCCCTGATGAGTCTGTTTTTTATCGATCAGGGTTTTTTTAAAAAGATTATTTTCATTAATAGTTTTAGGGATCTGTGGTAATGAGATGGATTCTATAAGAGTTTCGATTCTTTGGAAATTAAATTTATTAATCAAACCCTTTTTTTGTGATACGAAAGCAGCCCATTTAATACCGTACAGTACTGCTTCTCCATGTCTGAAGAGGGTATAAGAAGTTGCAGCTTCCAGTGCATGACCGATCGTATGTCCCGCGTTCAGAATCCTCCGTATATTGGTGTCTTTTTCATCCTTTTTCACTATGTCAGCTTTTATACGGCAGCATTGAGAAATCACTTCAGAAATCAGAGTAACATCACTGAATGTAAAGAATGTATCCAGATTGTTTTCTAAACGTTTCAATAAGTTATTTTTGGTTATCAGGCTGTACTTAATCACTTCTCCCAGTCCTGAATTGATTTCCCGTTTATCCAGCGTTTTAAGTACCAAGGGATCAATAAGTACCATCAGTGGCTGATAGAAACTGCCGATAAGATTTTTGCCTGAAGGATGATTGATAGCTGTTTTTCCGCCCACACTGCTGTCTACCTGTGCCAGTAACGTAGTAGGTATCTGTATGTAAGGAATTCCCCTCAGAAATGTAGCTGCGGTAAATCCGGCAAGATCTCCGATCACTCCTCCGCCCAGAGCAATAATACAACTGTCTCTTTTAGTATTATGTTGTATAAGAGTCGTATACATATCCTTCAATGTTTCTACAGATTTGGAGTGTTCACCATCCGGTACTGAGATTAGCTTTACATCAGCTCCGGTTCCGGACAGTTTCTGTAACAGCTTTTGCGAATAAAGGTGAGATACGGTTTTATCAGAAATAACTATGAAAGAATCAGAAGAGGATATTCGGGATATATATTCTCCGGCTTCTTCAATTAATCCGGGTTTGATCAATATGCTATAACTGTAATCTTTAAGTTTGACTTGAATTTTTTTCATTGTTTACGAATCCGGTTTTCTGAATCGAGATACAACAGTATTTTATTTACAATAGTATCAGGTTCCTGATCTGTATCTGAGTGCAGATACAGATCAGCTTTTTTGTAATACGGCTTTCGTTCTCTCATAAGATTTCTGATAAACTGTACACTATTTTTACTGCTACTGTTCACCAGAGGTCGCGAACTGTCTTTTCTCAAACGTGAAAAAATTATTTCCGGTGAAAGGGAAAGAGTAACAGTAATGCCGGTGGAGGATATTTTTTCCCAGTTTTCAGAGAACAGTACAGTTCCTCCGCCTAAAGCAATAACATTATTTTTCAGCTGACTCACTTCTGAAATTACTTCTTTTTCTATTACCCGAAATTTTTTTTCTCCATATGTATTAAAAATAGCTGAAACAGAGAGCCCCGTTTTTTTTTCAATAATGGTATCAGTATCTTTAAACGGCCGGTTCAGTTTCTCAGCAAGCTGAGTTCCTACAGTGGTTTTACCGCATCCCATAAATCCCATCATATAAATGTTATTATGTTCAGAAAACCGGTTCTGCATTAAAATGATTCCTCATCTCCTGTAATGAATCTCCTCCGAATTTTTCACAAAATAACTTGCCTAATGAGACAGCAAGCATTGCTTCTCCCACTACAGAGGCGGAAGGAACACTGCAGGTATCAGTACGTTCTTTGTGGGCTTCAACAGCCTGTCCGGTACTCAGGTCAACAGACGGCAGGGGATGCAGCAGAGTTGGGATTGGTTTCATAACTGCTCTGACTATAATTGGTTCACCGTTACTGATTCCTCCTTCTATACCGCCGGCCCGGTTTGAAGTTCGTTCCGGAAGACCATTTTTCCCTGGAATTATGGGGTCGTGCATTTCCGAACCCAGACGTGCACTGCTTTCTGTTCCCAGACCAATTTCCACAGATTTTATACCCGGAATACTCATCATATCTGCAGCGATAACACTGTCAAGCCTAATATCCGGGGAGATATGACTTCCCAGACCAATTGGTACTCCTAAACCCGAAATTTCAAAACTTCCTCCCAATGAATCACCTTTTTCCTGTATTTCCCGTATTCTGTTGGTCATACGTTTTTCAGTTTCTGCATCACAGCAGTTAAGAGAGGATTTTTCAGCTTTTTCTGCCATGTTCTTAAATGTATCAATAATGTTCAGGCTGGGCTGTTCGGAAAGATTCCTGAAGGTTACAGGAACATTTATGTCATGTATGGAGGTGACATGACTGATGACAATTATTCCGAATAATTCCAGCAACTGCTGAAAGATTGCTCCTGTCGCCACCCGTACAGCTGTTTCCCGTGCACTTGCCCTTTCCAGGATATTTCGGATATCAGAAGTGTTATATTTTATAGCACCGGCAAGATCGGCATGACCGGGACGGGGTACAGTAAGCGGTTGAGCTTTATTCTTTCCCCATACCGACATAATTTTATCCCAATTTTCCCAGTCCCGGTTGATTATTTGTATGGTAACAGGGCTACCCAAAGTTTTACCGAATCGAACGCCGGATACAATATCCACCTTATCTTTTTCAATTTTCATTCTTCCGCCTCTGCCGAATCCTTTTTGTCTGCGTTGAAGCTGATGGTTTATTTTTTCTTTACTCAAAGTCAGTCCGGACGGCAGTCCCTCAATAATTCCTGTAATTTGTTTTCCGTGTGATTCACCTGCAGTCTGAATTTTAATTTTACTCATAATATTGACTCATATATTCAGTTAGATATGTATATATTTTATCAAATAATGTCTCAGGAAGTTTTTGCTCAAGCCATATTCTCTGAGCAGCTATTGCCTGTGAAACAAGCATGATACCTCCGTTTATGGTTGATGCATTTCTTTGTTCTGATTGCTGGAGAAGTCTGGTATGTAATGGATTAGGCACCATGTCAAACACTGTTGCATGATCAGGTATCATATTCGCTTCAGGAACTGGAGAATCCTGTATATAAGGCCACATACCAACAGGAGTGGTGTTTATCAGTAATGCTGAATCAGCAAGCAGTTGTCCTATATTCTTAAATTTAATGTTCTCTGTATAAATGTCAAATTTAGCATATTCTGAAAATTTTTGTTTTAATTCACCTGCTTTTTCCGGAGTTCTGTTGATTATATATACTGAAGAAGGTGTAAAATTCAAAAGGGCAGCTAAAGCTGCCTGACAGGCACCGCCTGCACCTAGAATTACAACCTTTCCGGTCTGTTCCCAGGATGATCTTTCCAGAGCATAGGTACAGCCGGTCACATCAGTATTGAATCCCCTCAGAACAGAATTTTCATTTATAACAGTATTGACTGCTCCGATGAATGCTGCCTGTTCTTCTATTTTATCCAGGAAAGGAATAATTTTTACTTTATAAGGAATAGTAACATTAAAACCCTGAAAATCATTTTTTTTGCATCTTATTATAAATTTTTTTAATTGAACAGTTGATAACTGTATTTTTTTATAAGAATGGGGAAGTCCCAGTTGTTTATATATATAGCTGTGAATTTGAGGTGATAAAGAATGTTTGACCGGATTGCCGATAATTGCATATGTCTTTTTTTCAGGCATATATGTCCTCAAGGGTTGAATAAAATCCCGGAAAAGAAATTTCTGTACATTCACAGTTGTTAATGATTGTTGTTCCATCCGCGAGTAATCCTGCTATGGAGAAAGCCATAGCAATCCGGTGATCACCAAACGTTTCAATTTCTGTACCATGCAGTTTTGTTGGTCCCCGGATAATAAGACCATCATCCAGTTCGGTCACCTCAGCACCCATAGCCTTTAAGTTTATATACAGAGCATGAATTCTGTCAGTTTCTTTCACCCTGAGCTCTTGTGCATTTACAATTTTAGTTTCTCCGTGAGCCTGAGTAGCAGCAATGGTCAGAACAGGAATCTCGTCGATTATCTGAGGGATAAGAGGATTACCAATGACAGTGCCGGTTAATTTCTGGGACGTAACAGTGAGGTCAGTAACCGGTTCAAGGTTCAGATGCTGTACATTATCATACACTATTTTTGCTCCCATATCTTTCAGGGCAGTAAGTATTCCGGTTCTGGTGGGATTGATCCCGGTATTTTTCAGAGTTACGCTGGAATCTTTTATCAGAAGAGCTGCTGTAATAAAAAAAGCCGCAGATGAAATATCTCCCGGGATAGTGACTTCTATTCCCTGTAATTTTTTGTTACCCTGCACGATAGTAGTGGTATTTTCTTTTATTATGTCAACACCAAAACTTGAAAGCATTTTTTCAGTATGATCCCGTGAAGCAAGAGGCTCAGTAACCGAAACATCACCATCAGTATAAAGACCGGCCAGAAGGGTACAGGACTTTACCTGAGCACTTGCTATTGGTGAATGATAGTGAATAGGAAAGAGAGTTTTCCCCGTTATTTCCAGAGGAAGATATCTGTCATCCTTTGCTTTGATATCCGCTCCCATTTTTCTCAGGGGAACAATGATTCTGTCCATGGGACGTCTTGATAAATATTTATCTCCGGTAATTGAGGAATGAAAGGGCTGAGCTGCTAAAATTCCGGAGAGAAGCCGGACAGTGGTTCCAGAGTTGCCTGCATTCAAAGGTGCTGAACAGGGACTCAGACTATACAGACCCTGGCCATTGATCTTTATGGAATGTTGATCATAAGTAAAATTTATCCCTAATTTCAGCAGGCATCTTAAAGTAGCCTGAACATCCCTACAAGAGGAAAGATTTGATATTATGGTTTCTCCTTCTGCTATGGAGCTCATCAGCAGTGCCCGATGTGATATGGATTTATCACCCGGAAGGCAGATTATACCTCTGAGATTTCTGCATTTTTTTACTCTGTATTTCATATGAGATCAGTCCCTTAATTTTACAGTAAATCCGAGTTTACTGAGAATCTGCTGGCTTGTTATTCTGTCCGGAAGTGATTCCACTGCAAGCCGCAGTATTCCGGATTCACCTTCACGCACCTTTAATACTTCAATATCTTTTATGTTGATATTGTTTTTAGCCAGTGCAGTGCTGATTTCAGCAATAATACCAGGCTTGTCTTCAGTTTCAATATTCAGATCATACATGGGCTGTGAAAATCCCTTCATATTTTTAGGTATCGAATACCTTATTCGTGCAGCATTTCTAAAATCTTCATTTAAACTTTCTTTCATAAGTTTTCTTTTAAGTTTCTGCAGTTGACAAATGAACTCCTCGATATAAAGAGACATTTCATCACCATTAGTTTTAATAATATCTTCCCATATATCATAGGGGCTGGAAGCAATTCTGGTCAGGTCACGGAAGCCTCCTGCTGCTAATTTAAGATAATGAGTAGAAGTTGTTTGATGCCGTGCAATAAGATTTATCAGGGTTACTGCAAGCAGCTGTGGCAGATGACTGACCCCTGCTGCAATTTTATCATGCAGGGCCGGACTTAAAAAGTATACTTGTGCTCCGATTGTTTCTAACAGGGTACCCAGATATCTTATAAGTTCTTGTGGTATATGCTGTGATGGAGTCAGGGCGTAAACAGCATTTTCAAACATCATGGGATCGGCAGATGTAATGCCGGAGCTTTCACTTCCGGTCATGGGATGCCCCCCTATAAAATAAACATCATCGGGAAAATATTTTTGAGCATGTTTTACGATTGTACGCTTTGTGCTGCCCACATCCGTAATTAATGTTCCTGGTTTTACTGATTTTGCAATCACCGGTATTAAATTAAGTATTTTATTAATTGGAGTACAAAGAAAAATTATATCGGCAATCTCGACACATTTGCTCACATTTTCTATAGAAAAACATTTATCAATTGAATGAATTGACAAGGCATAATCAGTTGACTGCTTATCATCAACACCAATAATTTTTAGTGCAGGGAAATTCTTTTTTATTGCCATACTTAATGAACCGCCGATCAGCCCAAGCCCTATTATGCCAATATTTTTTTGAATATCCATAGTACTGACCTTTGTTTTTTTATTAA
>CAZETW010000126.1:0-6803 GCA_964515295.1 uncultured bacterium | reverse complement strand
TGATCTCAGAACAAGGATTAACGATGTATGATTTTAGATCTATAAATGATCTACTAATCTTATAAAAAATTTTTTGTTAGAGTCTTTACTTCTCAAATCACATATTGTTAATCAATGTTCTTAAATCTATTGCCACAGATTTACCCCGTAGGATATTTTTATCAGTCTCAGGATTTATATATAGAAACAAGTCTATCCAACGGCGTTGATCCATGGCTAATTTTTCCTTTTTCCTTTTTCCTTTATCCTTCTAACTTATCCGCTTTTATCAGAAAAACATTTTCTGTACTATATTACCTATTCACAGTTTAATGTCAACCCTTCGATTGTGACCCCGAATCCCGATTATTTTTTGTATTCTTAACAATTTTCTCAACTTTCTGCACATATTTGTCTATATCAAATTTTCTCTTCAATCCGTTTGCATTCATATACCGAACTTTACCGAAAATGGGCCGTTCCTGCCAGGCCCGGTCATGTTTTCCAAAACACCAGGCAACGCCGGTAAAACCATTGGGGTCCCGTCCGTCCAGTTCATATTTATTGTTCAGGAATAAAGTACGCTTGAATGCTTCTTCCGGTGTCGGACTCCACTCCAGGATCTTCTTTCCCCAGTACATGCGCATATACCCGTGCATTTTCCCCCGAAACACCATCTCCTGCTGGGCAGCATTCCAGTATTCATCATGGGTATGGGCATTCTCTAACTCTTCCAAAGTATAGAGGTATTCACGAGGATCATCTTTGTGATCATGTAAGGTATCCTGTGCCCAGGAAGGAATTGCTTTATAGGAATCATATACCGGGTTATAATAGACAAAATTCATACTCAGTTCCCGTCTGACAATCAATTCTTCCAGAAAGGCCTCTTCTCCGGGGCTCTGCCTTTCCAATACCCTGAACACGATGGTCAGGGGTGATATCTGTCCAAAATGCAGGTAAGGACTCAGGTGTGACACCAGGTCCAGTTCAGGATGGTTTCTCAATTCGAAAAACTTATCCAACTTATGTTTGATAAAATCATTTAGATACTCAGCTGCTGACTGACTGCCACCGCGGAAAAGGGTTGACGGCGGAATTGACCGATCAACATTTAATTGTGACTGTATCGTATCCAGAGAAGATATATCAACAGATTCAAGATCTACATTCACAGATGGATAATCTGCCTCCTGCTGAGGTACATAATTGAGAAAACCATCCCGATATGTATGAATTTTCCCCCTGATGGTGCGAGCACTGTATTCTTCTTTTGATGACACCAGTTCAACCGGAACCACAACCTCACTTTCTACCTGGATGAAAAGACAGTCTAAACGCTTTGCTGCATATTCTCTCCACTGCCGCTGTATCCTAAGATAACCCCGGTCAACTACAACCAGGTCTGCTTTTTCTGCAAGTGTGAGCACTTCTTTCTCAGGTGAACCATGCCGGATTATCAGACCTATATTCCGCTGTTTTAGTTCGGATTCGACATCCTGAAGTCCCTGCAGCATAAAAGTAAAATGTCTCAGATTTGCCTCCGGAAAGCTGTCCGTTATACCAAAGAAGACTACTAAAGGTTTTTTGCAGTCATTAGACAGCTTAATAGCATATTCCAGGGCATGATTGTTTTCAGTGCGCTGAGAAGCCTGCATCCAGTAAAGCACAAAATGTCTGTTATTAACTGGTTGATGATTCAGATATGTGATTCGTTCTTTCTCTACCATAATTATAAATTATAAAGGCGGAATCAAGATTTTTAAAATTCCGCCTTTACTATCCATATTAAAAAAACTTTTTATTCAAACTTTTTTCTTAATTTATTTAAATACATCATATGCTGGCGTTCCTCTTCGATAAGCTGCTGAAGCACATCTTTTTTTGAAGTTTTTGCAAAATGTGCCAGTTCAGAAAAGAGCAGTATGGCATCTTTTTCAAATTCTATTCCAATATCAATGGCCTGAAGCGGTGTTTTTACATTACTGGCAAAACTATCAGGCGAAACTTGTTTGTACAACTTATCACTTACCAGAGAATTCATGTACTCATCCAGTTCACCCGGATAGGATTCCACCAGCTTGGGTTGCTTTAAATCATCCCGGATATGAGAAAACTTTTTTACATGAGTTTCTTCCCAGTTACTGAGTTTAGTGAAAAGAGATTTCATGTCTTCATTATCAAAATGATCTGCAACTGCTGCATAAAAATCACGCCGGGCTTTTTCTTTTTCAATACCGATATCAACTATTTCTGCAATCTTAAATATGTTTTCCATACTACCTCCTTTTAATAAATATATAATCGCTCTTTATAATCAATTTCTTTTTTATTTTTCTCAAGAAATTCTTTTAGGGTTCTGGCATAAAGGGGACTTATTTCAATAGAACCTTTTACATCTCCGTTGCTATCTCTGGGAACCGTAATCCCTGCTCTCTCCAGCCAGGCGGCAAAATAATTGCTCATATCCTGTTTAGCCGTTTCAGGAGAAGAAGAACCTTCTTTATTTTTTACCGGACTGAACTCTTTTTGTCTGTCAACTTCCATTATAATGGAAAAAGTGGTATCCTGCAATGCATCAAAAACAAAAGTTTCAAACTTATAGCCATTAGGAGAATTCGGAACGTTAGTCTTACCATTTTCATCAAGATACGGTATTTTTTTGTGAGCAATATGGTAGGGCAGCTTAAAACCATCCTCAACTTCTTCTCTAACAAAATCCACATTGATTATATGAAGCGCAATATTACCACCGCTGTATTTTAAATTACCATCTTCATCCCTGGCCTGCTGATCTTCTGTACTCATATCACTGTATTCAACTACTTTTAATTTATTATCAACCCGTCCAAAAACGCCTACTTTTTCTTCCGGGGATTTTTTCCGAACCATTTTCGAGGACATCTCCGCTTGCTGCAGCACATGATATCCTAAAAAAACAGGATCAATAATTGTGGTCAGAACATTATCTACTTGAAAATAAGAAATATAATTAATTCCTCTTTTTTTCATATCATTTAAGGCTCCGCTTTCATATAAAGCCAGAAGAGAACCGCCATGACCATTGGGACTTTCAAAAATATGGTCTTTCCTGTCCAGTATAAATTTACCATTTTTATCCAGTGCAGGAAGCATTGTCTGTTTTAAAAAGAAAACATCATTTTTATCAAAACCAAAATAGCTGTTCTTTTTAAAAAATTGCTTTGTCGCCTCATCATTGGTTTCACTGGTCATGATATACCAGGGTATAGTAATATCATAACTTTTAGCAGCAGCTCGAATCTTTTCAGCATGGAGCTGAAAAAGTGTCTTTTCCTTAACCGGAGTTATGGGAAAAGTTCCTTTGGGACCGTCATACCCCAAACGAGTTCCCTGACCGCCTGCTACCAGAAAAGCACACACCTGTCCCTTTTTTATCACTTCCTCCCCTGCTTTTCGGGCTTCTTTTTCCCTTCTTTTCTGACTGTCGGTTTTTGGTAATGTGATAATATCCGGAGGTTCCATGTTAACTTTTCTCTGGGAGGTGTCCTTCTGATATTCTTGTAATTGTTCTCCAAGCCGTTTAATTAAAGTAAAATCCACTTCTTTAAGTTGCTTTAAAAATTCTTTCTTTGAATGTTCGTTTATCTGATCCCACCAGTCAAAAACATGCTGCTGCCCTTCATTATACACTTTTTCTATAAGCTTATTATATTGTTTATCCTTAACCTGTATCATACAATCCTTTCAAGAGTTAATAAACAAAATATATACTTCCTACTTTGTAAAACAAATTAACAGCTAAGCATAATTTAATCTCCTTATATAGTAATTCATATAGGCAATAATTGCAAATTTTTTTTAAAAGAAAATCAAGTATTATTATCGTCCGATTTTGATTTATATCATATAAATCATTATCTTAAAGAATAATTATGAGAATTTATATCTGATGAATAAAAAAATTGATTATAGAAAATATCTGCAACCGGAATTTATCTCCAGACTTACCGGATTAGATATTATTGCCAGACTGGTGGTTGAAGGTTTTATCACCGGTCTTCATCGAAGTCCTTATCATGGTTTTTCAGTAGAATTCTCGGAATACAGGCCGTATATACCAGGTGATTCCATTCGTAATATTGACTGGAAAGTATTAGGTCGTACTGAGCGCTTTTATGTAAAACAATTTGAAGAAGAAACCAATTTAAGAGCATATCTGATATTAGACAGTTCTGCATCAATGGGATATACTTCCTCCAAAATCACTAAGCTCCAGTATGCACAATATTTAGGTGCAGCCCTTACCTATTTATTACTCTGTCAAAGAGATGCTGCCGGACTCGTTACTTTTAGTGAGCACATCAAATCATATTTACCACCCAGATCTGTATTCAGTTATCTGAATCAGATTCTCAAAGAAATGGATTCACTTACTCCAAAAGGAGAAACCCGGATTGCAGATACCTTTCATATATTAGCTGAGAAAATAAAAAAAAGAGGATTAATAATTATATTATCTGATCTGTTTGATGATCCGGATGCCATACTTACCGCTTTAAAACACTTTCGTCACAAAAAACATGAAATTATTGTTTTTCAGATCCTTGACCCCATGGAAACTCAATTCTCATTTGGTGATGATACTGTTTTTATAGATATGGAAACTCAGGAGAAAATTCAAACCTACCCAAAACATATCAAAGAAGACTATCAGGAACAGATAAATAAATTTTTAGAAAAATTTAAAAAAGAATGCTTTCAGCATAAAATTGACTACCTTCCGGTAAATACCAATAAATCATTTGATGAAATCTTATACCATTATCTGGTAAAAAGAAAAAAAATTGGAGGATAGCATGACTCTGTTTTTTTTCTTAATTCTCCTGGCTTTCATCGGATTGTGTATCTATATAATAATTTTTTTGTATATAAACCGCCGTAAATCAAGATTCAGAGTAAAACTTACAATTCTGTTTTTACTTTTTGTTATGCTGCCTGTTATTCCGCTAACCTTTTTAACTGCCCACCTTCTCACTACAAGTGCAAGATATTTAACTATTCCGGGTATCAGTAATGCAATTGAAACCTCTATAGAGACAATAAGAAAGCAAACCCAGGAAAAGGGAAAATCCTTTTTAAATCAATTTCCTGATATCCAACAAATATCTCAATCCAATTTAAAACAGTATGAAGTTGATTTTGCAGGCAAATATTATATAACAAAGGACAGTATCCTTTGTGTGTTTTCAATGAGTTTAAATAGAGATAATATAAGTCAAAACAAAGAGAGAATTATAAAAGATGTAAGAAATAAACAAATCAGCTATCTGGACGATGATGGTATGCTTACCTATTATCAGTATATAAATGATACCACTTTTAAGACAGTCGTATATAAAGTAGACGCTGAAATAATTACTGCTAAAAATGAAATTACCCAGGCGCTGAATATATATAATGCACTTTCCTTGATCAAAAATACAATACTTCAAAAAAATCTAATTTGGGGTACAGCTGCCTTAATTGTGATCGGTATGACATTGCTGGCTGTTTTTATAGGGAAAAAGCTTACTCAATCAATAAGTGAACCGATACAGGCTTTGGTTAAAGGGATGAACCGAATTGCTGCTGATGATCTGAACCAGACGGTTACCACCAAAGCAAAACATGAATTCCGTTTCATGATAGATACTTTTAATAATATGATGGATGATTTAAAATTTACCAGAAAAAAACTGATACAAGCTGAAAGGCTGGCAGCCTGGCAGGAAGTGGCCCGGATGATCTCTCATGAAATAAAAAATAGTCTTACTCCAATATCTATTTCATTACGAAGAATCAGAAATAAAACAGCAAAAAAAGAATATGCTGATCCGGCTATACAGGAAAGCCTCATTAATATTGACAAAGAGATACATTCACTCAGTAATATGGCATCAAAATTCTCTGAATTTGCCAAGCTGCCCTCTCCTGAAAAATCACCGGTCAATATGAATGATATAATACAATCTGTGGTTGAATTAAAAAAAGCAAATACAGATAATATTAAAATTACTATAAAACTAAAAAAAAATCTTCCGATCATTAACGCAGATAAATATCAGATGCGGCAGATCTTAAACAACCTCATCCAAAACAGTATGGATGCAATAGAAAATAAAGGTGAAATAACAATAAGCACTTCTGAATCATCCTCGCCTCAACATACAATTCAAATAACAATCCAGGATAACGGCTGCGGGATAAAACCAACTATAAAGGACAGTATTTTTAATCCCTACTACACAACCAGACAAAGAGGAACAGGTCTGGGGCTTGCTATTGTGAAAAGGATCATTGATGAACATGGCGGGACTATCAGAGTAGAAAGTGAGGTGGATAAAGGAACGATAGTATACATTCAATTTTAATATATTTTTAGCTTAATTTCTCTAATATTATACCATAAAAACAGGGGAGGGACGGAAATAGTCCATATAAAACACACTAAAAAATTATACACCGAACAGGCCTTACTCAACAACCCCAAAACCATATAAACACCCCAACAAGATGTGTCTTGTTGGGGTGTTATTTTTTCAATGCTGCTGATTTTTTTACTTGATTAATAGCATTGATTTTGTAGCAATATCCCCATCAGCGTTTAGCTGATAAAAATAATTGCCACTGGGTAAGTTCTCGGCATGGAAATTAATTTTATAATTCCCAGCTGGTTTGAACTCATCAACCAATTTTTCTATCTGCCTGCCTCTGATGTCATACACTTTCAGAACAACCTGTGCAGAAGCGGGAAGAGAATACTCAATCGTAGTTTCTGGATTAAATGGATTAGGATAGTTTTG
>CAZETW010000125.1:0-6864 GCA_964515295.1 uncultured bacterium | reverse complement strand
AAGCGCGATGGTGAACATTAAAATTGCAATTGGTCGTTTTAAGGCAAACATGATTTTTCCAGTTAATTTATTTTAGCCACGGATTTACACAGATTAACACGGATTTAGTATAACCGTATTTTATTTACGTTAATCTGTGACAAAATCATTTTATACTTTTATCTTTCTTTATACAACATTTTTAGTATATACATTAGCCACGGATTTAATAGATAAATCGTTTAAATTCGAGCTTTTGTTTTCCAAAATTCATAAGTAATCCAACTTTCATTTCGGTGGCTTTTAATTCTCCAACTCCGACCCAAGTTGAACTTGGGTCGGAACTAAAAAGAGAAGCTGTGCTTCTCATAATAGTCTCCGCACTTTTAAAGGACCTCTTTGACCAGTTATGTAATCCCTGGCAGGAATTAAATAGGATTCACTTTTACGTCATGGCCCAGGGAATAGTGGCCTTCCACGATCACACTGTCACCCGGCTGTACACCCTTGAGGATTTCCACATACTCAGAATTGCCCACTCCGATATCAACATATCTCCATTTTGCCAGGCCGTTTTGCACTACAAATACCAGATCACGCTCATTCCGGTTCAGGAGCGCTTCTCTGGGCACCATGAGCCGGTCCTCATACAGCTGTTTTCGTATCTGCGCCTGAATGGTCTGACCGTCTTTGAACAAAAATCCGGGATTGCTGCAGTAAGCCAGGGCCTGACCTGTATTCTGATCCTGCTGGATCTGGGGCAGTATGGTGGTAATTGTGAGCGGTTTGGATTCATATCCCTCAATAAGTACCGGTGATCCGATCTCGATGGACTGTATATCTTCTTCCAGTATATCGATTACCAGTTTCATTCTAAAAAGATCAGTAAGGCTGCAGATGGTATGACCTGCTGAGACCTGAGCACCGGGATATATGTTCACATTGGATACAATGCCGCTGAACGGGGCTCTGATGTCGCAATGCTGGTAGGTTAATTCCGCCTCTTTTACCTGATTGTAGGTGGACTGAACATTCAGACGTGAAAGCATGATGATTTCTTTGGCAGTTTTAGGTTCAGGATAAGAGGGGATTTTGCCGGCATGGGCAATATTCATTTGATATTTCTGCCACAGATTCGATATGGAATCATTGGCACTGGAACTTAATTCAAACATTAATTTGGATACAGCTTTTATGTATTCAGCTCTGCACCGTGAAAGTTCATTTTGTATGTGCTGGGTATCCAGTTTTACCAGAAGATCCCCTTTGTCGACCAGTTCTCCTTCGTTTATGAGAATAGATTTTACCACAGAGGAGACCAGGGATTTGATCTCACCCTTGGTAATGGCATACATTTTTGCTCTGGTGGTAATGAATTTACTGATTTCACCTTTTTGAGCAATCACAGTTTTAACATCCACTCCGGCATTTGCAACACTTTCATCGGGCTGAAACTGGTTTTTTTCAGATTTGGGTTTATTCAGAAAGATCAAGTATACTGCAGCTGTTATTGCTATGAGCAAAATTACTGCTGGGATTATAAATTTTTTCATCACTCCTCCTGACTGGCTGAAAAAATTTTTTATAAAAAAATATCTTTTTTTCTTTTCTTGAATGAGCAATAAAAAAGGTAGTAATTATATTTTTGTTTGTCAAGGGTTTTTTAGAAAATTCTTTCGAAAAAAATTTAAAAAATACTTGATAATTTGTTTTTTTTACTTTTATTATATTATTAACTATAAGTTGTATTCCTGGTTTCGAGTATTATTTCAAACCACCCCCAAAGAATATCTTTTGGATAAAAAAATAGAGGAACTTAAAAAGATACTCCGCAGTGAGGGAAACGGACATGTTATTTTTTATTATGCATATAGACTGGGGTTCAGGACAGAAAGTGCCTTATGCCATCTTATTAAAAGAAAAACAAACCTGACCTTCACCGAATTTACCCGGAAAGTTTTAAAAAATTAATTTCTGATCTAATAAACATTATTACAGGATTTGTCAGTGCATTTGTCAGTGTATTTGTCAGTGTAAAATTCAATAGAAAATGGTTGACAATAAGAATTTTATTAATTTCTTTATAAATGATATGAAAAAATGGAATCCCATATAAATAACCATTAATTTAGTAGAGGAGGTAAAAATGTCAAGATCAAATAATTTTTTAAAAGTTTTAATCATATTCGTATTTCTATTTTTTTTTGTTGTAAATTTAGCTATAACATTAGATAAGGCTTTTGCGGATATAAAAGGTAAATGTGTTTTAACTTGTAATGGAGATGTAGAAATTACTTGTCCTAAACCTTGTTCAATTGGAGGTACTTGTATATTTTGTGAAGGTGGTACCTATTACAAGTAAATACAAGTTTTAAGCTAATCTCCTGATCACAGTCTTTGTCATGGAATTTAACTGATCGCCCTGGATCTCCTAATCCAGGGTGTAGAAAATCTAGGCTTCATATCCCATAAAAGAATGTGAAGAAATAATAAAACGATACCGTATAATATTAAATGAAACTGCTTTATATGGAAAGTATCTATACATTTAGGGCAGAGGCCTCATAGGACAACGCCCCGGGCAATGATGCTTAGAGCGATCAAAAAAAATGTTTACTTCAACAATAACCCAAAAAGGTCAGGTAACAATTCCTAAAAAATTGAGAGATGAGCTCCACCTGCAATCAAATGATCAGGTAGTATTTGTCAAGCAAGGAGATTATATTATTATCAAACCAGTGCAGGACATCATGAAGCTGAAGGGATCAGTAAAAGTAAAAAGCCCCCTAAATTTCTCTAAAATCAGAGATCAGGTTAAAAAACAACAGGCAAAGCACAGTGCTCATGAATAGATGTTTTGTTGACACCAATCTGTTTCTTCGTTTTCTTACTAATGATGTTCCGGAACAGGCGGTTATTCTGGAACATCTCATAGAACAATCCCGGAAGGGGAGAGTACACCTTGTTATCAATACGGTTGTTATTGCAGAAATTGTATGCACACTACAGTCTTTTTACAAATATTCAAAAGAAACAATTGATGAAATAGTCAGTTCCATTGTTGCCTGCAAAGCCTTTGAAATTCAGGAAAGGAATATATTACTTCAGGCTCTGGAAGATTTTCATACGTTAAATATTGATTTTGTGGATGCATATGTAGGTAACTGGATGAAAGAGAACAAGATCGATACAATATACACTCTTAATAAAAAGGATTTCCAACGGATTTCAGGATTGTCTGTGTTATAGACTGATTTTTTTCAGCAGAGGCAGACTCTCTGCTCGTCTGGTGGGATATATCACGTTCCAGATCTCAAACACCAAACTAATCAAGATTTTTATTTCACCACGAAGGTCATGAAGATTATATATATATTTTTTCTTCGTGTACTGGTTTTTCTTATTACGTTACTTATCCACATTTTACTATTTCTCAACAGGGAACACAATGCGGAATTCGGTCCCTTTTTTGGTTTTTATGGATAATTTTCCGTCTAACTGTTTTGTTAATATATCGATCAAATGAAGACCCAGGGATTCTTCTTTTTTAGCACCGCCGTCGTTATATAAACCCACTCCGTTGTCTTTTACTTTGATTTTGTACTTGCCCTTTTTCAACTGGTGAAATTCAACAATAAGTTTACCCTTTGATCTGCCTTTAAAAGCATGTTTTAAGGCATTGGTAATGAGTTCATTCAACAGAAGACCGCAGGGAATAGCCCGGTTAATGTCAATATCGATAGTATCTATTTTAGGTACACAGATAATATAAGCTTCAGAAGGATAAATTGTCTGCAGGTTCAGGATGAGCTTTTCGGTATAATCTTTCATGTTGATTTTTGAGTACACTCCCGACTGATAGAGTTTCTCGTGGACCATAGCCATGGCATAAATCCGGTCCTTACTCTCTTTAAAAGCATCCATGGCTTGTTTTTTTGTTTTGATCTTTCTGGATTGCAGATTAAGAAGGCTGGTTATTACATTGAGGTTGTTCTTTACCCGGTGATGAATTTCTTTTAACAGCACTTCTTTTTCTTTCAAACTGTCTTTGAGCTGATTCTCTGTATGAATACGTTCAGTCATATCACGCAGTATACCGTGAGTTGCGGTTCCCTGCTTATAGGGTATATAGGAGACGGATGTTTCTAAAATGAGTTCGCGCCCGTCAGGCCTGACAACTGTAAATTGATACCTGAGAGAAACCTGTTCTCCTTTTGATACTTTTTCCATTCTGTCTTTGATCAGGGAACGATCTTCCGGTTTGACTAGCTCCATAAAATCAAAATCCGGTTTTTGTACATCTTCGGCAGTGACACTTAGCAGTTCTTCAAACTTTTTATTAATGATTTCGAATTTCCGGTTGTAGAGCAGATATATAGCATCATTGGAATTTTCAATTAAAGACCGGTACTTGGCTTCGCTCTCCCGAAGCGACTCTTCTGCTCTTTTACGGTCAGTTATATCTAAAATTTGTGCTATAGTTTTTATTCTGTTTCGTGAATCCTTTACAATAGTAGAACTGATTTCCACATGTCTTTTTTCACCATCTTTTCTGACAATAACAAATTCATATCGGGAAGGTATTTTCTCTCCCCGTTGACGTCGGATATAGCGATCTTTTACCAAAAATTTACTTTTTTTATCCAGAAATTCTCTGAAATCATGGCCGATAATTTCTTCACGTTCCCGGCCGAGCATTCTGCACAATGTGTCATTAACATAAATAAACTTATAGTTCTCTCCCACAATGAGAACTCCATTATGGGAATGTTCCACCACAGCCCGGTAACGTTCTTCACTTTCACGTAAAGCATCTTCCGTCTTTTTTTTCTCTGTAGTATCCAGTGTGAGCTCGATCCCGCCTGTTATTTCTCCCTTTTCATTAAACACAGGATAACCACGGATAAACCACATCCTTCCATCCTGAGTTGACTTTTCAATGTCCTCAGCTTTGTGTGATTTCATGGATTTTACCACCGGACAGTCGGGACAAGGGGTTTTACGCTGAGCCCATATGGTATAACAATAACGGCCTATCAGTTCTTCCCGGGTCAATCCTGCTGATTTACATGCAGCCTGGTTTGCCCATATAATTTTCATGTCAGTATCTTGATATATTACATGTTCCACCAGACTGTCAAGTATAATTTGTTTTTCTAATTCAGAATTTCTCAGAGTTTCTTCAGCCCGCTTGCGTTTGTTGATGTCAATATGTACCCCGATTGCTCTTATCGGTTTACCTTTTGAATTCCTTTTTACTATTTTACCACAATTCAGTATCCACTTCCACTTTCTTTTTTTGGTTTTCATTCTGTGTTCAATATTGAAAAATTCAAATTTACCTGTTTCGTGTTTATGAATTGTTTCTTTTACTGCCGTCCTGTCATCAGGATGCAGCAGATTAAAAAATGCGTTGATATCTGAATTAATTTCTTCTAATGTATATCCCAGCATTTCAGCCCATTGCCGGTTACGTATGACTTCTCCTGTTTTAAAATTCTGATCCCAGAGTCCAATATGGGCACTTTGTACTGCTAAATTCAAACGTTCTTCGCTTTTCTTCAGCGCTTGTTCTGTTTTTTTATATTTGCTGATTATGCTGTCTTTTTCCTTTACCATTTCTCTGAAGTCGTCCACCATAAGCTGTAAAGCCACCAGCAGTTCAGTAAACTCGTTCTCCTTTTCAGGAATGGGAATGGATGGTGACAAATCTCCCATAGCATATTTCTGTAAAATTGGTGTAAGTTTTTGGAGCTGCTCAGAGACATAGGATTTATATTTTTCCAGTTCTGATTTTGCCATGTAGTGTTTTCCTCCTTCACTCTTTTTTAAGTTTTGGCCAATGAAGGGCTTGTTTCTCAGTATTTAAAATCAGAATACTATTTGAATCACTACTCTCATTGTTATAATAAATAAAAGTTAATGCTCAGGTATTTAACTTAAATGCAGAAATACGTATATTTCAGTTACTGTCAGTTTTCAGGATTAGAGAAGTATAAATTATCTTTACTTTATATTAAACAAATTAGGGCAAAATGTCAAGGGAGTATTATGGTTTTCTTTTATAATAATAGTTTTTTCCAGGTTCATGATGTTTTACAGTAATGCAGGAGAACCTGGAAAAATATTATAAAAACAAAATTTTCTTATCCGAGCTCCGGTACAGGGGTTTGAGGATGGAGGTATAAAATAACTGGTTTACTGAGTGATCAACCAGTCCAGGGCTTCCTCCCGGTTTTTAAAGGTTTTAAAATCCCGGCCTGCGAATCTTGATATTGTCATCAAGGCAATGTTCAAAAGACCGGTTACACCAACCAGCGCAGAAGTTTTGATATAAGGAGTATTTGACTTGGCAAATTCTTTTAATTCGTTTATTACTTCCTGATCAAAATGACCGTCAGTAGCATCAAAAAGAGCAAGTACAGATTTTTCAGGCTGGGAGTGGATTATCTTTTTAGCTTGCTCAATTGCATCATAGAATTCCTGATCAGGCTTAGTGCCGGAAAAATCCACTAATAGAATTTTCGTACCTTTATGGTCGATAAAATATGTACGATCCATGTTTAGTTCCCTTATTTGATTGTTTAACTATTTGATAATCATAATAATTTAAACAATAACATATTAAAAAGCAATGAATTTTATCTTCACCACGAAGGGCAGGAAGGGAGAAGGGAGAAAGGAGAATGAAAAGAGGCCTAAAGTGTCTAAAGTTGAAAGTGCCTGGAGTACTTAAAGTTACCGGAGTACTTAAAACTTTAGGCACTATGACCATATGACACGAAGACAAAATCCAAAAGACAAAATACAAAAAATTTACATTCCAGATTCTAAGTACCAAATAACAAATAAATTATAAATACCAAATTCAAAATCACAAACAGA
>CAZETW010000124.1:0-6942 GCA_964515295.1 uncultured bacterium | reverse complement strand
CTTTTTGCGCGGTCTTGTTGGCCTGGGTCTCTTTCGGGAGGACGCCGGGTTCTTTTTTCAAAACCGCGTCAAGAAGCTCGAGGGCTTCTTGTTCATTCCCGTAAAATTTATACAGGAACCTGGCCTTGTAAACGTAGTTGTCGAAGTACTCAGGGTATTTTTGTATGGACTCGTCAATCATATCGGAAAATTTTCGATACATGGCCGGGTCTTCATCCATACGTTCAGTTATCACTTTTTTAGTGTTACTGGCAATTCTGTCAGCCTTGGAAGCGTCTGTTTCATTTTCTGTCTCTAAATGTTTTTCATTAAAATCCTTACTAAAAATATCAATGGGTTCAATGGTTTGAGTAATTCCTTCTGTACCGACATAAGAATCCAGTAATTTCCTTACCCGGGCTTCATATTCTCTATGATCAATGGATTCAGCATAACGGATACGGACTGAACGACGAAGATTTTCAAAAAATTTCAGATCATTTTTATACCGAATGATATCCTCTTCATCAATTATATCAAAAAGATTATCCGCTGAAAATGCTGTTTGCAGAGTTCTGGCAAACTGGGAGAGTTTTTCATAAAACTCATCTCTTCTATCTTCTGGGCGTAAATAGCGTTCTACAGCTTCTTTATCTTTGATATCAGTACATTGCCGAAACACATCCCACAAATCACTGTGATACTGGGGTAACTTTTCAATCACTTCTTGTATGGGAGTAATGGTGCCCATGAGATCAGTTTCATCGAATTTTTGCAAAGCTTTATAGGTTGTCAAAGCTTCGGTTAAGGTTTTTAAAATACCTATATAATCAATAACAAAACCATAATCTTTACCATTATAAACTCGATTTACCCGGGCAATAGCTTGCAGAAGGTTATGTTCTTCCAGGTATTTTGCTAAATACAGTACTGTATTCCGAGGTGAATCAAAACCGGTTAACAGTTTAGAAACCACTATCAGAAGTTCTACATCTTCACCATCAGAATTAAACAGGTTTATAATACTTCTTTCATAATCCTCCTTGGTTCCATATTTATCCATCATATGCCGCCAGAACACTTGAACTTCGCTTTTGGGATCTTTATAAATTTCATCATTGCCCTCTCTGGTATCAGGAGGTGATATTACTAACTCGGCATTGATCTTTTTTCTTTCTTTAAAATAGTGATAGTATCGTACTGCTGTTTTTCTTCCAGGTACAGCCAATTGGGCTTTAAAAGGTGTACTTTTTAGGTTTTTGTTATAATGTTCGATAACATTACGTCCAATCTCTTCAATCACCTTTTGTGATTTAAGTACTTCATTCAAAGATGAAAACCGTGCTTTATATTCAGCCCGCTGTTCCCGAACCATTCCTTTCATATCCTCTTCGAATTCACGGTCAAGTTTTTCTTTCCAGGTATCTATTATGGTAGCTCTGCCTTCATATAAAATCGGTACTACCATTTCATCCTTAACAGCCCGGTCCATGGTATAGGAATCAATGATACCACCGAATTTTCTGGCAGTATTTTTCTCATCTTTCATTAATGGTGTCCCTGTAAAACCAATATAACAGGCATTGGGTAATGCCTTGCGCATTTTTGCATGCATCATGCCGTATTGACTCCGGTGGCTTTCATCTACAAGTACAAAGATATCCGGTGATGTATTCTTAAAGGTATATTGGTTTAAGGCTGCATCGAATTTATGTATTAAAGTAGAAATATTCTGTTCGCCCGGATCTTCGATGAGTTTTCCCAAGTGCTTACCGGTTCTGGCTTTGGTAATTTCCTTTCCGCAGCTTTTAAAATTCTTATATAATTGTTCATCCAAATCAGTCCGATCTGTCACCAGTATCATCCGATGAGGAGAAATTTTTTCATCCAGGGCCAAGTTCTTTGACATGAATACCATAGTGATGGACTTTCCGCTTCCCTGGGTGTGCCATATTACCCCTCCTTTTCGTCTGCCGTTTTTATCTTTTTGATGCACTCTTTTCAGCATGTGTTTTACAGAGAAGTATTGCTGATAGCGGGCAATCTTTCTGATATTATTATCAAAGACTGTAAATTTCTTAATTAACTCCAATAATCGCTGAGGGCGACATAAATTATAAAGATTTTTATCCTGAAGGGTAGGTATTCGTTCTTGCAGATCCGTTTTAGGAGATTCTTCATAGTGCTTGTGTAATCGCTCTATCCATAGCGGTTCAGTATCCGGCTCGGAAATGAGTTCTCTCACTGTATTCTCATTCCCCTCTTCTTCCCTCCATATTGACCAGAATGGTTTGGTGGTGCCGGTTACGGCATATTTAAATTCATTTACATTGGTTGCAATCAACATCTGGGTAAAATGAAAGAATCCGGGCACATCATCCGGTTTTTGGTTGCGAAGATGCTGAGAAACAGCCTCATTTAGAGAATGTTGCTTATCCCGTCGTTTACATTCGATGGCTACAAAGGGGATACCATTGACAAATAACACAATATCAATAAATCGCCTGCTTTTCCTCCCCTTTATTTCAAATTCATCTGTCACTTTAAAATCATTGTTTTGGGGATTCTTCCAATCAATGAATTGGAAGGGAAAACTCTTTTTGTCCCCTTCAATCACCTGTTCATAACTTTTCCCCAGAGTAAGCAGATCATAAATATTTTCATTGGTTTTCACCAATCCTTCATCCAGAAAATGCTGCAGATCATGACAGGCACGCTGATATATATTAGATGCAAAGGGATATTCCTGACCTTTATAATCAATTTTATTGATTTTTTTCAATTGTGAAATAAGAACATCTTCCAGAATAAATTTCGACGCCAGCCCATCCCGCAGCTCCATTATTTGTTTCGGCGAAAGATACTCATACCCCAATTGCTGCAGTAACTGGATAGCTGGTATTTGAGAATCTTTATCTTCAAGATAAGAAGGTATCATTGTTTACCCTTTTATTTAAATTTTTGTTTAAAACCTTTATTAAAGAAATCTATAATTAAGATTAATACTCGTTATTCCTCATTTCTTCATTGACCGCAGGAGCAGGAGCCACTGCGGAGCTTTAAAATGTCTTTGTATTTATATTCTGCCATAGTTAATTGTCTGAACCGCAGATAACGCAGATGAAGGGATGACGCAGATAAAAATTACTGCACACGTTATTCATCTGTGTCATCTGCGGCATCTGTGACCATCTGCGATTATGACTCTTGTTATCCCTGCCGAAGGTGTTCATCACCTTCCAGTTTTTATCTGTGAGGTGAAGAAACACCTCACAGAGCATGAAAAATAACTTATCGAGAAAAATAATTTGGATTATGATAAAAATTATTTTCAATGTTTTATCCGTTATAATAATTTATATTTATACAACCCTTTTTTTACCAGTCAGTAACTGTTGCATAAGCCCTTTTTTTTCGATTTTTAAATGTTTAACTTTTTTTCTTAATAAATTTATTTCAGAATCTATATTAGAAAAAAGCTTTCTAATCTGTATCTGTTCATTTAATGATTTTGGAATTTTGAATCTTAATATTTTTATAAAATTGCTATTTATTCCTGGCTGCGCAGAACCACTAATCACACATTTAATTTGACCTTGTCCAATATTTGATGATAATAGATAAAATAAATATCCTTGATCTATTTTACCCTTATTAGCCCTAAGTAGAAATAAATGTTCATTAATGCAAGCTTTTTGATGTTTTGATCTATAAAATCCAATCTTTCCAGTCTGTGCACCATCTTTGTTTATTATAATATCTTTATCACACAGAATTCCTGATTTCATTGTCTCAAAAAATTTTACAGGAACTTTTTTTACTACATCATAAAGAACATAACCATCATTTTTAATATTCTCCCCACCAAAACTTGATATACCAATATTTATTTTTGAAACACCGCCTTTAGGTCTTTTACCAGATTCAATTGTAGAAAGAATATCTTTCAACTTAACTTCAATCCATGGCTCTCCCTCAAACTCCGGAAACCGTTTTTTCCCAGTAAGCAACTGCTGCATCAGAGCTTTTTTGTATTGTTTTTTGGCATTAATTAGCTTTTCGAGAGTAATGATAGCATGATCCCAAGTGGAAAGTATTTGAACAATTTTATCTTGTTCTTTTTTAGGTGGTATCGAAAATGGATATTCAGCAATTAATCTCCAATCTGCACGAGGCATTTTTGTTCCGGAGCTTATATTGGCTATTTGATTAAAGAGATTTGTTTGAATAAGATAAAATAAATATTTATTAGAACATTTATCATTTATACTATTTAATACCCAAATTTCAGATGAACAAACACCATCAAAACATGCTATCCAAAATTTTTTAAGATACGGTCGTAATTTTCCATATAAAATTTCTTCCTTTTTGAATTTATTTTTTATACTTTTTTGTTTTTGAGAATAGGTATAACCAATTAATCTACCTGTTTCTTCCTCAATATGTTTAAGTTCAATGCACTTATAATTCTTTTTTTCCTTTTTTGGATTAAATCTCTTATCAGAACGTGAAACAAAATTTCCAAATTCTAAAAATTTCCAATTAGTTGGGTTTATTTTTTTCATAATTACCATATCCACTAATATTAATTTTACTTAAATAATTTTTAGATATAAGAATATGTCGATAGAATCGACATATGTAATAAACGTGTCGATAATATGTAAAATTATCGACATATTTTTTGAACATGTCGATAATATCGACATGTTATCCAGATAGTAATTCATAGAGTTTAACGTTTAAATAAAGATTTTCCTTGCCGATCTTCTTACTTTTTAAAATTCCAATAAATTCCAGTTCTTTCAGATATTCTGCTGCTGACTGACGCTTTGCAATTCCTGCCTCACCTAAAAAACTGGCTTTACAATATGGTTGATGAAAGATCAACTCAATCAATTCTTTAGAATAAACACGTGAAGGCAATTTAGCTTTAGCTTTTTCAATCGTTTGTTCCATCAAATTGCGAATATCCAGAATACGTTTACGACTGAATTTTGCCATTTCTTCTACTGCTTTCAGCATAAAAAGAATCCAGGGTTTCCATTCTTGTTTGGCTGTTACTGAACGAATCAAGCGATAATAATCATTTTTATGATCAATAATGTATTTGCTGAGATAGAGCACTGGTAAATCCAGCAATTGTTGCTGTACCAAATAAAGAATATTGATAATTCTTCCTGTTCTGCCATTACCGTCTGCAAAGGGATGTATAGCTTCAAATTGATAATGAATAATGGCCAGTTTAATTAAGGGGTCAATACCATCGTCAGAATGTATAAATTCCTCCAAGTTTTTAAGCTTGTTTCGAATAATGTGTTCACCTTCTGGCGGTGTATATATAATCTGGCCAGTTCTGTCATTACTAAGATGTGTTCCGGTAGTCTTGCGAATACCGGAATTATTCTGTTTTATCATCTGCATGAGATGAATAAAACTATTCGTAGTCAATAGATTATTCTTTTTGAGATTATTAAATCCTTCCCAAAGCGCTTCTCGGTAACGAAGCACCTCTTTAGTAGCCGTATCAATTTGCTTTGTACTGGCAGTAAACGCTTTAAATAAGGCGTCATTAGTTGTAACAATATTTTCAATCCCGGAACTGTCTCGGGCTTCCTGCAAAGTAATAGAATTAATAAGAATGCTCTGGTTTGGAATAGTGTTACCTAATCCTTTTAACTCTGCAAGTGTACGACCGGCCAAAATAGCTTTTTTTAGAATATCAGCTGAATCCAGATTACAATCCGGTGGTAGTAATGGTAAGTCATTATAGGGAACATTAGGATCAAAACTCATGTTTTTATCTCCAATCAATTATTTATGATGAAAAACCAAGTTCTTTTAGATACTTATTCATCTCTTTGCGTGTCTTTTCAAGTTCAGTTTCTAGTTCATTAATTTCTTCTTGAACAGCCTCAATATCCACCTCAGGTTCCGGTTCAAAGGTATCAACGTATCGAGGAATGTTGAGATTGTAGTCATTTTCTTTTATTTCCTCAGGAGAAGCCACATAAGAAAATTTGTCAACGGTTTTGAATTTTCGATAGGTGTTAACTATTTTCTCAATGTCCTTATCCCGCAGCTTATTCTGTCTGGTTCCCTTTTCAAATCCTTTACTGGCATCAATAAATAACACCTTATCAGTGGTCTTGCCTTTATTAAATATCAGGATTGCTGCCGGAATACCAGTGCCGAAGAAAAGATTTTCCGGAAGTCCGATCACAGCCTCAAACAAATTCTCTTCTATAAGTTTTTCTCGAATACGTCCTTCTGCACCTCCGCGAAACAAAACACCATGGGGCACGATCACCCCTACTTTTCCGGTATCTTCGTAGGCAGTTTCTACCATATGCTGAATAAAGGCATAGTCACCCCGGCTTTTGGGAGGAATACCCCGGTGATAACGATTGTATGTATCATTTTCTGCATTTTCCTTGCCCCACTTATCCAGGCTGAAAGGAGGATTAGCCACTACAATGTCGAATTTCATCAGACTGTCACCTTCAATTAAATCCGGGCTGTTCAGGGTATCACACCAGCGGATATCTGCCGCATCCATACCATGCAGAAACATATTCATTTTACACAGAGCCCAGGTACTGCCGTTGCTTTCCTGCCCGTAAATACGGAAATTATGATCCGGTACTTCTTCCGCCACTGTAATAGCTAACGAACCTGAACCAATAGCCGGATCGCATATACGATTCCCAGATTGCGGTTTTAATAATTTTGCTAACAATTGTGATACTTGATGTGGTGTATAAAATTCACCACCTTTTTTCCCTGCATCAGAAGCAAAACGTTCAATAAGATACATGTAAGCATTACCGATTATATCCTCAGTACCAATTACAGAAGGTCGGAAATTTAAAATTGGTTTGTTGAAGTCATCAATAAGATTCTTTAAACGCCGATTCCGGTCTTTGGTTTTGCCTAGATTTGCTTCAGAGTTAAAATCAA
>CAZETW010000123.1:4855-6960 GCA_964515295.1 uncultured bacterium | reverse complement strand
TAAGTAATTATATTAATTAATATCAAAAGAAAATTTTAACCAATAATCAGCACTCATGAAAGTATTAATCTGCCCCGATTCATTTAAAGGAACATTTTCAGCCCTGAAAGTCAGTGAACATATCGCAGAAGGAGTTCAAAAGGCTGACCCTCAGGTGAAGACAGAAATAATTCCTCTGGCTGACGGCGGTGAAGGTACGCTGACCGCATTATCTTCTTTATTGCATATTCACAAAAAAAAGGTTGCAGGTCCGCTGGGCAGAAATAAAAAAGTGTCTGCCAGGTATGGAATCATGAAAAATGATCCGGGTACTGCGATCATTGAGGCTGCAGAGGCTAACGGTTTACATCTTGTTCCGGAGAAGAAAAGAAATCCTCTTTATACAACAACGATTGGAGTGGGAGAGCTGATCAAGGCAGCCCTGGATAAAGAATGCAGTAAAATTATTGTAGGGATCGGTGGATCTTCCACAAATGATGCCGGTATGGGAATGGCCCAGTCACTGGGGGTGAAGTTTTTTAACAGAAATCATATTGAAATACAGACCTCCAGACAGAGAGGATATTGCGGTGAATCCCTGGCTGAACTGCATTCTATAGACAGCAGTACTATTGATCCCCGGGTAAGGCAATGTACATTTTTGACAGCTTCCGATGTACAGAATCCTCTGCACGGAAAAAACGGAGCAGCATTTGTATATGCTTCGCAGAAAGGAGCGTCTCCTTCTCAGGTCAGAGTTCTTGATCAGGGACTTAAAAATTTTGATGAAGCGGTAAATAAATCTCTGTATAAAAATATTGCAGATCTTCCCGGAGCAGGTGCGGCCGGAGGACTGGGAGCAGGTCTCAGAGTTTTTCTGGATGCAAAACTGATATCCGGTATTGATTTCATTATGGATGCTGTTCAGATGGGAAAATATGTCAGCGACAGTGATGTGATAATAACAGGAGAAGGACGTTTTGATGCTCAGACGGCAACAGGTAAAACGATTTACGGAGTACTGTGCGCAGCAAAAAATCATAACAAGCCGGTAATTGTGGTAGCCGGTTCGTTGGGTGCTGATTATGAGAAGAATACAAGTAAACATATTTCAGTTATAGAAGATGCTTCCCGGGGAATACAAAAGCCGCTCAGGTATTTTAAGCGGCATCCTGAACTTATCCGGGAAGCTGCTTGTAGAGCGTATAGCAAATGGAGGAAAAAAGTATGAAAAAAGTTGTTATAACCAGAAACATTCCGGAAGCGGGTATAAAGCTGCTTAAAAAACATTTCAAACAGGTAACTGTCATCAGTGACGGAGATTTCTGTGACAGAAAAGCACTTATAAAAGAAATAAAAGATGCAGATGCTCTGCTGTGTCTGCTTACTGAGAAGATTGATAAAGATGTTATAGATAGCGGGGAAAATCTTAAGATAATTGCCAATTATGCAGTTGGATATAATAACATCCATATTGATCATGCAACCAGGAGAGGAATCTATGTTACCAACACCCCGGATATTCTTACTGAAACTACTGCTGATCTGGCATTCAGTCTGCTCATGGCAGCAGCCAGAAGACTTGGGGAAGCAGAAAGATTCACCAGAGCAGGAAAATTCAAATCCTGGGGACCGCGTTTGCTCTGCGGACAGGATATTTATGAAAAAACTTTGGGTATCATCGGTATGGGAAGAATCGGTACAGCAGTAGCCAGAAGAGGTGCATTGGGATTTAATATGAATATTCTTTACTATGATAACTCTGAACCCGGAAATCTTTCATTTTCTGCCAAAAAGGTTGAGTTGAACAAACTACTCAAGAAGAGTGATTTTATCAGCCTGCATGTACCACTGCTGGATTCAACCTATCATCTTATTGGTGAAAAGGAATTTACCTTGATGAAACCTACTGCAGTATTGATCAATACTTCCAGAGGGCCGGTGGTGGATGAGAACGCTTTGGTCAAGGCACTGCAGCAGAAGATACTATATGCTGCCGGTCTGGATGTATATGAAAACGAACCGGAGATTCCCAGGACATTAAAAACACTTGATAATGTGATAATTACTCCCCATATTGGTAGTGCGTCGGTTGAAACCAGAGACGGAATGGCTGAAATGGCAGC
>CAZETW010000123.1:0-4755 GCA_964515295.1 uncultured bacterium | reverse complement strand
GGAGAATGGAGGTTATTGGGTAATAGGTATATGGTATAGGTTATAATTATTTAGAAAGACCGTGGACGGCAGACGGCGTGATGGTTGAGGAGTTCAGGGCTCTAAGACTCAACGACTCTATGACACTAAGACAAAATACAAAAGATAAAAAAATAGAAATAGTTCGTTTTGTTCGTTGCTATTTATTTGGGGGTTTTAATGTTAGAATGAATAATGTATAATGTATAATGATCATCGAAGTCCCGTCAGGGACGATATATTTATAGTAAAGAAGTTCTTAGTAATCCAAGCCCCTTTAGGGGCGATATATTGAAAGAGACCGCAGACCACTCAAAAAAAGGAGGAAGAATATGAAGCGCAGGTCACCAGTAATGATCATGTTAATTTTCTGTTTATTTACATATAGTGGTCTTATTTCCCAGAGTCTGAAATCTCCGGAAGATTATTTTGGATTTCAGATGGGTGATGACCGTAAACTCATTGACTGGGAGGAAATAACCGGCTATTTTTCTGTACTTGATGAAAATTCAGACAGAATCATTGTAAAAAAGCTGGGCCAGTCAACCCTGGGGAAACCTTTTATTATGGCTGTACTCTCAACCCGGGAGAATCTAAAAAATCTATCTGATTATAAAGAGATCCAGCAGGCTCTGGCCAATCCTTACAATCTTACTGAACAGCAGGCAGACAGTCTGATCAACATCGGCAAAACCATTGTTCTGATCACACTTAATATACACTCAACCGAGATCGCAGCAAGTCAGGCATCAGTAGAGATAGCTTATGACCTTGCCTGCAGTTCAGTCAGTCAGGAATCAGATATTCTTAAAGAGGTGATCGTGATCATGATTCCTTCTGTTAATCCTGACGGTCAGCAGATGGTGGTTAACTGGTATGAAAAACATGTAGGCACTCCCTATGAAGGCTGCCGTATGCCCTGGACCTATCATCATTATGCCGGCCATGATAACAACCGGGACTGGTTCTTTTTTAATCTGAAAGAAACCAGGCTGGTGGGTGAAATACTGTATAAAGAATGGTTTCCGGAAATTGTGTATGATCAGCATCAGATGGGATCTTCCGGCGCCCGTATTTTTCTTCCCCCTTATGATGATCCGGTCAATCCCAAGGTTAATCCGACTGCCATGGCCCTGACAAATATGGCAGGAAAACATATTGTTGCAGACCTGCATACCCAGGGATACCAGGGTATTATTTCCGGCAGAACCTTTAATGCCTATTTTGAAGGGACACTGTCCAAAACCCCTCTGTGGCATAATATGGTGGGAATTTTATGTGAAATGGCAAGTGTAAGAATTGCCTCTCCCCTTTATTTTCCCAGAGGAAGTCTGGGCAGTTACGGGCCTGAACTGCCGGCTTATGCTGTAGCCAACAATTTTCTTGATCCCTGGCCCGGGGGATGGTGGCGTTTGCGGGATATAATAGAATATGAAAAGTCATCCATTTATTCCCTGCTCAGTCTGGCAGGTGTGCATAAAGAAAAATTTCTGAAAAATTTTTATTTCATGAACAGAGATGCCATTGAAAAAGGGAACACCGAACACCCATATGCCTATATCATCCCTCCGAACCAGCATGATCCGAATTCTGCAGCAGAGATGTTAAAGAGGCTGCAGTTCAACGGTGTCAGGATCTACAAAACAGAATCAGACTTTACCTATCAGGGAAAAGAATATCCTCAGCATACATTTGTCATTCCTTTAGCCCAGCCCAGCCGTCCCTGCATCAGTGATTTAATGGAACCGCAGAAATATCCTAATCTCACAGAATATCCCCAGGGCCCTCCTAAACGGCCCTATGATTATACAGGCTGGACCCTGCCTCTGTTAATGGGTGTAGAAGTGGAAAAAGTTGATGAACCGCTCGATCTGCAACTTCACTTAACAGAGTACATTTCAATTATTCCGGAGACCATTATTAATCCAGATGCTGAGTACTTGTTCTTTCAGAGAAGATATAATAATGCCTATATCCTCATTAATAAGCTCCTGAATGAAGGAATCGAATTGTTTCAGCTTGAAAATGGTTCTGAAAAAAACGGTAAAGATTTTCCGGCAGATGCTGTATTTCTGAAAAACAAAAGAGGGGTTCAAAAGGAATTACAGGAATTATCGGAAAAGTTTGAAGTACCGGTACGATCCTGCTCCAGTGAATTAACGGATGAAAAAGTGAGATTCAATCCTGTTCGTCTGGGCATATATCAGTCCTGGCTGGCAAGTATGGATGAAGGATGGACCAGGCTGGTTCTGGATACGTTCAGATTCAGTTACACTCCTGTGCATAATCAGCAGATTATCAACGGAAATCTTAATAATGATCTTGATGCTCTTATCATTCCTGATATGAGGACAAACAGCATTGTCGACGGCACCTACAGATGGAGGGTTTCAGACAGATTGGGAACTCCTTTGGTTCCGAAAAAATATAAAGGGGGTATTGGTGCCAAGGGTGTACAGAATTTATTATCCTTTGTGATAGATGGTGGTACTCTTATTTTATTGGGAGATGCCTGTGACTTCGGTATAGAAAAATTAGGACTACCTGCTTACAATGTTACAAGAGAGCTTGAATCCAAAGAATACTATGCTCCGGGATCCTTGCTGGAAATAAAACTTGATAAGGATCACAATTTATCCCGGGGTATGAAATCTCATGCGGTTATACGGGTAACCAACAGTCCCGCTTTCAGACTTTACAGCTATCCCCGGAAATTAGATGCAGTGGGTTATTATGAGGACACCAATCCATTGCGCAGCGGCTGGCTTATTGGCTGGGAAGAAATAGCTGGTAAGTCCGTTCTTGCTGAAATACCGGCAGGAAAGGGGAGAATAATCATGTTTGGTTTCGGAGTGCAGAACAGAGCCCAGACCTGGGGTACCTTTAAATTGCTTTTTAACAGTATATTATCCAGTGGATATGAATAAATTTTTTTTGATTATGAAATCTTTATTGAAGTGAATTCAAATATTATTATTGGAAAAATAAATATCCGTTTAAAAAATCATTAATTATATGCAGTGAAGCAGAAAAATGAATATTAAAACAGAATATTTAAAAACTTTTTTATTTAAATTTCTCGGGGGTTTAAAAGGTATATTTCTTATTTTTGTGATTATTGTAGGTCTTGTTTTACATTTTTATATTCAGGATATTATCAATCAGTTAAGAATGGAATCCAGATATCTTGTTGATATCTATGCTAAGATGCATGCACGGGTGGCACAGACATCAAACAGTAATTTACGATTCATTTTTGAAGAAGTTATACAGCGTAAAGATCTGCCCATTATTCATACAAATGCAGAAAAAGTACCGATTGCCTGGAAAGGTATTTCAGTTGATCCTGCTGACAGTTCCCCGGAAGCTATAAAAAAAGTAAAAAATATATTAAGAAGGTTTGAACAGACCAGTGAACCTATCCCGGTAAAGTATGAGGAGACTTTGTTCGGATACCTCTATTACGGAGATTCAATTTTAATAAATCAACTGAAATGGCTTCCCTATGTAGAAGTTGGATTGATAGGAATATTTATCATGGTGGGATTTATCGGATATGCAAACTTAAAAAGAAGTGAGCAGCGCAGTATCTGGGTGGGGATGGCAAGGGAAACTGCTCATCAGCTCGGAACCCCTCTGTCATCATTAATGGGATGGGTGGAAGTAATGAGGACCCGCCAGAATGTTGATGTACCGAAAATACTCCAGGAGATGGAGCAGGATTTGAAACGTCTGCATCGGGTTACGCAACGATTTTCTTTAATAAGCTCCAGACCAACCTTAAAAAAAGTTGATGTGACGTCAGTATTATCAGAAATGGTGAAATATGTTCAGAAACAAACCCCGAGAATGGGACGAAGCATTACTATTTATGAAGATTTTCAGGATATACCTGACATTAGAATAAATTATGATTTATTCTCCTGGGTAATTGAAAATCTGTTAAAAAACAGCCTTGATGCTATTGATAAAAAAGAGGGGATAATTTATGTACGAACGTTTACCAATAGTAAGAATAAAATTTTCATTGAGGTTGAAGATAATGGTAAAGGAATTGACAGTTCCTGCCTTACACATATTTTCAAACCGGGATATTCCACCAAAAGGCGGGGATGGGGGTTAGGATTATCTCTGGCAAAACGTATTATTAAAGATTACCACGGGGGTAAACTTTATGTTAAAGAAAGTAAACCCGAAAAAGGAACAGTAATGCGTATAGAACTGAATGCCACTTAGTCTGTTTTAGGGATGAATCATCATCGTTAATATATCTCCTACAACTGTACTGAACATTAATTAATATGGTTAATTTTTTCTGAATTTCCTCTTTTTGCTCAGCTGGCATTCGATGAGAATTTTCAACGAACTGTTATTGTTTTCAAAGAAGAAGAAAAATCAATACCTGCTTTTAACAGGGTTGATGCAGCAAAAATATTAAATTTTTCTTGGGGAATGATGTACAGATTCAGCAATGGTATGGATATTCAAATTGAGCCCTTTGTCAAATATCCACTGGCACCGGTAACCAGTGAGAACATCAAACTGGGGTCAGGCGGAATTCAGTTCAGGGTGTATTTTTAATTGATCTCATTTCTTAAAATAGAATAAACGCAGAGCTTGCAGAGCATTCAGAGAGCATATATTAAAATTTTGTTATTTTAAATTATGATGAGAGGAAAAAGTGAAAGACCAAAATTAGAACTTTAGAACTTTAGACAGGTTTGCGTGCAGAGGTCA